>CAYXQP010000006.1:0-34474 GCA_964467515.1 uncultured Eubacteriales bacterium | reverse complement strand
CCACGGCCTTGACGGCCTGGTTGACGGCCAGGGCCCCCACCGCCTGCAACTCCACGCAACCGTCCCGACGGACAGCGGCGGCCAGGGCCCCGGCCACCGAGCCGGGACGCGACTGACCTGATACTTTCAACACTTCCAAGTCTGATACCCCCAGCGGGCGCCCGTACCATGATAACTTCGTTGTCAAAGGGGGCAAGAGGTGTAACAAGGCGTTAGCAGCGGATATCGGCGGAAATCGGCCGTTAGACAGAGCAGACGAGCCGCTATTCGCCGCTCTCGTCCTTTCTCAAGGCGATCCTCTCTATGGAAACGGCGCGGCCCGAGGACCCGTCCAGCTCCACCACGACGCCGTTGAACTGGCGGGCACCCTTGGCCGGAGCGAAGGCGGCGGGCATCTGCGTCAGGAACCGCCGCAGGACGGCCTCGCGCTCCACGCCGATGATGCCGTCGGCCGGCCCCGTCATGCCCGCGTCGGTGATGTAAGCCGTTCCGCCGGGGAGGATCCGCTCGTCGGCCGTCTGGACGTGGGTGTGGGTTCCCACCACGGCAGCCACCCGCCCGGCCAGGTGCCAGCCCAGGGCCACCTTTTCCGAGGTGGCCTCGGCGTGAAAGTCCACCAGGACGGCGTCGGCCTGGCCGTCCAGCTCCGCCAGGACCCGGTCCGCGGTCCGGAAGGGGCAGTCGGGGTGCAGGGGCAGAAAGACCCGGCCGAGGAGGTTCAGAACGGCCAGGCGCAGGCCGGCGGTTTCCACCACCAGCCAACCCCGCCCGGGGGCGACGGGGTAGTTGGCGGGCCGGACGATGCCCCCCAACTCGTCCATGGCCGGGATGATCTCCTTCTGGTCCCAGGCGTGGTCGCCCAGGGTGATCACGTCCACGCCGGCGTTCCAGAGTTCCTCCGCCACGCCGGGGGTGATGCCGGCCCGTCCGGCGGCGTTCTCTCCGTTGGCCACCACCAGGTCCAGCCGCCGCTCTCGGCGCAGGCGCGGGACTGCCTCGGCCACCGCCTGGCGGCCCGGACGCCCCACTACGTCCCCGATCACCAGCACCCGCACGCCGGGCTCCCCCTCAGCGGGCGAACTCCACCGCCCGCGTCTCCCGGATGACCGTCACCTTGATCTGTCCGGGATACTGGAGCTCCCCCTCGATGCGCTTGGCTATGTCCTTGGCCAGCCGGTAGGACTCCACGTCGTCAATCTGCTCCGGCTTCACCATGATGCGGACCTCGCGCCCCGCCTGGATGGCGTACGCCTTCTCCACTCCCTGGAACGACTTGGCGATGGATTCGAGCTTCTCCAGGCGCTTGATGTAACTCTCCAAGGTCTCTCGCCGGGCCCCGGGCCTGGCCGCCGAGATGGCGTCGGCGGCGTTGACCAGGACGGCCTCCACCGACTGGGCCTCGTACTCGCCGTGGTGGGTGGACATGGCGTGGATGACGGCCTCCGCTTCCCCGTACTTGCGCAGGAGGTCCATGCCGATGTTGACGTGGGTCCCCTCCACGTCGTGGTCGAGGGCCTTGCCCAGGTCGTGGAGGAGCCCCGCCCGGCGCGCCACCTCCACATCGGCGCCCAGCATGGTGCTCATGAGGACGGCCAGCCGGGAGACCTCCACGGAATGCTTGAGGACGTTCTGGCCGTAGCTGGTCCGGTACTTTAGGCGGCCCAGCACCCGCACCAGCTCCGGGTGCAGCCCGTGGACCCCCGCCTCCAGGCAGGCCTGCTCGCCCGCCTGCTGGATGGCCGCGTCCACCTCCCGCTCCACCTTGTGGTAGGTATCCTCGATGCGCCCCGGGTGAATCCGGCCGTCGCTGACGAGCTTTTCCAACGTCAGGCGCGCCTTCTCCCGGCGGACGGGGTCGAAGGCGGAGATGACGACGGCCTCGGGCGTGTCGTCGATGATGAGGTCAACCCCCGTGAGGGCCTCGAAGGCCCGGATGTTGCGTCCCTCGCGCCCGATGATGCGACCCTTGATTTCCTCGTTGGGCAGGTTGACCACCGAGACGCTGATCTCGGCCACGTGGTCGGCGGCGCACCTCTGGACGGCCAGGCCGATGATCTCCCTGGCCCGCTGTTCCGCCTCGGCACGGGCCTCCTCCTCTATCTCCCGCATGAGGAGAGTCGCGTCGCGGCGGGCTTCCTCGCGCACCTGGGCCAGGAGCTGCTCCCGGGCCTCCTCCCTGCTGAGGGCCGAGATGCGCTCCAGCTCGGCCATCTGCCGCGCCCTGACAGCCTCCACTTCCTGGCGGGCCGCCTGCAGGTCGGCCAGGCGGCGCTGGAGCTCCTCGTCCCGCCGCTCCAGCGTCTCCAGCTTGCGTTCGATGGCTTCCTCCTTTTGCAGTACCCTCTTCTCCAGCTGCTGGACCTCGGCCCGCAGCTCCTTTGCCTCCCGCTCCGCGGCCTCACGCAGCCGGTGCGCCTCCTCCCGCGCCTCCACCAGCGCCTCGCGCTTCTTGGCCTCGGCCTCCTGAGCCGCCTGTTCCCTGATCCTCCGGGCCTCGGCCTCGGCGGAGACGATGCGGGCCTCCCCCGTGTAGCGGCGGAGCAGGTATCCGCCCAGAGCGCCGGCCAGCGCGGAGGCGACCACCAGCAATACCGTGGCCAGGGTCGCCATGAGCATCCCTCCCGCAATCGAAAGAAAAAAAGCCAGGTCCGTGGACCTGGCTCCCTCTACTGTCCCGTGCTCTCCGTCCACCCGGAGGCGACGACCCGGGTCAGATGAGCGACGGGCCGCCAAGATGCAAGGTGGCCCGCTCTCTCAGAGGCCCTTCTCTCCCCTGCCCGGAAGCCGCCCCCACGGGGCTCCCGCCCGCTCTTGGCCAAGAAAAACGCCGGCCCTGCTGCCCGCCAGCGGTTTTCTCGCAGAAACAGTAGACAGACAGGTCTCCACGACTCGCATCATGATAGCTCGTCTGCCTACTATTGTCAAGGCGTGGGCGGGACGGGGCGCAGGCCGGCGCGCGCCGTCACTCCCCGCCCGCCGGCGCCGGGCGCGCCGCGCCCACCTGCAGGGCGTCGCGGATGCGCGCCTCCAGGGCTGCGGCCAGCTCGGGATGCTGCCGCAGGTGATCCCGAGCGTTGTCCCGCCCCTGCCCCAGCCTCTCCTCCCCGTAGGCATACCAGGCGCCGACCCGCGTCACCAACCCCAGGTCGGTGCCCAGGTCCAGCAGGTCGCCCTCCCGGGCGATGCCGGAGCTGTAAAAGAGGTCGAACTCGGCCTGGCGAAAGGGGGGCGCCAGCTTGTTCTTTACCACCTTGGCCCGCACACGGATGCCAACCGGCTCCGTCCCCTGCTTGAGCGCGTCCGCCCGCCGCACGTCCACCCGCACCGAGGCGTAGAACTTTAGCGCCCTGCCGCCCGGTGTCGTCTCCGGGTTGCCGAAGAGCACACCCACTTTTTCCCGGATCTGGTTTATAAATATAAGGGCCGTCTTGGACTTGCTGACGGCGCCCGTCAGCTTGCGCAGGGCCTGGGACATGAGCCTGGCCTGCAACCCCACGTGGGCGTCCCCCATCTCCCCCTCGATCTCGGCCCGCGGCACCAGGGCCGCCACCGAGTCCACCACGATGACGTCCACGGCGCCGCTCCGCACCAGGGCCTCGGCGATCTCGAGGGCCTGCTCCCCCGTATCGGGTTGGGAGATGAGCAGGTTGTCCACGTCCACGCCGAGCCGCCGCGCGTAAGTCGGGTCCAGGGCGTGCTCGGCATCGATGAAGGCCGCGATGCCGCCGGCCTTTTGCGCCTCGGCGATCACGTGCAGGGCGAGGGTGCTCTTGCCGCTCGACTCCGGGCCGAAGATCTCGGTGATCCGCCCGCGGGGGATGCCACCGACACCGAGCGCCAGGTCGAGGGCCAGCGAGCCGGTGGGAACGGCCTCCACCGCCATGCGGGCCGTGGCCTCGCCCAACCGCATGATAGAGCCCTTGCCGAACTGCCGCTCAATCTGCCCCAGGGCCAACTCCAGCGCCCTGGTCTTGTCCTGGATCATCCCGTCTCCCCCCTCTCCGCACCGCTGCCATTGGCCATAAGCCTCTCAATATTGGGAGCATATGTCAAGCCCCTCCCAGGTTGAATTGCGCGAGGGGTCTGTGGACGGCGCCCGCCGGGCGCAACTCGCTCCTGAAGAGGGTGAACCCCCTGACCTCCCAACGTCCCCATACCCGGTCGCGGACGCCGGCCACACGGGGCCGCGCCCCCGCGAGGCTGCCACCGGCACCCGCCCGCGCCAGGGTAAGGTGCGGCAAGAAAGGTCGCTCCTCCTCCGGAAAGCCGAGGCTCCGCACCACCGCCTCGACCCCGTCCCGCAAGGAGCGCAGGGCCTCGTCGGCCTCCACCCCCACCCACAGGACCCTCGGCTCGCCCCGCGGCGGAAACACGCCGGCTCCCCGCAGTACCGCCGAAAAAGGGGAGCAGCGCGCGGCCAGGTGCCCCAGCCCCTCGACCAGCCCCTCCACCGCAGCCGCGGGGGTTTCCCCGAGGAACCGCAACGTGACGTGCCACTGGCTCGCGGGAACCCAGCGCACCCCGTCCACCGCATCGGCCACCTCCCGCCGCCAGACCTCGACAGCGGCCAGCGCGGCGGCGTCCGGCGTCACCGCCACGAAGGCCCGCACCGTCCCGTCCCTCGCCGTCATTCCCCACCGGCCCGCTCTCCGGGCTCCCGGCCCCGCAGGAAGGTCCAGAGCATGCCCAGGGCCTCCTGGGCGGCCCACTCCTGCACCGTGGCGCGCCCGCCGCTGAAAATCCGGTGCCTCCACCAGGCACCCGCGGCACTCGCCAGACCGAAGTATACCGTCCCCACCGGCTTGGCGGGCGTCCCGCCCCCCGGCCCGGCGATGCCGGTGGTGGACACGGCCACGTCGGCCCCCAGGGAGGCGGCCCCCCGGGCCATGGCCACCGCCGTCTGCCAGCTCACGGCACCCCACCGGGCCAGCGTCTCCCGCGGCACGCCGAGGATGCCCACCTTGGCCTCGTTGGCGTAGGCCACCACGCCGTGGATGAAGTACTCGGAACTGCCGGGGACGGAGGTCACCTTGCGGCTGATGAGTCCGCCCGTGCAGGACTCGGCCAGGGCCAGCGTGAGCCCCCTCCTGCGCAGCAACGACCCGACCACCGCCTCCAGGCTCTCCTCGTCGGCGCCGAAGATGTGATCCCCCAACCGCCGCCGCAGCTCCTCCTCCACGGGGCGGATGAGGGAAACAGCCTCCTCGCGCCCGCGGGCCCGCGCCGTGACCCGCAGCTGGACCTCGCCGGGCCTGGCGTAGGGCGCCACCGTGGGGTTGGCCCCCTCCAGGAGGTCACCGGCCACCCTGGCCGCCTCCGCCTCACCGATGCCGGTCAGCCGCAGAACCCGCGACAGGATCACCTGCCCGCCTACCGGCGTGTCCAGGTGGGCCAGCGCCTTTTCCAGCATGGGCTCGAGCTCGGCGGGGGGGCCGGGAAGGCTCACCACTACTTTCCCCGCCCGCCGGACGAGGAAGCCGGGCGCGGAACCCACCTCGTTGGGCAACAGGGTCGCACCCACCGGCACCAGGGACTGCCTGTCCACCCCGGCCCCCTCGGGCAGGCCATGGCGCCGGCAGAAATCCTCCACGGCGCGGCGCGCCCCGGCGTCCTCCACGAGGGAGAGGCCGAGGGCCTCCGCCACCGCCTCCCTGGTGAGGTCGTCGGGAGTTGGACCCAACCCCCCGCAGGTGAGGACCAGGTCGGCCCGCTCCAGGGAATCCCGCAGGGCCGCCACCAGCCGCCCGCGATTGTCCCCCACCACCGTCTGGCGGTAGACCTCCACCCCCACCTCGGCCAGCCGGCGCGCCAGGTGGGCCGCGTTGGTGTTGACTATCTGGCCCAGCAGAAGCTCGGTGCCCACGGCCACGATCTCCCCCCGCACCGGCCCACCTCCCTCCCGCCGCGCGGCCGGCGACCGCTCTTTTCGCCGCCACCGGCCGTCTCACCTGCTCCCCAGCCGGAAGCGCGGCCGGCGACCGGGAAAGGCCCCGGCGTCTTCACCCACAGATTGTTGAATGAAAATGAAACACATTTTTTGGCCGTGTTATAATCTCTTCGACGAGCGAGGGGTGAAGGAGTGTATCTCTTCGCCTTCCTGACGGTGCTGCGGGAAACGCTGGAGGCAGGCCTCCTGGTCTGCCTCCTCCTCGCCACCCTCCGCCGCACCGGCTGCCACCGCAACGCCACCTGGGTCTGGGTCGGCGTCCTGGCGGCCGTCCTCCCGGTGGCAGGCATCCTGGGCGCCGCCTCCTGGGGGGAGCGTCTCCTCGGCGGCCGCGCCCACCTCAACACGGAGGCCGTTCTCCTCGCCCTGTCGGCGGCGGCCGTCACAGCCGTCATCCTCTGGATCCGCGGCACGGCCACCCGAGAACTGGCGGGGCTCGCCGCCTGTCCGCGCTACGCCAGCCCGGCCGGCGT
Source organism: uncultured Eubacteriales bacterium (assembly GCA_964467515.1). Taxonomy (GTDB): domain Bacteria; phylum Bacillota; class Sulfobacillia; order DYIH01; family JBBIPI01; genus CAYXQP01. The sequence continues at coordinate 28,054 of CAYXQP010000006.1, read as the reverse complement.
CTTCCTGCTCACCCTCCTGCTCACGGCCAGGGAGGGGCTGGAGACAGTGCTTCTCCTTCTCGGTCCCCTCGTGCAGGGGGGAGGCGCCGACAGCCGCTTCCTGGCCAGCGCACTGGGGGCCGTGGCCGTCTCGCTCCTGGCCGCCTACGCCCTTTACCGGCGCGTGGCCGCCCTGCCCCTGCGGGCCTTCTTCACGGTGAGCGGCGGCCTTCTGGTCCTCCTGGGCGGGGGACTCGTGGCCAACACCGTTCAGAGCTGGCAACAGCTAGGCTGGCTGCCTACGCTGGCCGTGGTGTGGGACACGAGCGGGCTGGTGCCGCCGGGCGGCTTCCTCGCCAGCATCCTGGCGGCCCTCTTCGGGTACAACGCCCGCCCCACCATCCTGGAGGCCGTCGGCTGGTGGGGATATGTCCTCCTCGTGGGCGCTCTCTATCTGGCGGGCCTGCGCCGTGCCGCCCGGGCCGCCGGCCCCATCCGGCCCGGCGCTCGCCCCGGCCGGGGAGGGGCGCACGCCCTCACCACCCGGGATTAGGAGCCCGCCGCCACCTCGGCCGCCAGGCCGGGCAGGGGGGGCTGCGCCGGCCCCACGTGCTGCCGGAGGAGCTCCCGCAGGACGTCGCCCCCCAGCGACTCCTGCTCGAAGAGACGCTGGGCCAGGCGCTTGAGGACCTCCAGGTGGGACGAGAGGAGCCTCCGCGCCCGCTCCTCCTGGGCGGCCAGGATCTCTCCCTGCACCCGGTTGAGGACGCCGTCGGGCAGCGTGTCCTCGCTGACGATGCCCAGCCGGCTCATGCCGGAGACGATGATCCTCCGCGCCATGTCCACGGCCTGCTGGTGGTCCGAGACGGCCCCCGTGGAGGGGCTCCCCACCAAGAGCTGCTCGGCCACGGCGCCCGCCAGGGAGCGGCAGATCTCGTCCTCCAGGTAGTCCTTGGTGTACAGATACATGTCGTCCAGGGGCGCCTGGCGGACGAAGCCGAGGGCCTGGCCGCGCGAGGCCACGGTGATGTTGGCCACCGAGCCCGGCCGCACCAGCTCGCCCACCAGGGCGTGACCGGCCTCGTGCACCGCCACCCGGTAACGCTCCTCCCGGGAGGGACGCCGGTCCAGCTTCTCGCCCATGATGACCTTGTCTATGGCCTCCACGAAGTGGCGCTGCCAAATCTCCTTGCCGCCCTCCCGCATGGCCAGGATGGCGGCCTCGTTGGCCAGGCTCTCCAGGTGGGCCCCGGAGAAGCCGTAGGTCTCCCTGGCCACCGCGTCCAAGTCCACGTCGGCGGCCAGGGGCTTGTTGCGGGTGTGGAGGCTCAGGATCTGCCGGCGTCCCTCGCGGTCCGGCAGGTCCACCCGCACGACCCGGTCGAAGCGGCCGGGACGCACCAGGGCCTCGTCCAGGAGGTCTCCCCGGTTGGTGGCCCCTATGAGCAGGATCCGCACCTCGTCCTCCACGGAGAGTCCGTCCATCTCGACCAGGAGCTGGTTGAGGGTCTGGTCGTACTCCAGGTGGCTCACGTGCTTCCCGCGCCGGCCACCCAGCACCTCGATCTCGTCGATGAAGACGACGGCGCTCCGCTTGCCCTGCCGCCGGGCCGTGTCCCGGGCGCGGCGGAAGAGCTCCCGCACCCGCTGGGCGCCCACGCCCGCGTACACCTCGATGAACTCCGAGCCGGAGGCCGCCAGGAAGACGGAGTTGGTGTAGTTGGCCGCCGCCTTGGCCAGGAGGGTCTTGCCGGTGCCGGGCGGCCCCGTCAGGAGAATGCCCTTGAGGGGGCGGATGCCCAGCTCCCGCACCTGCTCCTGGCGCGTGAGGAAGTCGAGGGCCTCCAGGAGCTCCTTCTTGGCGGAGGACTGGCCGCCCACGTCGTCAAAGGTGACGTTGGGTATGGCACCCTGGTTTCCCCCTATGACCGTGAGGAAGCGCCGGTCCAGCCCCGGCAGGGCGCCCGTCCGGGCCAGGAAGGCCACCAGGGCCGCCACCAGGACGAGGGGAAGCACGTTCACCCCCTGGAGGGCGAGGAAGGCTACCACGGCTATGGCGAGGCCGATGCCTATCTCCTTGCTCACCGCTTGCCCCCCTCCTCCCGCGCGGGCGCGGCCGCGGCCCGCGGCACCAGCTCGTACAGGTAACTGCGGCCGTGGCGGAGCTGGACGTAGAGGTAGCGATCGTCCACGAAGGCGCTGGCCTCGTCGATCCCCGCCTCCCTGGCCGCGGCCAGGGCCCCCGTCAGGGCCGTGAAACGACCGGTGGCCACCGCCTCCTGAAAGAGGTAGTGAAGCCGGTAGAACTGCTCCACCAGCACCCGGTCGCGCCGGTCGTGCACCACCAGACGGAAGGGGCGGTTGCCGAGGATGGCGCGCACGCCCTCCTCCAGCGGCAGGTACGCCTCCCGCAGGTTGGGCACGGGCCGCAGGGTCACCTCCACCCTGAGCCCGCCCTCGCCCGGTCGCACGGCGAAGGCAACCACCTCGGACCGCGACCGGAAGAACTCCGCCAGGGGCTGGTCGACGCGGCTGAACTCGTAGGCCCGCTGGACGCCGAACAAAAAGAAGAGACCCAGCAGGGCGGTTGCTATGACGACCTGCAGACGTATACCCTGGACCGGCACCGCCTTCCCTCCCGTCGGGACGCGCCCGCCGGCGGCGGGCCTGCGCGGCAGGGCGAGCGCGAAGCGCAGCTCTGTAGCTCTACAAATGTAATTCGATTATAAGGGCTCGGCCGGTGCGCTGTCGCAGTCAAGAAGCAGCATGGCTTACATTAACTTCAGCGGGCAGGGAAGGCGGCCGGGCGCGGGGCCACGGCCCGGACGAAGACGCGCTCTGGTCCCGCCAGTCGGTTTCGCCCCTCGGCGGTGAAAGAGGCGGAAAGGGCCAGTCCGTGGCAGCGAGCCTGGCGCAGCACCCGCCCCACCGCCGCGCGCGGCGGTCTGCCGGCCGCGCGGCGGGCGGCTGCCTCCACGGCGTCCAGGAGGCAACGGGCGGCATCGTGAGCGTAGACGGAGACAGGCTCCGGCGGATAACCGAAGGTCGCCCGAAAACGCTGCCGAAACCGGGCCAGCCGCATCCCGGCGGGGGGGAGGAAGCCGGCGGCGTAAGCCTCTCGCCCCGCCAGCGCGGCGCAAAGCCCGAAGGCAGGCGTGTCCACCCCGTCGCCTCCCAGGAAAGGCACGCGCGGCGCGACGCCGGCGAGGGCTGACACCAGGCGGCAGCCGTCGGGAAAGAGTCCCCCGAAGAAAAGGACGTCGGGCCCGCGGCGCTCGATCTCCCCGGCCAGGGCCCATTACGGCCCCTCCCCCCTCCCCACCGCCAGATAGCCGACCAGGCGGCCTCCCCCGCCCTGGAAGGCGTCCGTGAAGGAATCGGCGAGCCCCTGCCCATGGGCGGTTCCATCGTGGAAGACGAGGGCCCTTCTCGCCCGCAGGCGGTGGGCGGCGAATTCCGCCAGGCGGTCACCCTCCAGGCCGTCATCGGGCAGGAGCTGGAAGACATTGTCCAGTCCGCGGCGGGTGAGCTCGGGGGCGGTGGCGCTCGGGGAGAGCAGGGGGAGGTCGCCTTGCCGGTAGATCTCGCTGGCGGGGATGGCGGCGGCCGAGTCCAGGTGGCCCAGGACGGCCACGACGCGGGGATCCGCCGCCAGGAGGTGGGACCGGGCCACCATCCTCGCCGGCACCGCCTCGTCCACGGGCACCAGGGAGGCGGCCAGTCCGACGCGCCGCAGGCGGGGAGCGCTCTCCGCCAGCGCCATCTCGGCTCCCGCCAGGGCCGCCTCTCCCCAAGGGGCCAGCTCGCCGCTCAAGGGGAAGACGGCCGCCAGGCGCACCTCCGCCAGCTCCCGGCGCGCCGCGGCACATCCGCCCACGAGCCCGGCGCCCAGGAGGAGCGCCGCCAGCACCACCGGCACCCGCCGCCACGTGACGCCCATATCCGGCGCATCACTATGACGAACAATCCTTACCCGAGAACAGCCGGCGGCCGCCGAGCCGGTCGGCCGCGAAGGAGCTGCGCACCAGGGGACCGGCGGCCACGGCGCGGAAGCCGAGGGCCAGGGCCTCACCCCGCCAGGCCGCGAAGCGCTGCGGGGAGACGTATCGGGCCACGGGTAGGTGGTCCCGCGTGGGCTGGAGGTATTGGCCCAGGGTCAGCACCTGGCAACCGTGGTCGAGGAGATGGCGCAGGGTTTGCCGGACCTCCGCGTCCGATTCGCCCAGGCCCAGCATGAGGCCGGACTTGACCAGCCCCTCCCCCCGCGCGGAAGCCCTGGCCAGGACGGCGAGGGAGCGGCCGTAGGAGGCCGCCGGCCGTACCAGGGGCTGGAGCCTCTCCACCGTCTCCAGGTTGTGGTTGAAAACCTCGGGGCTGGCGTCCAGGACGGCGTCCAGGGCGGCGGGGTCGCCGCCGTAGTCGGGAACCAGGACCTCCACCGCGGTGGCCCGGCACCTCTCCTTGATCCGGCGGACCGTCCTCGCCATGTGCCCGGCGCCGCCGTCGGGCAGGTCGTCGCGCGCCACCGCTGTCAGGACCGCATGGCGCAGACCCAGGGCCGCCACCGCCGCGGCCACCCGATCCGGTTCTCCGGGGTCGAGGGGGGCCGGACGGCCCCCCGCCACGGCGCAAAAGGCGCAGCGGCGGGTGCATACGGCTCCCCCCAGGAGGAAGGTGGCGGTGCCGCGCCGGAAGCAGACACCGCGGTTGGGGCACCGCGCCTCCTCGCAGACCGTCGCCAGGCCCAGGCGGCGCACGACGCCGGCCACGGGCGCACCGGCCGGGACCAGAGGCCGCCTGAGCCACGCAGGCTTGCCGCTCAAGGGACTCCCCCCGTCGCGCTGCATCGCGCCGCACCCGCCTCCCCCGACGGGGCAGGCGCGCGGGCCGGCCCCCGCCTCGTCAGGGCGCGCGCCGGCGCGCGGCGCGCGTGGACGCCCATGGGGGCCGGTGCTATACTACCACCGACGCCGGTGCAACCGTTTCAGCTACCGTCCCCGGCGGGAGCGCAGAAAAAGAGAGCGGCCTCCCTGCCAACCGCTCCCCGGTCGGCCGCACCTCGTGGGCTGCGCAGCAAGTAGCGAGATGCGGTTCGCTGGTGGAAGACAACGAGTTGGAGGTAGGGCGGTTTGCAGGGAGTCGTGAAGTGGTTCAACGCGGAGAAGGGCTACGGGTTCATCACGCGGGACGACGGCGAGGGCGACGTGTTCGTGCACTACACCGCCATCCAGGAGCGCGGCTTCCGCGCCCTGGAGGAGGGGCAGCGGGTCTCCTTCGACGTCGTCGAGGGCCCCAAGGGCCTGCAGGCGCAAAACGTAGTCAAGCTGTCCTGACGGACCGGGCCGGGGGAGCGAGGCGGCCGCCATCCAGCGGGGAGCGGGGGCGGGCGGCGCCGGATTCCTCCGGCCCTCTTTATTCGGTCCGTAGGTGATGCGCCCGCTCCCCGCCCGGAAGCTGCGGGCCCCGCTGGGCGGGCCGCAGCGGCTCAGGGCGCATCCGCCAGACCATCCTCCAGGGTAGCGTGCAGATCGGCCTCGTCGGCGTGGGTGACGAGGGCCCGCACGATCCGGCCGGGAGCCAGCTCCACGGGAGAGGCCAGCACCACACCGCCGTCCACTTCGGGGGCCTGGCCGCGGAACCGCCCCCGGTAAAACCCCCGCTCCCCCGCCTGCTCCCCTTCCACCAGGACCTCCAATGTCCTTCCCACGAAGCGCGCCAGGCGCCGCCGGCTGATGCCATCCTGCAACCGCCGCAGGGCGAAGAGCCTCCTCTCCGTCACGTCCGCCCGCACGCGGCCACGCAAGCCGGCCGCCGGGGTGCCCTCCTCGGCCGAGTAGGGGAAGAAACCCACGTAGTCGAAGGCGATCCGCCGCAGGAAGGAGCGCATCTCCCGGTGGTCGGCGTCGGTTTCACCGGGGAAGCCGACGATGAAGGTGGACCGGAAGACGGCGTCGGGCATGGCCGCCCGCACCTGGTCCAGCCAGGCCAGCAGCCGGTCGCGGCCGGGCGCCCGCCCCATGGCCGCCAGCAGGCGGTCGCTCCCGTGCTGGAGGGGCACGTCCACGTACCGGCAAACCTTGGGGAGGTCGGCCATGGCCCGGGCCAGGTCCGGGGTGAAGGTGGCGGGGTGGTTGTAGAGGACGCGGATCCAGGCAATGCCTTCCACCTCGTGCAGGCGCGCCAGGAGTCGGGGCAGGAGGAACCTGCCCTCCAGGTCCAGTCCGTAGCGCGAAGAGTCCTGGGCCACCAGGACCAGCTCGCGCACCCCCGCCTCCGCCAGGGACCGGGCCTCCGCCAGCACCAGGTCGGGGGGTTTGCTGCGGTACGGGCCGCGGAGGCGGGGAATCACGCAGAAGGTGCACCGGTGGTCGCAGCCCTCGGCGATCTTGAGGTAGGCGGTGGCGCCGGGCGTGAGAAGCCTGCGCGGCAGGGCCGCCTCCGCCAGCCAAGTGGGGTCCCCCACCAGGTCGCGCCGCTCCCCGTTCCCCGCCGTCTCCACCGCCCTGGCCACCCGCAGGGCGTCCCCCGTGCCGACCACGGCGTCCACCGCCGGCACCTCGGCCAACAGGTCACCGGCGTACCGTTGGGCGAGGCAACCGGCCACCACCAGGCGGCCGAAGGCGCCGCGCTCCTTGAGCCGGGCCAGGAGCAGGATGGTCTCCACGGACTCCTCCCTGGCCGCCTCCACGAAGGCACAGGTGTTGACGAGGCACACGTCGGCCACCGGCTCCCTCCCGGCCGCCATGGCCTCCACGCCCTCGGGGTCGGCGGCGGCGCCCGCCAGCCTCCATCCCCGCTCCGTCAGCAGCCCCAGCACCTGCTCGCTGTCCACCAGGTTCTTGGCGCAGCCGAGGGTCACCAGCAGCAGCCGCCGCCCATCCTCCACCCGCGTCCCCCCTCGCCCTCCGACGCCCTGGCCGCCTCCGCGCGCAACAGATAACATCTTAGACGGTGGCACGCGACGCCGCGACCGCCGCTGATCCACCCCGGGAGGCGAATCCGGCCGATGGAATCCATTGCCACCATCGCCGCCATGCGCGTGGCGGTGCTCGAGGCGCATTCCCGCGGGGAGAGCGTCGGCCTGGTCCCCACCATGGGTTGCCTGCACGAGGGACACATCGCCCTCGTTCGCCGCGCCCGCCGGGAATGCGACCGCGTGGCCGTCAGCATCTTCGTGAACCCCCTCCAGTTCGGGCCGCGGGAGGACTACGAGCGCTACCCGCGCGATCCCGAGGGCGACCGCCGCCTGCTCCTCCGGGAAGGGGTGGACCTCCTCTTCGCTCCCCCCGCCGAAGAGATGTACCGGCCGGGCTTCGCCACCTTCGTGGAGGTGGCGGGGCTCGGCGACAAGCTCTGCGGGCGCAGCCGGCCCGGTCACTTCCGCGGCGTGGCCACCGTCGTGACCAAGCTCCTCCACATCGTAACCCCCGACAGAGCGTATTTTGGCGCCAAGGACGCCCAGCAGCTCCTCCTGATCCGCCGGCTGGCGGCCGACCTGGACCTGCCCACCGAGATCGTGGCGATCCCAACGGTCAGGGCGCCGGACGGGCTCGCGCTCAGCTCCCGCAACGCGTACCTCTCCGGCGAGGAACGGGCGGCCGCCACCGTCCTCTACCGTTCGCTGCTGGCCGGCGAGGCCGCGCTGGCGGCGGGGGAGCGGAGGCGCGCCGCCGTCGAGGAGGCCATGGGCGCCGTCCTCGACGCCGAGCCCCTGGCCCGCACCGACTACGCCTCCGTGGTCAGGCAGGAGGACCTGGAGCCCTCGGATCCGATCGGGGGCAGGATCCTCCTGGCCGTGGCCGCGTGGGTGGGCTCCGCCCGGCTCATCGACAACCTGCCCCTCCTGGTGGAATCGGACCGGGTCGAACGGGTCGAGCTCTGACCGCCGGTACCCCTGGTTTGCGGCTCCCTGGGATGGCGAAGGCCCCTTTGCCGGCGTTTCCCTAAGGAATCTAAAAATTCTCACGACGAAACTCGACTTCTCTGCAGGAGGGTCATTCCCCTACGTCTAATTTACTAGACAAAGGGAAGGAGGCGAGGAAGGATGAGTGGTAAACGAGCATTGCTGTTAGTGGCGGCGCTGGGGGGTGTTCTGCTCCTTTCTGGCTGCGCGGGCAACCAGTCCCAGCTGGCGGCCCGGCGGGAGCAGGCGGAGCGGGAACGGGAGGCCCTGACAGCCATAGCACCGGAGGGCCAGGCCGAGACGGAGGGGTGCAAAGTGCGCGCCGTCAACCTGATAGGAGCCTGGGTCGACGCCGGCGCACCCAACGGCCAGTTCGAGTTCAAGGGCGAGGACGGCAAGGCGTGCGTGGGCACGTTCCAGGACGACATCCTGCCGGCCTTCACCACGGACAACTACTGGTACAAAGGATCGAAGAAGTGCGTCTCCTGCCATACGGCCACCAGCGAGGAGTCCGTCCACGAGATGGGCCTCGGCGACTATGACGGCATCCTCAAGGGCGCCGACTGCGTGACAGGCGACTGCGTCAAGATCGTGATCCCCGGCGACTGGAAGAACAGCCCCCTGCGGGCGCGGCTGCGCAACAACCGCATGCCGCCCGGCATGCCCTTCGACATCACCGAGGCCAACCGGGACGGCCCGGTGGTGGAGGCGGGCGGCGGCGACGTGCACGCCGTGGACCTCATCGGCGCCTGGGTGGACGCGGGGGCGCCCAACGGCGAGTTCGAGTTCCAGGACGTAGACGGCAAGGTGCGCAAGGGGTCCTTCCAAAAGGACATCCTGCCGGCCTTCACCACGGACGACTACTGGTACAAAGGATCGAAGAAGTGCACCTCCTGCCACACGGCCACCAGCGAGGAGTCCGTCCACGAGATGGGCCTCGGCACCTACGAGGGCATCATGAAGGGCGGCGACTGCGTGACGGGCGACTGCGTGGCCATCGTCAAGCCCGGCGACTGGAACAACAGCGTCCTGCGGGCGCGGCTGCGCAACAACCGCATGCCGCCCGGCATGCCCTTCGACATCACCGAGGAAAACCGGGACGGGCCCACGGTCGAGGCGGGCCGGCCCAAGTGAGGAGCGGCCTGGCGGCGTGAGGCGCCGGCCGAGGGCGACAGGGACCCCCGGGGCCGATAGGTGGCAAGCCACCCCGTACCCGGGGGTCCCCCTCTTGCGGCGGCGCACCCGCATGGCGGTGCTGGCCGTCGGCGTGGGAGCCATCCTGACCGCCACCGCCCTCCTCGGGATATCCTCGGGCCGGCAACCTCCATCGGCAGGGGGGGAAGCCGCGGGCGGCGCTCCGGCGGGCGCCGCCTCCAAGGACCGTCCTCCCGTCCCGGGGCTGACTCTGCGCGAACGGTGGCGCTTCCCCACCGGCGGCGAGATCGTCTCTCCGCCCGTAGTCACCGAGGGGAGGGTCTTCGTAGCCTCGCGGGCCGACGTGCTGGCGGCCCTGGACCTGCGCACGGGTCGGCTCCTCTGGTCCTACCGGCCCGCGAAGGGACACCTTTGGAACCCCTCCCTGGCGGCGGACGACCGCGCCCTCTACGCGGGCGTGCAGGGAGGCTGGCTCCTGGCCCTGGAGAAAGACACGGGGCGCATCCTCTGGCGCCGCCGCCTCCAGGGTGAGGCCCGCTTCCGGGCGGTCCGGGAGGGGGAAAGGCTCTACGTTGCCACTACCTTCGCCGGCGGCCGCCTGGAGAAGGACCCGACCGGCCGGGCCTCCATCTACGCCCTCCGCGCCACCGACGGCGCCGTCCTCTGGCGGACCGAGACGCGCAACTACGCCCTGAGGGAACCCGCCCTCCTCCCCGACCGCGGGCTCCTCTTCGTGGCCGGCTCCTTCGCCGGCCGCCCTCGCGCCGACGAGGGCGAAGGCGGCTGGACGCGGATCTACGCGCTCGAGTCCGCCTCCGGCCGGACCCGGTGGGAGCGGGAGTCGCCCGACGGTTTCGTCAAGAGCCTGTACGCCACCGGTGACGTCCTGGCCTACGTGGGCTACGCCGACGTCATCAGGGGCCTTTCCATCGCGGACGGCTCGCCCCTCTGGGAGGTCCACACCGAGAACTGGACCCAGGGATTCACGGCGAAGGGCGACCGCCTCTTCTTCGGGTCGGCCAACGGCTTCGTGCACTCCGTCCATCTGCCCTCGGGGCGGACCCTTTGGAAATACGACCAATACGGGGTCTTCAACTACGCCGTAGGCACCCCCGTCCTGGAGGGAGGCACCCTCTACTACCACACTAGCTACGGAGAAGCCTGGGCCCTGGATGCCGGGACCGGCCGCCTCCGCTGGTGGAGCCCGACGGGGGTGGAAACCCACGGGTCGCCCGCCGTGGCCGCCGGCACCCTCCTCCTGGGCGGGGCGGACGGGGTGCTGCACGCCTATGATCTACCCCGCTCGCCCTGACGGGCCGGGGCCACGTCCGCCTCAGACGGGCGGGATGACGGCCCCCAGGTCGGCCAGGCCCGGCGGCGCCAAGAGCCGCAGCGCCTCCGCCCGCTCCACGCCGATGAGGCTGCCCCAGTATGCGTCGCGGCTCCGCACCCGGTGCAGGAAGTGGCCGCAGGTGAGCCGGGTGGGCACCCGGTCCGCCTCGCCGCCGCCCCCGGCCGGTGCCAGCTGGCTACGGTAGGCGGCCAGGGCGCGCTCCTTGACCTCGGCCACGTCGCTCACGTCCACCAGCAGGCTCGGCCTGGCTTCCTCGTTGAGGAAGTACCAGGCCACCAGCCGGGGCCGGTGAGGCGGGAGACCCTCGATGTCGAGCCGGCGCAGGCCGGCCCGGAAGAGACCGGCTCCGACCAGGCGGGCCGCGGCCTCGTGGTCGGGATGGCGGTCACGGGGCCAGGGCAGGAGCACCCGCCGCGGGCGCAGGCGGCGCACGGCGCGGGCCACGGCCAGGACCTGGTTCTCGGCGAGCGCCAGGCCGGCGTCGGGCAGGCCCAGGTTTTCGCGCCGGGCGAGGCCCAGGATGGCGGCGGCCTCCTCGGCCTCCCGCAGCCGTTCCGCGGGGGTGCCGTTGGAGCCCATCTCGCCCCGCGTCAGGTCCACCACCCCCACCGCCCAGCCGCGCCGCGCATGCAGGGCCAGCATGCCGCCCACGGCCGCCTCGGCATCGTCGGGGTGGGGCGCGAAGGCCAGGAGGTCGAGATCCCCGTTCACGGCCTGCGTCCCTCCGTACCGGCGGCGGCCGCCCGCTCGCGCCCGGCGGCGGGCACCCCGAGGGCCACGAACCTGTGGGGGCCGCCCGGAGGCAGCGCGAGCAGGCATTCCACCAGGCCGCTCCCCTCCCTCGCGAGCCACGTGGCCGCACCCAGCACCTTCTCCTGGGGCTGACCCAGCGGGAAGAACCAGCGGGCCGCCAGCCTCTGGGGGGATGGTGGCCCGGCCGCGCGCCGCAGGAGGCGGCCGAGGGAGTGAGCCAGCCGGCGCGACAGGACCTCCTGCCGCCGGCTGGCCTCCTCCCGGACACGGGCTCCCTCCCGAACCGCGGGGGGAAGGGAGCGGACCAGTTCGTCCAGGGCGGCGTCCAGCCGTTGCCGGTAGGCGGTCAGCGCCTCCCGCATCGGCCAGCCCGTCTCCTGCTCGAGCCAGGCCTCCTCCCCCGCCAGGGCCTCCTCCGGCGTGACGGGGGGAGGCGCGGGACAAGCCGCCTCCGGCGGCACCAGGGTCAGGCTCAGACGCGGGTGGACCAGGAAAGGCTCGATGCCCAGGGCCCGCCACGCCGGAAAACACTGGACCAGGTAAGCCGCCTCGCCCGGCCCCACCACGTGGCCCAGCACGGGCAAGAGGAGAGACTCCAGGAGGGGTCGCGTGGGCGCGGCGGCACCGACTCCGTCCCGGGCAGCCAGGGCCGCCAGTTCCGCCGGCGCGAGCCGGTGAAGCCCGTGACGGTCGCGGAGGAAGCCGTCCCGCCACCGGAGACCGATTCGGCGCTCCCCCTCGCGCAGGAAGAAGAGAGGCGCATCGCCGCCCGCCCAGGAAGCCGGCACTCCGGCGGCACGCGCCCGCACCTCCCCGTCCGCCAGCGCCTCGGCCAGGCGCGGTGCAGCCGCCGCCAGGGCGGCCAGCCGGGGGGCCGCGAGGCGGCGCACCTCGGGCCAGAGGGGGTCCAGGACCACCAGCCCGTGCGCCCCCAGGAGGCGGGCCAGAAGGCGGCCGAACCCCTCGGCCACGTCGGCCACCCCCGCCGTGGCGGGCAGGAGAAGCGAGCGGGCCTCCGCCGCGCGGGGCCACGGGCTTCCCCCGGGCGCCAGGGCGTGCTCCAGCGCCTGGAGGGCCACCGGGGGCACGGGGAGGCTGCCCACCGGCCGGCCATCTCCCGCCAAGGGGAGCCGCAGGGGCTGTCCCCGCCCCTCGTGGTCCAGGAAGAGCACAGTGGCAGCCTCGCTGGCGTCGTGGTCGTCCGAGGCCACCCAGAAGACCGGCACCACCCGTGTCCCCAGGGCCGCCTCGGCCCGCCGGGCCAGCGCCACCGCCGTCACAGCCTTGTAGAGGGTCAGGAGGGGGCCGCCCAGCAAACCCGGCTGCTGCCCGGCCACCACCGCCGGTGCTCCCCGGCCCAAGAGCAGCGCCGCCTCCGCGGCCGCTTCCCCTCCGCCCAGTCGCCTCTGCCGCGCGGCCAGGCCATGCGCCAGCTCGGACCCGTCCTCGCCGGGCCCCCGCCCCACCCGCGACGCCGCGGCCGCCAGACTCGCGTCGGACCAAAGGCGGAAGCCGAGGGCGGGGACTTCCAGGCCGGCCGCCAGGTCGGCGAAGGGACCGGGGTACCACCGGGCCAGCCAACCGGACGCCGGCAACACCCGGTCCACCCGTATCTCACCCGCCACGCCCAGCACCCCCCGGAAACGCGTGACGGCCCGGCCGCCCATCCCAGGCCGATTATAAGCGCACGCCCTCGGCCCTGCGGGGGATGCTGACTTGAACATGCATGGATGCTATATAATGACAGATACCTCCCGGTCTTGCCGGCGGCCCTCGCGGACTCTTGGCCGGAGCTCACCAGGCCCCGGGGGGGTGAACCATGCTGGAGGCCCTGCTGTCGGAGCTGAGACGCCACCCGGCCTGGCGGCACACCCTGGAGACGGTGGCGGTGCGGCCGGGACGCGCCGCCCAAAGGGCGGCCGCGGTGCCCGACCTCTCCCCCTCCCTGAGGAGGGCGCTGGCCGAGACGGGGGTAGGGGCCCTCTACACCCACCAGGCCCTGGCCCTGGCGCTGGTGCGGGAGGGCCGGCACACGGTGCTGGCCACGGGGACGGCCTCGGGCAAGAGTCTCTGCTTCCATCTCCCGGCTCTGGCGGCGGCGGAGGCGGGCGGATCGGCGCTGCTCGTCTACCCCACCAAGGCCCTGGCCAGGGACCAGCTCCTGTCCCTCGGCCGCCTCGCCCGCAGCGCCGGGCTGCCGCCGCCGGCCGTCCTGGACGGGGACACCGGCCCCGCCGCCCGGCGCCAAGCCGTCGGGGCCCCCATCCTCGTGACCAATCCCGACTACCTCCACTGCCGGTTGCTGCCGTGCCACCGCACCCTGGCGAGCTTCTGGCGGCGCCTGCGCCTCGTGGTCCTGGACGAGATCCACGTCTACGAGGGGCTCCTGGGCCACCGGGTGGCGGGGGTTATGGAGCGGCTGGTGCGGATCTGCCGCCACCACGGCAGCCGGCCCACCTTCGTCACCGCCACCGCCACCTCCGGCCGGCCCGAGGCTCACGCCTCCGCCCTCATCGGCTCCCCCTGCCGGGCGGTGGAGGAGGATGGCTCGCCCCGGGGCAGGACCCTCTTCCTGCTCGCCAGGATCGGCGGCGACCCCCTCCGCCGGCGGTGGCAGCTCATGGCCGCCACGGCCGACGTCCTTTCGCGGGCGGTGGCCCACGGCATCCGCACCCTCGCCTTCGCCCCCTCCCGCCGGGAGACGGAGCTGATCCTGGCCCTGGCCGGGAACCGGTTGGCGGGCAAAGGGCTGGCGCACCTGCTGGTGGCGTACCGCGCCGGCTATCTGCCCGAAACCAGGAGGCTGGTGGAGGAGGGAGTGGCGCGCGGCTCCTTCCGCGGCGTGGTGGCCACGAGCGCCCTGGAGCTGGGCGTGGACCTGGGTCCCTTTCGGCTCTGCCTCCTCTGCGGCCTGCCCGGGTCACCCGCCGCCCTGCGGCAGCGGCTGGGGCGAGTGGGCCGGCGGGGTCAGACGGCGGCCGCCCTCCTCCTGGCGGGTGAGGAGGAAGCGGCTCTCGCCCGCTCGTGGCTCACCGCCGCGGCCCTCGCGCCCCAGGGTGGCGCCGCGGCCGACCTCCCCGACCCGTTCCATCCGGCGGTGGTGGCGGACCATCTCCTGGCCGCGGCGGCGGAGCTGCCCCTCTCGGCCGCGGATCTTCCGGCGGCGGCGCGGCTCGAGGCGGAGCGGCTCGTGGGCCAGGGTCTCCTGCGCGCCACCCCGGCCGGCCTCGTCGCCCGCCGGCCGGTGCGCCTGCCCCCTCTCCGGGGTGAGACGGGACCGCCCCTGCAGGTCACGCTCCTCGCCGGAGGCGGGCAGCGGGACCTGGCCACCGTCACGGCCCCTCGCCTGGCCACCGAGGTCCCGGAGGGCGGCGTCCACCTGCACCTGGGCCAACCCTACCCGGTGCAGCGCAGGAGCGCCGGCGGCGGGAACGGCGGCGCGGGGAGCCCCCCGCACGCCCCCACCGTCCTGTTGCCGGCGGCGGGGCCTGCCCCCGCCCCAGCCGGGGCCGCGGGGGCGGGTGGGCCCGCGTGGCCGGCCTTCACCGCGGCGGCGCGGGAGATCCTCGTCGCGTCCGGCTCACCGGGAGGGGACAGCGACGCGCGACAGCGCCTGACGGGGGTGACGGGGACCGCGGGCCGGGCGGCGACGGCCCGTCTGGAGTTGGTGGTGGGGGCCGGCCAGGTCCATGCCCGGCGGGCGGGCGCCTCCCTCACCTACCTGGACGCCTCCGGCCGTCGCACAGGATGGCGCACGTCGGTCGGCCCGCCCCGGAGCGAGGCCTTGCCGGCCCTTTGGCTGGAGTTCCGCTGGGACCCGGCACCACCCTTGCCCGCCCTGGCGCTGCAGTCCGCCCTGCAAGAGCTGGCGCTCCGCCTGATCCCGGCTGCGGCCTGGGTGGCAGGGTTACCGGGGGCGGGATGGAGGACCGTGGTGCAGAGCCCCTGCCCGTGGACGGGCGTGCACCGTCTCATCCTCCTCTGCCCCGGCGGTTTCCACGTCCCCTTCCTTCTCCTGCGCCAGCGCGCACGGCTGGCCCGCCGGCTGGACCTGGCCCGGCCGCCAGGACCCTGCCCCTGCGCCGCCTGCTCCCTCCAGGACGCCGCGGTCGCCCTGCTGGCCGAGCGCACCGACCGGCAGGAGCCACCTCACCGGCGCGAGGGATGAGGCATGGACCGGGGAGGGGCGGCGTAGGCTGCGGGAGAAGGGTGTGCCGGCCGCGGGCCACGCGCGGCCCCCGGGAGGACGGAGCATGCTGGTCGTGACGGTGGAGCGGTACTGGCGGCGCCGGTTGCTGGCCGTCGCCGCCGTGGCGGGTTCGTTCGGGCTGGCGTACCTGGGCAGCATGGTCAACCCCGCCCCCCGGGGGCTGCCGACGGCGGCCGCGCCGGCCCCCCTCCGCCAGGTGCCGGACCGCGGAGACCGCGTGGCTCTCACCTTCAACGTCACCTGGGGAGAGCAGGTGCCCGCCGGGGTGCTGGAGGCGCTGGCGCGGCACCGGGCCCGGGCGACCTTCTTCGTCACCGGGCGCTGGGCCGAGGCCCACCCGGACCTGGTGGCGCGCATGACGCGGGAGGGCCACGAGCTTGGCAGCCTGGGTTACGAGGTGGTCCCGGCCCCGGGGCGGCGGGACCGGGACATGAGGGAAAACCTGGCGCGCGGCGCCCGCGTCCTGGAGGACCTGACGGGCCACCGGCCCCTCTTCTACCGCCCGCCGGACGGGGAGGCGGCACCGCGGGTCCTGGCGGCGGCGGCCGCCCTGGGCCAGCGCGTCGTCCTCTGGCATGTGGATTCCCACGACTGGGCCAACGTGGGTCCCGACTACGTGGCCGAGCGCGTGGCAAAACGGGCTAGGGCTGGCGATGTGATCCTGCTCACCGCCAGCGACGTGGCCGCCTCCACCCCCGACGCCCTTCACTCTCTCCTCCCCGCTCTCCGCGCCAGGGGCCTCGTGCCCGCAACCCTGGGCGAGCTGGTGGGCGAGGTCTCCCCCCTCACCCCGAGGTGAACCAGCGGCGCCAGAAGGGAGGCCGCGCCACGGCCCTGGCCGTCAGCAGGGGGACACGGCCCAGCACGACCCCCTCCGCCACCGCCGTCACCAATCCCACCCGCCGCCCGGCGGCCACGGGCGGCTTCAGATAAGGGTCGCGGTCCACCAGGATCCGCAGGTGGGGCAACACCCGCCGCGGCAGCGCCACCCGCAGGTCCCGGGCAGGTGCCAGGGGCAACACGGCCCCGCCCGGCAGGCTCTCCTCCGCCATGACGAGGCCGGCGGGAGCCAGGTTGCGACTGGCGAAGTTGGCGAAGCCCCATTCCAGCAGGGCCAGCGAGTCGGCGTAACGGTCCGCGCTGTCCAGGACCACGGCTATGAGCCGCATTCCCTGGCGGGCGGCCGCCGCCACCAGGCAGGCGCCGGCCGCGGCCGTGGTGCCCGTCTTGACTCCCTCGGCCCAGCGGTAGGAGGTCAGCAGGCGGTTCGTGTTCCAGAGCGGCTCCAGGAGAGGTTCCCCGGCGGCACCCCGGCCCGCGGCCTGCCCCTCCACCCTGGCGACGAGGCGGGCGAACCGGCCGTCCCGGAGGGCGAACCGCGCCAGCCGTGCCAGGTAATAGGCGCTGGTCAGGTGGCCGGCCTCGGTGAGCCCGTGCGGGTTGCGGAAGGTCGTGTGCCCGAGCCCCAGGGACCGGGCGCGCCCCGTCATCAGAAGGGCGAAGTTTTCCACGGACCCGGCCAGGTGCTCGGCGATGGCGACGGCGGCGTCGTTGGCCGACACCAGGAGAAGCCCCTCCAACAGCTCGCCCAGCGGATACCGGTCGCCGGCCCGCAGGTAGAGGGAGGAACCCTCCACCCCCTCCGCCCCCCGCGAGACGGTGACCTCCTCGTCCAGACGGCCCAGCTCCAGCGCCAGGAGGGCGGTCATGATCTTGGTGGTGCTGGCGGGAGGGAGCGGCAGGTGCGGCCGCAGGCCCCAGAGCAGGCGGCCGCTGCCGGCGTCCACCAGGGCCGCGGCGCGGGCCGTCACCACGGGGCCGTCGAGGCCGAAGAGATCGGCCAGCGACTGCGGCTCGGGACGAGGTGCCGCGGCGGGGACGAAAAGCGGGTGGGGGCGCGACCCGGGTGCGGCCCCAGCCGGCGCCACATCGGCAACGATGGCGAGCCCGGAGGCCAGGACGAGGACCGCGGCGCCGCACGCCAGCCAAGGGCGGGCGGCCCGGCATCCTCTCCCTCGGCCCCCCCTCACTCCCGCAGCCCCTGCCACAGGGCCATGTATATAGCGGCCGGGCTCGACCGACGCTCCGTCCGCGGCAAGGGGCCGGGCGGGGGTCGCGAGGATATGACCGTCGACCCGGGGGCGCGAGCCCACCCGAGAACTCCCCGGAGCGACCTAAGGCCTGCCCGGAGCGGCGGCCGTCCCCTCCGCACCGGCGGCGGCCGCCGCGGAAACCACCACGTCCACCGGCTCGCCCCCCAGGGAGGGCAGAGGGGAACCGTTCACCGTGACCGTCGCCACGCCCGGATTGCCGAGACGCAGGGCCACGGAGCGGCCGCCGAGGAACGTCCTCTCCTCGCCCGTCGAGAGGACTCCTTCGTAGGCGGGCCGCCCGTCCACCTCCGCCCGGACCCAGCACCTGCCCGAGGTGCGGATCACCACCTCCACGGCCGCCACCGGACCCGGGAGGCCCACCTCCCAGCGCCGGCCGTAGGCGGCCCGGCGCACGTCCAGGGCCGCGGGGGGCGTCGCCGCCGTGACGGTGCCCGCCGGTTGGGATCCGGAGCCGGTCGCCGCGTCCCCCGCACCCCCCTCCGCGGGTGAACCGCCTCCCGCGGGACGGCCGCCGGTGGACGGGCCGGGCGGTTGCGTCCCGGTGCCGTCGGGACGGCCGGAGCCTGCGCCGGGGTTCCTGGCCGATCCCGGCCCACCCGGCGCGGCGACCGGGCGCGCCGTGTCCGCGTCCCCCGCGGGGACCGGGGGAGCATGCTGCCCCTCGGGCCACGCGCCCACCACGTACAGCCCCGCCAGCAGGAGGCCGAAGGCCAGCACCCACCGGCCAGCGGCCCTCCGGGGACGGCGGGGCCTGACCGCGCCGACGCCGCGCCGGCCCCCGGCCACGCGGGGCGGATGACCGGCGGAGACCGATCCGCCCTGGGAGACACCCTCCACCGGCCCCTGCCCCTCCCGGCGCCAGAGATCGAAGGTCTCCACCAGGGCGTGGCCGTCGAGGCCGAGGAAATCGGCATAGGCCCGCAGGAAGCCGCGGACGTAGACCGGCTCGGGAAGGGCGGCCACGTCGGCCTCTTCCAGGGCCTGGAGGTACCTGGTGCGGATGCGGGTGGCCGCCTGGGCGTCGGCGAGGCTGAAACCGCGCTCCTCCCTGCGCCGGCGCAGGGTAGCGGCTATCTCCTCGATCCGGCTCCGTTCCGGCTCCTCGTCCACGGCCCTCACCCCTCGCTAAGGACCGGGCGCGGCCGCGCGCAGAAGCTCGCCCAGGTCCTGCATGAAGCGCCCGTACGCGGCCCAGTCCCCCCGCCGCATGGCCTCCGTGGCCTGGCGATAGAGGGAGGCCGCCCGGCGCAGGGCGTCTCCCGGCGCGGGCGCCGGCGAGGCCCCCGGACTCGCCGCCACCGGGCCGCCGGTTCCGCCGGCGGCGGGCGCCCCCACAGGTGCTCCCGCGCCGCCGGGGGCCCGCGGGGATTCCCCCAGGGCGGCGGCCAGCGCCTCCGGGAACGAGTTTTCCATGACGACCCGGTCTCCGTACGCCACCACGACGCGCCGGAGCTCCGGGAGACCGGTGCCGGTGGCCTTCAGATATATTGGTTTTACGTAAAGGATGGAATCCTTTATGGGGATCACCAGCAGGTTGCCCCGCTCCAGGCGGCCCTCCCAGAGGCGGAACTTCTCGGCGATGACGTCGTTCTGCTCGACGAGGGCCTCCACCTGCTCCGGTCCGTAGACCAACTTCTGCTTGGGGAACTTGTAGACGACGAGTTCCCCGTAATGCTCGCCGTCGGAGCGCGCCGCCAGCCAGGCGATCATGTTCTGCCGCCGGGCGGGCGCCAGGGGGCTCATGAGAAGGAATTCCGGCCTGGCCTCGCCGGGGAGTTGCATGATGACGTAGTAGGGCTCCATGGGCTGGGCTTCGCCGCCCGTCCGCCTCTCCTGGGGGCGTTGCCACAGGTCCTCCTTGTTGTAGAAGACCACCGGGTCGCGCATGTGGTACTTGGCGTACATCTCCATCTGGACCACGAAGAGATCCTCCGGGTAGCGGACGTGGGCCCGCAGGTCGGCGGGCATCTGCGCGAAGGGACGGAAGAGGCCCGGGAAAAGGGCGGCGTAGGCCCGGATGAGCGGGTCGCCGGGATCGACCAGGTAGAGGGTGACCGACCCCTCGTAGGCGTCCACCACCGCCTTGACGGAGTTGCGCACGTAGTTGAAGGCCCCGTCGCCCGTGCGGATGGGCTCGGAGTAGGGATAGTAAGGCGTCACCGTGTAGGCGTCCAGGATCCAGTAGAGCCGGCCCCCGCTCAGGACGAGGTAGGGGTCGCCGTCGTAGAGGAGGAAGGGCGCCACCCGCTGCACCCGGTCGCCGACGCGCCGGTGCATCAGGAGCCGGCTCTCCGGCTTGATGGCCCGGGTGAAGAGGACGTTGTAATCACCGGAGACGGTGGCGAAGGCCAGGCGCGGCAGGAAGCTGCCGATGGGCACCCCCCGCGCCGCCCGGTAGGAGGTGTACTTGTTCTCGTCCCCCTGGGGGTAGTCGAACTCCGGTTCCCTGGTATTGACGATGACGTAGGGCTCGCTCAGCTCGCCGAAGTAGATGCGGGGCTCCGTCACGCTCAGAGTCTCGGCCGTCCCCGCCTTCCTCTCCGGGGGTATGTTGCGAATCCACAAATCGGGCTGCCCCTCCGGGGTGACGGAGGCGGCGGGGCTCAGCACGACGCCGTAGCCGTGGGTGTACTTGAGGTGCTGGTTGATCCACGTGCGCTCCGGAAGGTCGCCGTACTCGATCTCGCGGGCCGAGAGGACCACCTGGCGTTGCAGTCCGTCCACGGTGTAGCGATCCACGTCCACGTCCTTGAACTTGTAGTAGGGTCGGATCCCCTGGAGCTGCTGGTAGGAGGAGAGGAGGACGCGCCAGTCCCACAGGCGCACGTTGTCCAGGGTCCCGCGCTGGCTCGGCACCTCGGCCGAGGTGAGGCTGCGGCCGGCGGGGAACTCGCGCTCCTGCACGCGGTCCAGCCCGTAGGCCCGCCGGGTGAAGTCGATGTTGTAGCGGATGTACGGCTCTTCCTTGGCGATCTCGTTGGGCCGCACCACGAACTCCTGGACCACACCCGGCGCCAGGTTTCCGAGGAAGAGGGAGAGAAGCACGAGACCCGCCAGGCCGGCCGCGAGAAACCTGTCACGGCGACCGAAGGCGGCCCAGAAGGAGAGCCCGGCGGCCACCAGGGCGAGGGCGGTGAGGGCGCGCAGGCCGGGGAGGCTGACGTGGACGTCGGTGTAGCTGGCACCGAAGGCCACCCCCCGCGGCGAGTAGAGGAGGCGGTAGCCCGCCAGGACGTAGCCGGCGGCTTTGACGAGCAGGAAGAAACCCAGCAGCGAGAAGAGGTGGAGGCGAGCCCGGTGGTGGATCTGCAGGGTGCGCCCGTCGCTGGCGACGCGCCCGCCCAAAGCGTAGATGGCGGCCGCCAGGAAGCCGCCCAGCACGAGGATGGCCCCGAGGAACTGGGTGACGGCCATCAGAGCCGGGAAGACGAAGACGTAAAAACCCACGTCGTGGCCGAAGAGGGGGTCGCGGACGCCGAACTCCTGCCGGTGAAGGAGGAGCGCGAACCGCGTCCACTCCCCCGCCAGGGCGAGCCCGCCCATGAGACCGGCCACGGCAGCCAGGGCCAGGAACAGGAGGGCCAGGCCCCGCGGGCGCAACCAACGCCCCGTGTAGGGCAGGAACTGCGGCGGGATGTAGAAGCCGTCCCGCGCCGCCAGCCACAGGTTGAGGAAGACGAGCCCGCCGGTCACGAGAGCCCCGGCCAGCCCCACGCCCAGACGCCAACCCAGGGTGCGCCAGAAGACGCCCCGGTAACCGAGATCGCCGAACCAGAGCCAGTCCAGGTAATAGGCGCTCACTCGGGCGAGCACCACGAAAACGACGAGAAGGCCGAAGAGGAAGCCCCAGACAAGCGCCGGCCGCCTGTGCAAGGGAATCACCGTCCCGCAACAACATTACAGTTTGGCGGGCGAGCCGCAATGCCTGGGCATGGCCATTCTGTGCTAGCCTGGCAAGAGGGATTTGACGAGGAGACGCAGGGTGTCCCAGAGACGCCGCCACAGACCGCCCGACGGCACCGCCTCGGCGGCCACCACGGGGCGGGACGCCACCTCCTTCTCCCCGAGGAGGATGCGCAGCCGGCCCAGCTCCTGGCCCTTCCGGACGGGGGCCACGGCGTAGGGAGCCAGCTCCGGCGCCAGTCTGAGCCTGGCCTCCTCCCCGCGGCGGAGCGTGAGGACGACGGGCTCCGGCAGCGTGAGCCCCACCGAGGGCCGGCGACCCTTGTAGACCGTCAGCCCCGCCGGCAGCGCCCGGCGCCAGGCGGGGCGCACGGTGGCGAAGTTGCGGAAGCCGTACTCCAGCAACCGCTGGGCCTCTTTCTCGCGCAGCACCTGGCCGCTGATCCCCCGTTCCCGGTCGTCCTGCACCCCCATGACGACGGCGATGAGGCGCATGTCCCCCTCCTTCGCCGTGGCCGCCAGGTGGTAGCCCACCTCGGGCAGGTGGCCCGTCTTGAGGCCGTCCACCCGCGGGTCCGTGAGGACGAGGCCGTTCCAGTTGGGCTGGGTGATGCCGGCGTGGGTGAACTCCTTCCTGCCGGTGATCAGCAGGGCGTCGGGATGGTCGAGGACCACGTGCCGCGAGAGGGCGGCCACGTCCCTGGCGGTGGTGTACTGGTCGGGTGCCGAGAGCCCGTGGCTGTTGGCATAGCGGGTATCCTTAAGCCCGAGCCGCCGGGCGCGCTCGTTCATCAGGGCGACGAAGGCCGCCTCGCTGCCGGACCTGGCCTCGGCCAGCACCAGGGCGGCGTCGTTGCCCGAGGCGACCATGAGACCCGGCAGCAGGTCCCCGACCTTGACGCGCTCCCCCACCTCCAGGAACATGTTGGACCGCGTGTTGTCCAGGGCCAGGCGCCACGCCTCCTCGCTCACGGTGGCCGTGGTGTCGGGCGAGAGGACCCGGTCGCGGAGGGCCTCCAGGATCAACTCGAAGGTCATGATCTTGGCCAGGCTGGCCGGCTGCATCCGGTCATCCTCGTTGAAGGAATAGAGGACGCTGCCCGTGGCGGCGTCCAGCAGCACGGCCGAGCGGGCCCTGATGCCGAGGGGGTTGGCCTGGTTGGACGCCTCCTGGGCCAGGGCCGCCCCGCCGCCCACCCGGAGGTGCGGCGGCCACCACGCGCCGCCCATCGCCCCGGGCGCGGAGGCGCTCCCGCCGAGCACGGCCGCCGCCGCGGCTATGCCGACCGCCAGCACCAGCCTGACCGGACGCAGTCGCCCCACCCCCCGGGAAACCTCGACCGCACCGCCGCCGCCCGCCCGTGTCGCCACCGACCTGCGCGGGGACGGCGAGGCACGGCGCGAGGCACGGCATATAGTTTACCGCTGGACAGGGTCCCGTTGCGGGGGCAAGATAGGGCCAGCGGCGCGGCCCGCTCCGCCCCCGGCGCGGGCGGACCAGGGGCGCGGCGCGCGGGGCGGCTTCGCCCGGGAGGGGTGGCGCGTGCAGGTCTACCTGAACGGCAATCTCGTCCCCTACGAGCGGGCCTTGGTGCCGGTGGAGGACCGCGGCTTCGTCTTCGCCGACGGAGTCTATGAGGTCATCCGCTGTTACGGGGGGCGCCCCTTCCGCCTGGAGGACCACCTGGACCGGCTCGCCCTGAGCGCGGCGGCCGTGCGGCTGCCCCTCCCTTGGCCCGCGCCCGAGCTGGCCCGCGCCATCGACCTCACCCTGGCCGCCAACGGCCTCGGCGAGGCCGGAGCGGCCGTCTACCTGCAGGTGACCCGCGGCCCCGCGCCCCGGACCCACCTCTTCCCCGCCGAACCGCGCCCGACCCTCGTCATCATCGCCCGGCCCGAGGCCGGACCCGATCCCTCCCTCCGGGAGGAGGGCGTGGCCGCCGCGACGGCTCCCGACCTGCGCTGGCACCTGTGCCACGTCAAGTCCACGGGCCTCCTCTACAACGTCCTGGCCAAGCAGCGGGCAGCCGAGGACGGCTGCTACGAGGCCATATTGGTGCGCGACGGGTTCGTGACCGAGGGGACGGCCTCCAACGCCTTCGCCGTGCTGGGGGGACGGCTCCACACCCACCCCGAGGGACCCCACATCCTCTCCGGCGTGACGCGCAGGGTAACCCTGGAGCTGGCCCGCCACCTGGACATCCCCGTCCGCGAGGAACCCGTGCCGGTGGCCGCCTTCAAGGCGGCCGACGAGGTCTTCCTCACCGGGACCATCACCGAGATCATGCCGGTGGTGGCGGTGGACGGCTCCCCCGTCGGCGGCGGCACGCCGGGCCCCGTGACCCGCCGGCTGCAGGAGGCCTTTTCCCGCCTCACCGCCTAGAAGCCTGCCGGGCCGCCCGGGTCAGGACGCGAGCCAGGCCTCGCCGGCCAGGAAGGCCCGCCACGCCAGCCAGGCCAGGCGCCCCTCCTCGGCCGTGACCGCCCGGAAGCGCAGGCGTGTCCGCCCGGGCCGGGCCTGGGCCGCCAGGGGCACGTCCGGCCCTATGACGGTGGCCAGCCGCGGGTAGCCGCCCGTGGTCTGGCACCCTGCCAGCAGGAGGACGGGCCCGCCCGCGGGAGGCACCTGGACGGCCCCCTCGCAGGTTGGGGCCGACGGCAGGCGGCTGCGATCCGGCGGCACCGCCGGACCCTGCAGGCGCAGTCCCTGCCGGTCCGAACGCTGGTCCACGGCGAACTCCCCGCTGAAGAAGAAGGCGGCCGCCCCGGCCGAGAAGGCGTCGTCCTCCGGTCCGGGCACGCACCGGAGCATGACCGTCTCGGGGCACGGCACCAAGACCTCGGCAGCCGCCCGCCGCCCGGCCAGGTCTCCGGGCGGCGCCGCCGGCCTTCCCACGGGCAGCACGTCCCCCGCCCGGAGGGCCCGCCCCTGGAAGCCGCCCAGCCCGCCCAGCAGGTCCGTGCTCCGGGAGCCCAGGACGGGCGGCACCGCGATCCCGCCGCTCACCGCCACGTAGGCCCGGAGACCGGCCGGCCCGCCCCCGATCCGCAGCCTGGCGCCGCGCCGCAGCAGGACGCTCTGCCCGGGGGGCACAGGTCTCCCGTCCACCTCGGCCCCCAGGGCGGGGCCCCCCACGGCCACCGCCAGGTCGATCAGGGCCTCGGCCTCGAAGCCCATGAGGGTCACCTCCAGGGCGGCCGCCCCCGCCTCGTTTCCCACGAGCCGGTTGGCCACCCAGAGAGACTGCCGGTCGGCCGCTCCCGCCACCGGCACCCCCGCGGCCTGGTGGCCCGGCCGGCCCATGTCCTGCACCGTGGCCAGAGGGCCGGGCCGCACCACCAGCATGCCGGGAGCAGCGGCGGCGGGCTCCGCCGCAGGCGCCGCTTCGGCCCGCGCCGCCGCCAGGGCCGCCGCCTGCCGCGCCTCCACGCGGGCGAACTCGGCTTCCCCGACGGGTTGAAAACTCACCCGGTCGCCGGGGCGGAGGAGACTCCCCCGGTCCGGCCGGTAGAGGGCCAGGGGGGTGCGGCCGAGGAGGCGCCAGCCGCCCGGCGTGGGGCGAGGGTAGACACCGGTGAACTCGTCGGCCAACCCCACGGAGCCGGTCTCCACCCTGGTCCGGGGAACCGCCAGCCGCGGCACGCGCAGCCGTTCCGCCACGAAACCGAGGTAGGCGAAGCCGGGCACGAATCCCAGGAACTGCACGGTGTAGTCCTCCGCAGCGTGCAGACGCACCACCTCGGCGGCCGTGAGCCCCGTGAGGGCGGCCACGTCGTCCAGGTCCGGCCCCGCCTCCCCGCCGTAGAGGACGGGGATGCGGACGAAGCGCCCGCCGTCTTCCGCCGGCGTCCGCGCCAGCCGCAGGGCCACCCGGGCGGCCCCCGTGTGGTCCAGGACGGCGGGATCGAAATAGACGGCCAGGGAACCGACGGTCGGAACCACCTCGGCAACGCCGGCCGCCGGCGCGCCGCGGGCGGAGCGCGGCACGCGGGCGCCGTCCCCGTGCCAGCGAGCCAGCACCGCCCTCTCCCCCATGGGCTTCACCGTCCACACATCTCTCAGCCCCATCCCCCACACCCGTCCCGCCCACCCATCCCGCGCGCCCGTCGCCCCCGTCGCCGGGGAGCGCGTCGGATAGGGACCGCCTCGGCCGGGCAGGATAACTGTACCATCTGCCGGTCGAGGAGCGTGGGCCATGCAGGAGGACATCGGCTCCCTGCTCAGGAGCCTCATCCGGGAGGAGATAAGGAACATGTCCCCGCCCCAGGGCCCGCCGCCCGGGGCTCCGCCGGGCATGGATCAGGGCACCGCGCCGGCGGCCGCACCGCCGGGACCACAGGCGACTCCGAGGCAGGGAGGCCCGGCGGCCGCGGGACAGGTGGCGCCGGCGACGGCCGGGCCGGGGGGAGGCACCCCCGCCGCGTGGGGACAGGCAGGTTACGACGCCCAGGCCATGTCGCCCGCCCAGGTCCTGGCCAGGGCGCACATGGAGCTGACCGAGTCCATGCGGCAGAACCTCCAGAGGTTGCAGACGGTGCTCCGGGAGACCGAGATCCTCGCCCAGCAGATGGAGCAGTTCCTCGCCCACCAGTCGCGCCAGCCGTGGCAGAGACAGGACACCCCCCAGGGAGACCCGCGGCCGGGCCAGGCAGGCCGGGCCGGCCGGCAGGCAGCCGCGCGCCGCCGGCTCTGGCGCAGCTCCGGCTGAACCACGACGCCACGTCGCGCCCCCCTCAGCGGATCGGTAGGGGGAACCCGCCCTGTCAGCGGAAGTCGGCGATGGCGTCCCAGTAGCGCTGATCCTCGTATCCCACCCGCCACACGGCCACGGCGCGCAGACCGCGCTGGCGGGCCAGGCGGAGCTTGGGCACGATGGACCGCTCGTCCTCGAACCACACCTCGTGGCGGGTTCCCTTCTCGTCGGTGTAGGAGTAGCGGGCGGAGCCTTCGCGGTCCCGCCGGATGCGGGCGCGGCGCTCGCCGGCCCGCGCCTTGAGCACCTGCTCGCCGATGCGCTTCATGGGGATGGGCGTGCCTCTGGCGCCCCGGACGAGGGGCCAGTCGTAGCCATAGGCGGCCAGGCCGAGCACCAGGCGGTCGGCGGGCACCTGGCGGAGGGCGGAGGCCACCACCGAGCGCACCCAGCCCAGGGGCGCCACCGGGCCCGGCTTCGTCGTCTCGCCGTGCCGGTCGTAGGCCATGAGCACCACCTGGTCCGCCGCGCGGCCGATGGCCCGCAGGTCGTAGGGTTCGTGCTCGGCCTGCTCCTCCCCGAAGGGTATCACGTCCACGCTGAGGCGCTTGCGCCGCCCCTTGAGCTCGCGGCCCAGCTCCTCCACGAAGGCCGTGAGGCCCTCCCGGCTGCTCGGCTCGAGGAGCTGGAAGTCCAGGGAGAGGCCGTCGTAGTCCTCCCTCTCCAGCACCGCGAGCAGGTTGCGGATGGAACGGCTGCGGAGGGCGGGATTGTTGAGAAAGGCGTCGGTGCCGTTCTCGTTGGTGACCAGGGGCTCGAGAGGGATGCGGTTCCGGCGGGCGAACTCCTTGACGTCGCGCTCGCTCTGGTCCACCACCGTCCCGTCGGAGCGCACCGTGTACCAGAAGGGCGCCAGGTAGTCGATGAGCCGGCGGTTCCTCTCCACCAGGTCCAGCACGTCACCGCGCCGCTTCTCCTGCCTGTCGTCGTAGAAGGCCACCACCTCCAGCCGCCGGGGCGCGGCCCCGCCCGCCGGACCGGGCTTCTTGCGCGGCTGGCAGCCGGCCGCCGCAGCCGTGACAAGGCCCATGGCCAGACAGGCCAGCGCCACCCGCCGGAGCAAGCCGCCGGTCAAGAGGCCCACCTCCCCTGGCGGATCCCGAACCCGCCGGCCAAGGCCGGCAACGGGCGCCGGACCTTCGCGCCTAGCCTGCTGCCACTGGCCGGAGGTTATTCGGCCTGGGAGAGGCGACCGGCCTGGCCGGTGCGGCCGTCGAAGAGCCGGCGATAGTCGGCGGGGGAGATGAGGATCTCCCGCGGCTTGGCCCCCTGGTGAGGGCCCACAATGCCGCGCCTCTCCATGACGTCCATGAGGCGGCCGGCGCGGGTGTAACCGATGCGCAGCCGCCGCTGGAGGATGGAGACGGACGCCTGCTGGGCCTCCAGCACGACCCGGACGGCCTCGGGGAGGAGGTCGTCCTCGCAGGCCGCCTCCTCCTCGCTCTCCCCCTGCTCCAGCACCCCCTCGTCGAAGTCCGGCCTCCCCTGCCGCCGGACGAAGGCCAGGAGCGCGTCCAGCTCCGGCTCCGGCAGGTAGGCGCCCTGGACCCGCTGCGGCTTGCCGGAGCCGGCCGGGTGGAAGAGCATGTCGCCCCGTCCCAGGAGCTTCTCGGCCCCGGCCGTGTCCAGGATGGTCCGGGAATCCACCTGGGACGAGACGGCGAAGGCGACGCGGGAGGGTATGTTGGCCTTGATGACCCCCGTGATGACGTCCACCGAGGGGCGCTGCGTCGCCACCACCAGGTGGATGCCCGCGGCCCGGGCCATCTGGGCGAGGCGCTGGATGGCGTCCTCCACCTCGGCCGGCGCCACCATCATCAGGTCGGCCAGCTCGTCGATGACCACCACCACGAAGGGGAGGCTCCGCTCGCCGCCGGTGGCGGCCCACCGGTTGTACCGCTGCACGTCCCGCACGCCGGCGGCCGCGAA
>CAYXQP010000005.1:20226-35060 GCA_964467515.1 uncultured Eubacteriales bacterium | reverse complement strand
GCAGGGTTCCCCCTTCGGGGAGCGGTTTATCCGCCTGGCCTGCCTGGAGGCCGACGCCGGCGGCGCCTTCACGCGTCGCTCGCGGGCCCGCCTGGCCGGGGAGCGGGAGCGGCTCCGCCGCCGCTTCCGCTCGGCGGACCACGTTGCGGTTTACCCTTCGGAGGCCAATTTCCTTCTCCTGCGGGTCACGTCCCCCCGCCGCGCCGCCGCGGCCGCCGGAGCCGCGCCTGGGGTGAGGGAGGAGGCCCCGTGGGCCGCCGGGCCCGGCGGCGCCTACGGTCCCGCCACCGCCCTGGCGCGTCTCGGCTTGCTGGTGCGCGACTGCTCCTCCTTCCCGGGGCTCGGGCCCTCTTTCATCCGCGTCGCCGTGGGCCGGCCTCCGTCCAACCGCCGCCTCGCCGCCGCCCTCCTGGCCCTCGGGTGAGTGCCAGGGGGTCTCCTCACGGTTGTCCCCCTTTACGGGACAGGCCCGGTTTTTCGCCGCGCACCACCGCCGCCACCGAGGCGCCCGTCCTCTCCCGCACCTTGGGGGCGCCGAGGGAACGGCCGGCCAGGGGGCTTCCCTCGCGGATCGGATAAAAGGGCGGGCGGCCTCCCACAATACGGTTGATCTCGCTCCGCGGGAGGGGGTGGCCCGTGGCCCGTTCGCCCGGAGAGGCGGAGCTGGTGCAGCCCCGCGCCAGGTTCCTGCCCGTCCTGACCGACGGCGCGGCGAGCCGCGCCGCCATCTACTCCGCCGTCTTCTGGCTCCTCGTGGCCATGCTCTTCGGCACCCTGGCCGCCTTCTCCCTGGTCTGGCCCGACTGGCTCCGCGAGGTCACGCCCAGGGCCCTCTGGCCCTACGTCACCTTCGGGCGCCTGCGGCCGGTCCACGTGCACCTCCAGATCTTCGCCTGGCTCAGCACCATGTACTTCGCGGCCATGTTCTACATAGTGCCGCGGCTCTGCGGCACCTCTCTCTTCAGCGAGCGGCTGGCCATGGCCACCGTCTGGGCCTGGAACGGCATCATGGCGGCCGACCTCCTCACCCTCATCTCCGGCCGGACCCAGGCGCGGGAGTACGGCGAGGAGATCTGGCCCATGGACCTCCTGGTGGTGCTGGGAGTCGTGCTCCTCGCCGTCAACGTCTTCGCCACCGTGGCCCACCGGCGGATCAAGACCATGTACGTGAGCCTCTGGTACTTCATGGGCGCCATCGTGTGGCTCGCCGCCCTCTACATCTTCGGCAACAAGATGTGGGACCCCAGCGGCGCCTGGACCGGCGTCACCGACTCCATCATCAACTGGTGGTACGGCCACAACGTCATCGGCATGTGGTTCACCACGGGCGGGGTGGCCATCGCCTACTACCTGATCCCCCTCGTGGCGGGGCGACCCCTGTACAGCCACAAGCTCTCCATGGTGGGCTTCTGGACCATCGCTGCCATCTACCCCCTCACGGGCGCCCACCACCTCATCTGGGGCCCGGTGCCATCCTGGGTCATCAGCGTGGCGGCGGTGACCAGCATGATGCTCATCATCCCCGTCTGGACCGTCCTCACCAACTTCTACCTGACAGCCGCCGGCAACTGGCCGCGCTTCCTCGGCACCGTACCGGGCCGCTTCCTCCTCATGGGGAGCGTCTTCTACTTCGTCACGTGCCTCCAGGGGCCCACCCAGTCCCTGCGCACGGTGAGCTCCGTGGTCCACTTCACCCACTGGGTGGTGGGCCACGCCCACCTGGCCATGCTGGGCGCTTTCAGCTTTTTCGCCTGGGCCTTCATCTACCACGCCCTGCCGCAGCTCCTGGGCCGCCGGGCCATGCACAGCGAGGCCCTGGGTCATTGGCACTTCTGGCTCACGACCCTGGGCTTCTTCATCATGGCCTTCGACCTCTGGTTCGCCGGTCTCGTCCAGGGGACCAGCTGGGCCGCCGGCGTGCCCTTCATCCAGGTGGTGGCGGCCATGAAACCCTACATGTTGACGCGCGCTCTCGCGGGCGTGCTCATCATCCTGGGCCAGTTCCTGCTGGCCTACAACGTCTACCGCACCGCCCGGACGCCGGAGAGGGAAGCCGCGGCGGCGCCGGCCCGCGGTGGGTGAAGGCCGACGCTAGGTTTGCGGAGGGCCGATCCGCTGCGCGGGTCGGTCGGCGGGAGGAGGGGTGAGGGAGAATGCGCTGGGCGCGGCTCTACATGTCACCCGCCCTGGTCAGCGTGGGCATCAGCCTGCTCCTGGTCTTCGCTGGCCTGACCACGGCCCTGGCGCCCACCCTGGACGCCTCCGTCCGGCGCCCCAGCGACCGGGAGAAGGCGCGCCCGCGCACGGCCCTGGAGAAGGAGGGGCGGCGGATCTACGCCCGCGAGGGATGCTGGTACTGCCACACCCAGCAGGTGCGCCCCGTGAAGGCCGACGCCAACCTGGGGCCGGTCTCGCTGCCCGGCGACTACGCCTACGACAAGCCGGCCCTCCTGGGCAGCGAGCGCCAGGGGCCGGACCTGGCGTGGGTGGGCGACCGGCTTCCCGACATCGCCTACCACATCGCCCACCTCAGGAACCCGCGCAGCACCATGCCTCTCTCCATCATGCCCTCCTACGACCACCTCCCCGACCACGAGCTGCGCGCCCTGGCCGCCTACCTGGTGAGCCTGAAGAGCGGCACCCTGCCCGAGAAGCAGATGCGCCAGCGCCGCCGCCACGCCCACGCCTACCCGCCCCCCGCCTACCGGCTCCAGAACCCCGTCAACGCCACGCGGGAGCACATCGCCGCCGGCCGGCGCTTCTACGAGCGCCACTGCGCCGCCTGCCACGGCAACGACGGCCGCGGCGCCGCGCAGGGGACGTCGGCCCCCGCCGGGGGCCGCCTCCGACCCGCCGTGCCCGTCCGGGAGGCCGTGGACTTCACGGACGGCCACTACATGGGTGAGGCCAGCGACGCCTACCTGTACTGGCGCATCAGCGAGGGCACGCCGCGGGCGGGACCGGGCCACGCCTTCAAGGGCAGGCTCTCGCCGCGCGCCCGCTGGGAGATCGTCCACTACCTGCGGACCTTCAGCGAGGGGAGCGCCTCCGAGTGACGGCGAGCGCCCGCTCCGCGCACCCGTCTCCTTGGGCAAACGGCCCGCGCATAACACCCGCGTTCTCCTCGCACATTATGGACGTGGACGCTGCCGTGGCCGTCACCCTGCTCTTCGGCTTCCTCCTCAGCGCGGCGGGCGTGCTGGGCCTCGCCTGGTATCTCCAGAGCCGCCAGTGGGGTGAGGAACCGGCCCTGGCCTGGTGGCGGGAGGTTAGGGAAAGGGGTGGGGACCGTGCCGACCGGGCCGAGGGAGACGGAGGGTGAGAGGCGGGTGCCCCTCGGTGGGGAGACGCCGGTGGAGGAGATGGGACCCGTGCCGGGCTGGCTTCTCCTGGTGTACGGGAGCCTGGTGGTGTGGGCGCTCGTCTACCTCTTCGTCAACTGGTGGCCGGGACGCACCGGCTGACGGCCGGCGGCGGGGAAGCGCCGGGTGGCTCGGCCGACCGGCCGGCCGCCGCTTCCGCGGGAAGGAGGGGTGAGCCCTTGACGGAGGTCCTCTGCTGCATCCGCAGCTGCACCCACTGGGAGGACGACCACTGCCGCCTCAACGTCATCAAGGTGGACGGCAACTCGGTGGCCCGTGACATGAACGAGACCCTCTGCGCCAGCTTCGCCCTGCGCGGCGATGCCCGTGCGGAAGCCGGGCAGGTGACGGCCACGCGGCGACGCTGACCCCCGCGGCGGCCCGGCGCTTGTGAAACCGATCCCATTCCTGCCGGCCGTGTGGTAATATACTGCGCGGCACGAAGGGGAGGGGTTTCCATGCCGCTGGTTTCCCTGCGTCAGTTGCTGGATCACGCCGCCGAAAACGGCTACGGTCTCCCGGCCTTCAACGTCAACAACCTGGAGCAGGTGCAGGCCATCATGCAGGCGGCCGACGAGTGCGACAGCCCCGTTATCCTGCAGGTCTCGGCGGGGGCGCGCAAGTACGCGGGCGAGCGTTTCCTGCGCCGCCTCATCGAGGGGGCCCTGGACACCTACCCGCACCTGCCCGTGGTGGTCCACCAGGACCACGGCTCCTCGCCGGGCGTGTGCTACGGCGCCATCCGGCTCGGCTTCAGCAGCGTCATGATGGACGGTTCCCTCCTGGAGGACGCCAAGACCCCCTCCACGTACGAGTACAACGTGGAGGTGACGCGCCGCGTGGTGGAGGTGGCCCACTCGGTGGGCGTGTCCGTGGAGGGGGAGCTGGGCTGTCTGGGTTCCCTGGAGACGGGGACGGCCGGCAAGGAGGACGGCGTGGGCGCCGAGGGCGTGTTGACCCACGACCTGCTCCTCACCGACCCGGACCAGGCGGCCGACTTCGTGCGCGACACGGGCGTGGACGCCCTGGCCGTGGCCATCGGCACCTCGCACGGGGCCTACAAGTTCACGCGCCCGCCCACGGGGGACATCCTGGCCATAGACCGGGTCAAGGAGATCCACCGGCGCATCCCCAACACCCACCTGGTCATGCACGGGTCCAGCTCCGTGCCGCAGGAGTGGCTGGCCGTCATCCGCGAGTTCGGCGGCGAGATGAAGGAGACCTACGGCGTGCCGGTGGAGGCCATCCAGGAGGCCATCCGGCACGGGGTGCGCAAGGTCAACATAGACACCGACATCCGCCTGGCCATGACGGGCGCCATCCGCCGCCACCTGGCCCTGCACAGGGGCGAGTTCGACCCACGCAAGTACCTCAAGGACGCCATCCAGGCGGCGCGGGACATCTGCAAGGCCCGCTACGAGGCCTTCGGCTCGGCGGGCCAGGCCAGCCGCATCAAGGCCGTCCCCCTGGAGGAGATGGCCCGGGGCTACGCCCGCGGCGAGCTGGCGCAACTGGTTCACTAGGCTCACGGGCGCTGGCGCCTTCCCGCTCCGGCGGGGCCGGTCCGGCCGGGGCCGGCGGGGGGCGCGCGCCCGCGGAGGAGGGTGGAGAGAGGTGGCTCCCAGAAACGCCTTCTATGCCCAATCCGGAGGAGTGACGGCCGTCATCAACGCCAGCGCCTGCGGCGTCATCGAGACGGCGCGCCGCCACCCCGACGCCATCGGCAAGGTCTTCGCCGGGCGCAACGGCATCATAGGCGCCCTGGCCGAGGACCTGATAGACACGAGCCTGGAGTCGGACGCCGCCATCGCGGCCCTCCGCCACACGCCGGGCGGCGCCTTCGGCTCCTGCCGGTACAAGCTGAAGGGGCTGGAGGAGAGCCGGGCCGAGTACGAGCGGCTCCTCGAGGTCTTCCGCGCCCACGACATCGGTTACTTCTTCTACAACGGCGGCAACGACTCCATGGACACGGCCTGGAAGGTGTCGCAGCTCGCTGAGCGGACGGGCTACCCCCTCGTCTGCATCGGCATCCCCAAGACGGTGGACAACGATCTCCCCATCACCGACAACTGCCCCGGCTTCGGCTCCGTGGCCAAGTACGTGGCGGTGTCCATCCGGGAGGCCGGCCTGGACGTGGCCTCCATGGCCAAGACCTCCACCCAGGTCTTCGTCCTCGAGGTTATGGGCCGCCATGCGGGCTGGATCGCGGCCGCCGGCGGCCTGGCCGCGGAGCAGCCGGGCGAGGCGCCCCACGTCATCCTCTTCCCCGAGGTGGACTTCGACGAGGACCGCTTCCTGGCCCGGGTGGACGAGGCGGTCAAGACCTATGGCCACTGCGCCGTCGTGGCTTCCGAGGGCCTCAAAAACAAGGAGGGTAGGTTCCTGGCCGAGGCCGGGACCCGCGACGCCTTCGGCCACGCCCAGCTGGGGGGCCTGGCCCCCGTCATCGTCGACCTCGTCAAGGGCCGGCTCAAGTACAAGTGCCACTGGGCCGTGGCCGACTACCTCCAGCGGTCGGCGCGCCACATCGCCTCCCGGACCGACGTGGAGCAGGCCTACGCCGTGGGCAAGGCCGCCGTGGAGCTGGCCGTCCAGGGCCGCAACGCCGTCATGCCCACCATCGTGCGGGTTTCCGACAACCCCTACCGCTGGGAGATCAGCGTGGCCGAGCTCAAGGACGTGGCCAACGTGGAGAAGAAGATGCCGCGGGAGTTCATCACCCCCGATGGCTTCCACATCACCGAGGCCTGCCGGCGGTACCTGCGGCCCCTCATAGAGGGCGAGGACTACCCCCCCTACGAGGGCGGGCTGCCGCGCTACGTCCGCCTCAGGAACGAGTCAGTGCCGCGCAAGCTGCCGGCCTGGGCCGCGTGACGCGGCGGCGGGGGCCGCTTTTCGTTCCTTGCCCGGTGGCATGGGGGCAGCATCGCGGCATCGCGCCGCGAGGGCCTAGCCTAGCTCCGGCTCGCCACGGGGTCCGTGAAGGCTGAGAGTCAAGCGGTTGAGGATGTTGCGCCCGAGAAGCGCCGGATAACACTGACGACAAACGTAAGCGAGAACGGCTTGCAGCGCTTTTCCTTTGTGCTCGGCGGCGACGCTGCTATACTGGCGACGATGCGGCGCGGCGGGCTGCGCGACGGTACGGCGCGGTTGGCTGCCGAGGCTCGGCGGGGCCGGGTGTTGGTGCCGCCGCCCCGGGCGCGGGATTTGCGGACCAGCGGGCGATAGTATATTTATGCGCTACGGGGTATGATCATTGCGTCGCTCCCGGGAGGTGGGGGCGCGAGGGGGAGGGGCCGTTGGCCGACCGAGACCAGGCAGACTCCGGCGGCATCAGCCTGCCAGTGACCGACGCCGAGGGTTTCTACGAGATCAGATTCGAGTCCATCGGCGGCCTGGGCGCCCACCTGGCGGGTCAAATCCTGGCCGAGGCCGGGGTCCTGGGGGCCGGGCTCAACGGAGCCCATTTCTCCTCCTACGGCTCCGAGAAGAAGGGCACACCCGTCAAGTCCTTCGTCCGCTTCTGCGCGCCGGACCGCGAGGTGAGGGTGACGGCGCCCGTCCAGCATCCGCACCTGGTGGCCGTCTTCCACGAGGGGCTGATCGGCCAGGAGCGGGTGGCCAACGGGCTCAAGCCGGGCGGCATCCTCCTCGTCAACAGCGCCAGAGCGCCCGAGGAGATGCGGCGCCGACTGGGCTTCGGCTGCCTGTGGGTGGGGACGGTGGACGCCCTGGGCATCGCCGTGGAGGAGCGGACCCGCGTCAACACCGCCATGCTGGGGGCCGTGACACGGGCCATGGGCTTCCTACCGGCCGAGGCGGTGCGCGAGACCATCCGCGCCACCTTCCAGCGCAAGTACCCCCAATTGGTGGAGGCCAACCTGCGCACCTTCCAGCGGGGCTACGACGAGCTGCGCCTGGCTCCGCCGGAGACCGAGGAGGACGGCTGCCCGGAGTACGTGCCGGGCGGGCCTCTCTACGGGTATCTCAACGCTCCCCCGGGAGGCGCCGTGACCAATCCGGGTAACAGCGTCCTCAAGGACCTGAGCGTGTCGCGGCAGGGCTTCCTCCCCGTCTTCCTGCGGGAGAAGTGCGTGGACTGCGGCCTCTGCGACGCCGTCTGCCCCGACATGTGCTTCGTCTGGGAGACGGTGCCCGCCGCCCGGCGCCGGCAGCGCCTGGTGGGCATCGACTACCAGTATTGCAAGGGCTGCCTCAAGTGCGTCGAGATCTGCCCAGTGGAAGCCCTGGTTCAGGAGCGGGAGGCGGAGGGTCTGGCCGCCGCCCGGCGGGTGCCGGCCCGCGTGGCGCCGGGGTCCGAGGAACGCCCGGGGGAGCCGGTCGTCGCCGTCCCCGCCGCCCGGTGAGGGGCGCCGTTCCGGGGCGGAGGAGCACGTCTTGACGCATACTCCGCCGACATTGCGTTGGCACGGACGCCGGATTCCGGCACGGGAGGTGCTCCGGTCATGGCCGTGAGAGAGAGGGACGTGGCGCGCGGGCGCGTGCCCGCGCAGCCCGCGCAGAAGGTTGACTTTCGCAGCGGCAACGAGATGGCGGCCCTGGCCGCCATGCACGTCAACTACCACGTCATGGGCTACTATCCCATCACGCCCTCCACGGAGATCGCCGAGCTCCTGGACGAGTGGAAGGCGGAGGGTCTGCACGACATCGTCATGATACCGGCTGACGGCGAGCACGGCGGGGCCGGCATCTGCTACGGCGCCTCCACGGGGGGCGGCCGCGTCTTCAACGCCACCAGCGCCAACGGCTACCTCTACGCCTTGGAGCAGATGCCCGTCCAGGCGGGAACCAGGTTTCCCATGGTGCTCAATCTGGTCACGCGGTCGGTGAGCGGTCCCCTCGACATCCGCGGGGACCACTCGGACCTCTACTTCGCCCTCAACACCGGCTGGATCATCCTCCTGGCTCGCGATCCCCAGGCGGTCTACGACATGAACCTGGTGGCGGTGCGCGTCGGCGAGCATCCCTCCGTGCGGCTCCCCGTCATCGTGGCCTACGACGGCTTCTTCACCAGCCACCAAAAGAGGCGGGTCCGCTACTTCGAGGACGCGGAGGCGGTGCGGACCTGGCTCGGGCGGCCCGAGGCCCCCGTTCACGCCCTGGATCCCGCGCGGCCGGTCACCATCGGTCCCTACATGAACGACCCGGACCTCATCAACAACAAGTACCAGCTCAAGCTGGCCATGGACGCCGCCTACCGGGTACTCCCCCAGGTCCTGGACGAGTACGCGGCCCTCTCGGGGCGGAGCTACCCCCTGGTGGACTCCTACCGGCTGGAGGACGCCGAGGCCGCCGTGGTGCTCCTCAACTCGGCGGCCGAGACGGCCAAGGACGTGGCCGACCGGCTGCGCAGCCGCGGGGAGCGGGTGGGCGTGCTGAGCCTCAACGTGCTTCGCCCCTTCCCGGCGGAGGAGGTGCGCCGCGCCCTGCGAGGGGTGCGGGGCCTGCTCGTCGGTGAGCGGGCGGATTCCTACGGGGGACACGGCGGCAACCTGACCCACGAGGTGAAGGCCGCCCTCAAGGACGACCCCGACAACGCCACCCTCTGCCTGAGCCGTGTCTACGGGCTGGGGGGCAAGGACTTCTACCCCGAGGACGCCGAGCACTTCTTCCGCCTGGCCCTGGAGACGGCCCGGACGGGGCGCGTGGCCGTGCCCTTCGACTACCACGGCGTCACCCCCGGCAACCCGGCCGAGGAGCCCGTGCAGGTGCTTCCCCCCTTGACCGAGGAGGAGCTGGCGCCCGGTCTCGTCCAGGTGGAGGAGGACCCCGCCACCGGCGAGCTGCGAGTCCAGGTGCCGCCCCTCTGGGCCCTGACGGCCAAGCCCAAGCTGGTGGCGCCCGGCCACGGCGCCTGCCCCGGCTGCGGCATCTTCCCGGCCGTCAACCTCTTCTTCGCCGGGCTGTCCGGGTACGTGGTGGTCCTCTACCAGACCGGGTGCGCCATGGTGGTGACGACGGGCTATCCCTTCAGCGCCCACCGGGTGACGTACATCCATAACCTCTTCCAGAACGGCTCGGCCACCCTGTCGGGCCTCGTGGAGATGTTCCACGAGCGCAAGCGGCGTGGCGAGCTGCCGGCGGACCTGGACATCACCTTCGTCATGGTGACGGGGGACGGCGGGATGGACATCGGCATGGGGCCGGCCATCGGCACCGCCCTGCGCGGCCACCGGCTCATCATGCTGGAGTACGACAACGAGGGGTACATGAACACCGGCAGCCAGCTCTCCTACACCACGCCCCTGGGCCACATGACCTCCACCAGCCACGTGGGACCGGCCCAGGCCGGCAAGGCCTCCCACCACAAAGACACGCCCCAGATCATGGCCGCCTGCAACCTGCCCTACGTCTTCACGGCGGTGGAGGCCTTCCCCGTGGACCTGGTGAAGAAGGCCGCCAAGGCCCAGTGGTACGCCAACCGCGTGGGCCCGGTCTACGGCAAGCTCCTCATCAGTTGTCCCCTCAACTGGCGGGCCGAGGACCGGCTCGGTACCCGCATCGTGGAGGCGGCCGTCAACTCCTGCTTCTTCCCCCTCTACGAGGTGGAGCGGGGCAAGACCCGCCTCACCTATGATCCGGAAAAGGCGGGGAAGCGCGTGCCGGTGGAGGAGTGGCTCAAGCTCATGGGCAAGACGCGTCACCTCCTGCGGCCCGAGCGCGCCGCGGAGCTGGAGGCCTTCCGCGCCGAGGTGGACCGCCGCTGGCGCCGCCTCAAGGCCAGGCACGACCACCCCGACCTGTAGGCGTACCGCGCGCGCCGGGCCGGGCCGCGCAGGGCTTCACTCGGGCTCGTGCTCGATGGTCTGGACGAAGTGGCTGAGGGACTCCCAGAACTTGAGGGCGTGGCAGCGGCACAGCCAGATGACGCCGTGCCGCGTCTGCCAGAAGATCTCGCCGGTGCGGCGGCAGTGGGGTATGGAGCACTGGAGGGGGTTACCCGCTCCGGCCGGCGGGGTGCCTCCGACGGTGGCACCGCCGGGCGCGACGCCGGCGGGGACGAGCTCGGGGGCTGCGTCCACGGGCTGCAGCCGGGGGAGGCGGCTCTGCCGGGCCAGCCGGCGCCGGCGCAGGAAGGGCAGATCGGCGCCCACGAAGACCACCACCAGGATGATGACTATGAACACGATGAAGGTGTGGGCGACGACGAAGATGACGGCGGGGATCGGCAACTCCGAGAGGTCCAAGGTCCCCACCCCCTTGCAGCACATTGTACCAGAATAACCAGCCCGATTGATTCATTCATTCGGTCGGAGCGGCGCGGGCGGGCGTGGTAAAATTCCGTCGGCTCCGTCTAGTCTGGCCGGCGGCGCGACGTTGATGCGGCGCCGTGCGCACGGGGGTGGGTTGCGTGGCGGGGCACTCCAAATGGGCCAACCGCAAGCATCGCAAGGAGCGCCAGGACGAGAGGAAGGGCCAGGTCTTCTCCAAGATGGCGCGCGAGATCATGGTGGCCGCGCGGGAGGGCGGGCCCAACCCCGAGGCCAACGCCCGCCTCCGGCTCGCCATCGCCAAGGCCCGCGACGCCCGCATGCCCATGGAGAACATCGAGCGGGCCATCCAGAGAGGCGCCGGCGGCGGCGACGCCGCCACCCTGGAGGAGGTCACCTACGAGGGCTACGGGCCGGGCGGAGTGGCCATCCTCCTGGAAATCCTCACCGATAACCGCAACCGGACGGCGGGGGAGATCCGGCACCTCTTCTCCCGCCACGGGGGCAACCTGGGCGAGTCCGGCTGCGTGGCCTGGCTCTTCTCCCGCACCGGCCTCATCACCATTCCGCGGGAGGAGAACGACGTGGACGAGGACAGGGTCCTGTCCCTGGCCCTGGAGGCGGGTGCCGACGACGTGTCCGTCGAGGAGGACGCCTTCCAGGTCATGGTGGAGCCCGAGCGCCTGGAGGAGGTCCGCGCCGCCCTGGAGGCGGCGGGCCTCAAGGTGACGGGGGAGATCACCTACCTGCCCAGCACCGAGGTGGACGTGCGGGGCCGGGAGGCGGAGCAGCTCTACCGGCTCCTGTCGGCCCTGGAGGACCACGACGACGTCCAGGAGGTCCACACCAACTGGGCCATGGCCGAGGAGGAGCCCGTTCTCCCCGCTTAGCCAGCCGCCCATCGTCGCATGAATCGGCCGTCCCGCGGGGAATCCTGTCCGTGTGAACGCCAGGCGGGAGAGATGGGGCCGCCTCGCTCTCGCCGCGATGGCCCTGGTGCTGGCCGGCGCCGCGTTGCAGGCGTGGCGGCAGGGAACCCTCCCCGGACGGGAGAGGGGTGAGCCGCCCGCGCCCCTGCCGCCGGCCAGGGTGGTCGACACCGGCCCCGGTACCCTCTTCGTTTTCGAAACGGAGTACCCGGCCTGCGGGCGGCGCCTCAGCAGGGCCGAGCCGGCGGGCGCGGCGCGGAGCGGGTTGGGCCGCGAGGAGCTGGCCAGGCGCTTTCCGGGGTGGGAGGTGGCCGACTTCACGCCCGGGCGGGTCATCCTGCGCCGCGTGGTGGCCGGCCCCTGCTCGCGGGAGCTGCAGTACCGCACCGTGACCCTGCGCGACGGGCGGGTGGTGGTCCTGGCCGGCCGGCCCGAGGCTCCCGGCGAGGTCCTCCTGGTCACCGACGTCACCGAGGACAGGCTCCTGCCCGCCGACCGGAACAAGCTCCGGCGGGGCGTGCTCCTGCAGAATGAGGAGGAGACCTGGCTCTCCCTGGAGGGCCTCGAGGAGTGACCCGAGGTCGGCCGGCAGGATAACCGCCCGCAGGCCGCGAACAGACACCCATGCGCATCCTGGGAATCGACCCCGGCACCAGGGCCCTTGGTTACGGCCTCGTGGTGGAGCGGGCCGGGAGCCTGGCGCCGGGGTGCTTCGGCGTGCTGGAGGGCGAGGGGGCGGAGCCGGCGGCGCTGCTCCTGGGCCTCCACCGCCAGCTTGTGGTCCTCCTCCGCGAGGTCGCTCCCGACCTGGTGGCGGTGGAGCGGCTCTTCTTCAACCGCAACGTGAGCTCGGCGGCCGCCGTCTTCCAGGCCCGCGGCGTGGCGCTCCTGGCCTGCGCCCAGGCCGGCCTGCCCCTTCTCGAGTTCACCCCCGGCCAGGTCAAGGCGGCGGTGAGCACCTCGGGGAGAGCGTCCAAGGGGCAGGTGCAGTCCATGGTGCGCCGGCTCCTCGGCCTGGGCGCGGACCTTTCCCTCCTCGACGACGCCGCCGACGCCCTGGCCGTGGCCGTCTGCGCCCATCACCACCTGCCCCTCCTGCGCCTGGGGGTGGCGCCGTGATCGCCTTCGTCCGCGGTCGCCTCGTGGCGTGCGAGGAGGACGAGGCGGTGGTGGACGCCGGCGGCTTCGGCTTTCGCCTCTCCCTGCCGCCGGGTACCCGTGCCAGGCTCCCGGACCTGGGGGAGGAGGCCGTCCTGTGGACGGAGCTGCGGGTGCGGGACGAAGAGCCGGTCCTGTTCGGCTTCCCCACCCTCGAGGAGCGGACGGCCTTTCGGCTGCTCCTCACCGTCAGCGGCGTGGGTCCGCGCCTGGCGCTGGCCCTGCTGGGCGCCTGGCCGCCGGAGGAGCTGTACCGCCTGGTAGCGGCGGGAGACGCGCAGGCGCTGAGCCGGGTCCCGGGGGTGGGGCGGCGGACGGCCGAGAGGCTCATCGTGGAGCTGCGGGACCGCCTGCCCGCCGGCCGGGAGCCGTCGGCACCGCAGGCCGGCCGGAGGGGCGCGCCCCTCCCCCCTGGCGCAGGGCGTGCCGGGGCCGGCAGGGACGGCCGGCGCGCGGCGGTGGCGCTGGCCGAGGCCCAGGCGGCGCTGGAGGCCTTGGGCTACACGCCGCAGGAGGCGGCGCGGGCCGTGGGCGAGGCGGCGGGCGACGGCGCCGAGCCCCTGGAGGAGCTGGTCCGGAGGAGCCTCCGGCTCCTGGCGCGGGGGTGAGGTGAGCGGTGGCGAGGGAGCGGGAGGGCATCCTGGCCGGTGCGCGGAGCCGCGAGGACGAGGCGTCCGAGGAGAGCCTGCGGCCGCGGCGGCTGGCCGACTTCGCCGGCCAGGGCAAGGTCCGCGAGATGCTGGGAATATACATCTCCGCCGCGCGCCGTCGGGGCGAGCCCCTGGACCACGTGCTCCTCTACGGACCTCCAGGCCTCGGCAAGACCACCCTGGCCCACATCATCGCCCACGAGCTGGGCGTGTCCATCCGCGTCACCTCCGGCCCCGCCGTGGAGAGGCCGGGCGACCTGGCCGCCATCCTCACGGCCCTGGAGCCGGGCGACGTCCTCTTCATCGACGAGGTGCACCGCCTGCCCCGCGCCGTGGAGGAGGTCCTCTACCCCGCCATGGAGGACTTTGCCCTGGACATAGTCCTGGGCAAGGGGCCGGGCGCGCGGTCGGTGCGGCTGAGCCTGCCCCGCTTCACGCTGG
Organism: uncultured Eubacteriales bacterium; assembly: GCA_964467515.1. Classification (GTDB taxonomy): domain Bacteria; phylum Bacillota; class Sulfobacillia; order DYIH01; family JBBIPI01; genus CAYXQP01. The sequence goes on along the minus strand of CAYXQP010000005.1, from coordinate 21,288 downwards.
TGGGCGCCACCACTAGGGCGGGGATGCTGACGTCCCCGCTGCGGGACCGCTTCGGTGTCGTCCTGCGGCTCGAGTACTACACGCCCGAGGAGTTGGCCGTCATCGTGGGACGGGCCGCGCGCATCCTGGGGGTGGAGGTGGACCCGGAGGGGGCCGAGGAGATCGCCCGCCGCAGCCGGGGCACGCCCCGGGTGGCCAACCGGCTGCTGCGGCGCCTGCGCGACTTCGCCGAGGTGCGGGCGGGCGGCGCCATCACGCCGGAGGTGGCCAGGGCGGGCCTCGATTTCCTCGAGGTGGACGAGCTGGGCCTGGACGAGACGGACAAGCGCATCCTGCGCGCCGTGATCACCAAGTACCGAGGTGGGCCGGTCGGCCTTGAGACCCTGGCCGCCGCCACCAGCGAGGAGGCCGAGACCATCGAGGACGTGTACGAGCCCTACCTGATGCAGTTGGGCATGCTGCAGCGTACCCCCCGCGGGCGGGTGGCCACGGCGGCGGCCTATGAGCACCTGGGATTGCCCGTGCCGGTCGGGGAACCCCGCCAGATGGGCCTCCTCTGACCGCCCGTCGCCGCCACGTCGCCGCCGACGGGCGAGGAAGGGTGGAGCCGGTGCCACGTGTACCCTCGCCGCCTGGGGAAGCGGGCGCCTCCGGCATGGCAGGGTAAACCCTTGCCCGGTCGGCGCGGCTTTGTTACCTTCGCAACGGTTGCGACGGCGGGGGTGAGCCGGATGGAAGGCATGGGCGGCCCGGGCTTCGGCGAGTTCGGCAAGATGCTGCTGGTGGTGGGCCTTGCGCTGGCCGCGCTGGGGGCCGTCCTGTGGCTCGGCGGGCAGGCGTTCCATCTCGGCCGCCTGCCCGGTGACATCTACGTGAGAAAGGGCCCCGTTTCCTTCTATTTCCCCTTGATGACCGGCCTCCTGCTGAGCGTCCTCCTGACCATTCTCCTGAATCTCTTCTTGCGGCATCGCTAGGTGCCCGCGGAGCGCCGACACCGTGGCCGCCGTGGACGATAAGGTCACAAAGGACTCTTGCCCTGCGAAATCTCTCTTGAGAGGTGCC
>CAYXQP010000005.1:0-20126 GCA_964467515.1 uncultured Eubacteriales bacterium | reverse complement strand
CTGGTGGACCATTTCCGGCAGCAAAAGCGGCGCGAGCTGCCCCTCAGCGAGCTCGAGGTGGAGGACGAGGAGGGCAATGTCTACGCGCCCGCCGAGGTGGAGGCGTCCCTGGCTCGGCACGCCGCCGACGAGGAACGGCGGGAGCGGGAGGCGGAGATCAGGAGCTACCAGGCCGCCCTGGCGGAATACGGCATCAGCTTCGCCGAGCTGGCCCGGCTGGCGCCGCGCCACCGCGACGCGCGGGAGGCGGCCAAGGCCGTGGCCAGGCGCATCGCCGGCGAGGCCAGGTTTCTCGACCACCTGCGGCGGGAGCGGGCGCTGCCGCTGGCCGAGCTGTTCCGGGCCGGGGGTCTCCCGGTCAGCCGCAAGACGGTGGAGCGAAACCGCAAGTACATCATCGCTCTCACCCTGATCCTGGCGGGCGACTTCCCTTTTCTCCGGGAGTACGTCCGTTGGGGCGAATGAGGCCGAGGAGGTGGACGAGGTGAAGGGCGCGGCCGAGGGCGGGGAGCGCGGGCTCGTGCTGGCGGTGGAGGGTCGCTCGGCGGTGGTGCTCACGCCGGCGGGGGAGTTCCGCCGGGTGCCCCTGGACCGCCCCGACCGGCGCGTGGGGGAGGAGATGGTCATCCCCGAGCGGGGAGGCTGGCAGTGGCTGCCGGCGCTGGGGGGGCTGGCGGCGGCCGCCGCGCTCCTTCTCGCCGTTGCCCTCACCGGGCTCCGGGGAGGGCCGTCTCCGGAGCGGAGCGCGCCCTCGCTCCTGGTGGAAGCCTATGTTTCGGTGGATATCAACCCGAGCCTGGAGCTCGGCGTGGCCGGCGACGCCTCCGTGGTGGAAGGGCGTCCCCTCAACGAGGACGGGCGGCGCCTCCTCGCCGCCGTGCCGCACCGGGGCCGGCCGCTGGCGGAGGTGCTGCCGTCCTTGGTGCGCGAGGCGGCCCGGGTGGGCTATCTGGCTCCCGGCCGGGCCGGCGAGGTGGTCATCGCCGCCGCGCCCGCCCGGCCCGGCGACGTGGCCGCTCCCGTGGTGGCGGCCGTCCGGCGCGGGGAGGCCGCGGCGCGCGCCTACCTGCGGGACGAGGGCGTGCGGGCCTCCGTCTACGCCGTGCGCGTGGGTGGGGCGGAACTGCACCGGGAGGCGGGCAGTGTCGGCCTCTCCGTGGGCAAGTACCTGGTCATGAAGGAACTGGAGGACGCAGGCCTCACCCTGGCCCCCGAGGAGCTCAAGAGGGCGGGCCTCGGCCGGGTTCTGCGCGAGCGCGGGCTCGAGCCGGGTGAGTTCCTGCGGCGGGCGGCGCGCGACGCGCGGCGCGAGATCGAGCTCATCGACGACGAGGAGGCCGACGGGGAGGAGTCGGCGGGGGCGGTGGTGCGGCCCGGCCGCGGCGGGGAGGCGGACGGGCCGGGGCTGAGAGACGGCGAGGACCGGAAGGAGCGGGGAGACGGGGAGGGCCGGCCTTTCGAGGTGCGCCCCGAGGGCCGGGGGCTTCCCGGCTTCCTCGCCCCCGGCCGGGGAAGGAAGGACGACCAAGCCCCGCCGGCGCGTGAGGGGATGTCTGGGGAGCGGCTCCGCGGCGGGGACGAGCGGAAGACCGGCCGCGACAAGGACGGCCGCGAGGGGGAGCGCCGGGACGAGCGGGGGGAGGACGGCGCGCCGGACGGCCGGGGGGAGGACGTACCCCTCGCCGTGCCGCCGGACCGGGAGGTGCGGTCCGGCGTCTACGGCAGCGGTTGGGCGCCGACGGGCGAGGGCGGTGCCTGGGTGGGTGGGGATGCCACCACCTCGGGCGACCGCGAGGGTGTAAAAAAGACGGAGGGTGACCGGGAACACAAGGACAAGAAGGAGGGCGACCGGGAGGGCGGGGACGGCGGGGAGGGGGACTGACGCCGCTGCTGAGCGAGGAACTGGACTACCACCTGCCGGAGCAGGCCATAGCCCAGGAGCCGCTGGCCGATCGCGCCGCGTCGCGGCTCCTCGTGCTTCACCGGGAAACGGGGCGCCGGGAGCACCGGGTGTTCGGCTGCCTGCCAGAGTACCTGCGGGCTGGCGACGTGGTGGTGCTCAACGACACGCTGGTGCGGCCGGCGCGCCTGGAGGGCCGCCGGGCCACGGGGGGGCGTGTCCGGGTCCTGCTCCTGGAGGAGAGGGGCGAGGGGGCCTGGACGGCGCTCGTGCGACCCCTGGGGCGCTTGCGCCCGGGGGAGCGCCTCGCCTTTCCCGGCGGTCTCTCGGCGACCTTTGGGGGGCGGCCCGAGCCGGAGCGGGCCCTCCTCCACCTCGAGGTGGAGGGCCGCCCGGCCCGGCGGCGGGACGTGGAAGCGGCGGCCGCCCTGCCGCTGCCACCCTACATCCGCCGGGAGCCGCCTGACCCCCTCCGCTACCAGACCGTGTACGCCCGCGAGCCCGGGTCGGTGGCGGCCCCGACGGCCGGGCTTCACTTCACCTCCGTTCTCCTGGAGGAGCTGCGGGCCGCCGGGGTGACGGTGGTGACCGTCACCCTGCACGTGGGGCCCGGCACCTTCAAGCCCGTCCGGAGCCGGCGGCTGGAGGAGCACCGGCTCGACCCCGAGTACGCGGCGGTCCCGGCCGCCACGGCGGCCGTGGTCAACGACGCCCTGGCCCGGGGCGGGCGCGTCCTGGCGGTGGGCACCACCGTCACGCGCACCCTGGAGACGTCCTGCGAGGCCGGCGGGGGACGGGTCGTCGCTTGGCAGGGGTGGACCGATCTCTTCATCCGGCCCGGCTTCCGGTTCCGGGCGGTCAACACCCTGCTCACCAACTTCCACCAGCCCCGGTCCACCATGCTGGCCTTGGTGGCGGCCTTCGCCGGCCGCGAGCGGGTGCTGGAGGCATACCGAGAGGCGCTGGAGCTGGGTTACAGGTTTCTCAGCTTCGGCGACGCCATGCTGATCCTTTGAAGAGGGGGGCGAGGCGCCGGTGACGGGCGAGAGGCTGCCGCCGGCCCCCTGCTCCGGCCGGTCCCGGCGCCGGGGGGGTTGGGCCCCATGGCGGCCGTGAGGTTCACGGTGGAGGCCGAGGACGGTGCGGCCAGGGCAGGGCTGTTGGCGACGCCGCACGGTGCCGTGCCCACGCCGGCCTTCATGCCCGTGGGGACCGTGGGTGCCGTGCGGACCATGGCGCCGGAGGAGGTGGCGGCCGCCGGCGCCGCCATGGTGCTGGCCAACACCTATCACCTCTACCTGCGGCCGGGCGCGGAGCTGGTGGCCGAGGCGGGCGGGCTGCACGCGTTCATGGGGTGGCAGGGGCCCATCCTCACCGACAGCGGCGGCTTCCAGGTCTTCAGCCTGGCCGGCCTGCGACGCCTGACCGAGGACGGCGTCCTCTTCCGCTCCCACCTGGACGGCGAAGAGCACTTCCTCTCGCCCGAGAAGGTGGTGGAGGTCCAGGCATCCCTCGGCTCCGACGTGGCCATGCCCCTCGACGTCTGTCCGCCGTACCCGGCTTCCCGCGGCGACGTGGAGGAAGCCGTGCGGCTCACGGAGGAGTGGGCGCGCCGCGCGGCGGCGACCCACGGCCGCGCGGACCAGGCCCTCTTCGGCATCGTCCAGGGGGGCGTGCACCCGGACCTGCGTCGGCGGAGCGCCGCCGGTCTCCTCGCCCTGGACCTGCCCGGTTACGCCGTGGGCGGTCTCTCCGTCGGCGAGCCGAAGGACCTCCTCCTGGCGACGCTGGCGGCCACGGTGGCGCTGCTGCCATCCGACCGGCCCCGCTACCTCATGGGGGTCGGCACCCCCGACCTGCTCCTGGAGGCGGTGGGCCTGGGCGTGGACCTCTTCGACTGCGTCCTGCCCACGCGCCTGGCCCGCCACGGCTCCGTGTGGACGGCGGCCGGGCGGCTCAACCTGCGCAACGCCGCCTACGCCCGCGACCTGGGTCCCATCGAGGAGGGGTGCGACTGCTACGCCTGCCGGCGATTCACGCGCGCCTACGTGCGGCACCTCCTCAAGGAGGACGAGGTCCTGGGGCTCCGCCTCTGCACCTGGCACAACCTGCGGTTCGTGCTCCGCTTCCTGGAGGAGGTGCGGGCGGCTATCCGCGCGGGGCGGCTCGCCGCCTTCCGGGCCGCCTTCCTTTCCCGTTCCGCCCGCTGGTAGCTAAGGGACGGGAGCGGGCGGGGCCGCCGGCAGGGACAGGACGCCGTCCTCGGTGGCCAGGGCCGCCACGGGCCGGTCCCACCAGTCCCGCGGCACGGCGGCGAGGATCTGCTCGCGGTAGGCCACGCCCACGGCCAGGGCCCGCGGGGCCCGCAGAGCGCAGAAAAAGCGGTCGTAGTAGCCCAGGCCGTAGCCGAGGCGAAAGCCCTCGCCGTCGAAGGCCAGGCCAGGCACCAGCACGAGATCCAGGCCGGCCGGGTCGACCTCTTCCGTGAGAGCCGGATCGGGTTCCGGCACGCCCCTCCACCCGGGGCGGACCTCGCCGGCGCGCCCCGTAAGGCGCCTCGGCACGAGCCTGTGCTCCGCCGGCCTGATCTCGGGGGCGGAGACATCTTTCCCGGCCGCCAGCGCGGCCGCGATGGCGGAGGATAAGTCGGGCTCGTTGCGCCAGGCGAGGTAGACGAGGATGCGCGAGGCGCGGACGAAGGGCGGCCAGGACTGGAGCCGCCCCGCCACGAGGCGGCTGCGGCGCTCCACCTCCGCCGGCGGGAGGGAGAGGCGCCAGGCCAGGAGCCGCCGGCGGATCTCCGCCTTGGCGGCGGCCGGCGCCGGCCCGCCGAGCCGGTCACTCGAGGACGACGAGCACATCGCCGAGGCTGACGGCGTCGCCCTTGGCCACGCGCACCTCGCGCACCCGGCCCGCGCGCGGGGCCGGGATGTCGTTCTCCATCTTCATGGCCTCTAGGACGCAGAGGACGTCGCCGGCGGCCACCGTCTGGCCGGGCGCCACCCGCACGTCCACGATGAGGCCGGGCAGGGGGGCCGTCACCGTCTCCACCCCCGCGCCCGCGCCTCCGGCGGCGCGCTCCGGCGGCGTCGCCCGCGGCTCCGGGCCGGGCTCGCCCGCGGGGGCCGCCGTCTCGAGGCCCGCTTGTACCGGGGGAGGGGCGACCGTTCCCGGCGGCGTCCCCACCTCCTCCACCTCGACCTCGTAGACGCGCCCGTTGACCGTGACGCGGAAGCGCCGCTTCAACCGTCAGTCCCCCCCCGGCTCCGGCGCGCCGCCCGCAGGGCGTGGAGGCGCGCCCCCATCTGCTGCTGGCGCCCGGCCAGGCTCCAGAGGCGAAACGCGGTGCCGCCCGCGTCTCCGGCGCCGGTGGTCCCGCCCCCGGCGGTGCCGCCGGCCGGCACGGCCCGTTCCCCCGGTGCGGTGACGGTGGCGCGGGCGGGGCCGGCTTCACCGCGGCGCCCGGCGTCCCCCAGGATCGCCAGGACCGCCGCCACGGCGGCCGCCACCTCCGCCTCCGGAACGTATGAGACGCGCCCCGCCCCGCGGGCGACCAGGTCCGCCACCTCCCAGCTCACAGCTCACAGCGGTATGTTGCCGTGCTTGCGGGCGGGACGATCCTCCCGCTTGCCGGCCAGGAGGGCCAGCGCGCCGGCCAGGCGCGCGCGCGTCTCCCGCGGATCCACCACGTCGTCCACGTACCCGCGCCGCGCCGCCGCGAAGGGGTTCGCGAAGCGCTGCCGGTATTCCTCCACCAGCTGCCGCCGCGCCGCCTCGGGGTCCTCGGCCGAGGCTATCTCGCGCCGGAAGACGATGTTGCACGCCCCCTCGGCGCCCATGACGGCCACCTCGGCCGTGGGCCAGGCCAGGGCCAGGTCGGCCCCCAGCCCGCGGCTGCACATGGCGATGTAGGCGCCTCCGTAAGCCTTGCGGAGGATGACGCTCAACTTGGGCACGGTGGCCTCGGCGTAGGCGTAGAGGACCTTGGCCCCGTGGCGGATGATGCCGCCGTGCTCCTGGCCCTTGCCCGGCAGATAGCCGGGCGTGTCCACGAAGGTGACCAGGGGCAGGTTGAAGGCGTCGCAGAAGCGGACGAAGCGGGCGATCTTGTCCGAGGCGTCCAGGTCCAGGCAGCCGGCCATGACGCGGGGCTGGTTGGCCACCACGCCCACGGCCCGGCCGGCCAGGCGGGCGAAGCCCACCACGGCGTTGGGGGCGAAGCCGGCGTGCACCTCCAGGAAGCTGCCGGCGTCCAGGACGGCCGCCACCACCTCGCGCACGTCGTAGCCGCGGTTGGGGTCGGCCGGCACCAGGTCCGGCAGGCGCTCCTCCCGCCGCTCGGGCGGGTCGTCGCCGGCCAGGGCCGGCGGATCCTCCAGGTTGTTGGCGGGAAGGTAGGAGAGGAGGCGCCGCACCAAGTCGAGACAGGTCGCCTCGTCGGGGGCCACGAAGTGGGCCACGCCGCTCCTGGTCCCGTGGGCGCGCCCGCCGCCCAGCTCCTCGAAGGAGACCTCCTCGCCGGTGACGGCCCGGATGACGTCGGGGCCCGTGATGAACATGTGGGAGGTACCCTCCACCATGAAGACGAAGTCGGTGAGGGCGGGGGCGTAGACGGCGCCGCCGGCGCAGGGGCCCATGATGACGGAGATCTGGGGGATCACCCCCGAGGCCAGGCTGTGGCGGGCGAAGATGCGGGCGAAGCCGTCCAGGGCGTCCACGCCCTCCTGGATGCGGGCCCCGCCCGAATCGTTGATGCCGACGAAGGGGCAGCCGGAGCGCACGGCCAGGTCCAGGGCCTTGCAGATGCGGTTGGCCTGCATCTCGCCCAGGGTGCCGCCCGCCACCGTGAAATCTTGGGCGAAGGCGACGACGGGGCGGCCGTCCACGCGGCCGAAGGCGGTCACCACGGCATCGCCGGGCAGGCGGCGGTCTGCCAGCCCGAAGTCGGTGGCGCGGTGCTCGACGAAGGGGTCTATCTCGGTGAGGGTGCCGGGGTCGAAGAGGCGCTCCAGCCGCTCGCGGGCCAGGAGCTTGCCCTTGGCCCGTTGTTCCGCCGCCTTGTCGGGGCCGCCGCCGGCCAGGACCTCCCGCCGGCGCCGGTCCAGCTCCTCCAGCAGATCGCGCACCCCGTGCCCCCCGCGTCCTGGCCCGCGTACCGCGCACCCTGCGGCGCCGGGGCGAGGCGCCCCGCCCCCCGGCGTCCGGGGCGAATTATAGCAGAAGGGGCCAGGCCGGCACCTGGCCCTGGCCGAGCCAGCCGCGGACGCGCATGGCCTCCGCCAGGCGGTTGACGGCCACCAGGTAGGCGGCGTCGCGCAGGTCGGTGCCGTGCAGGCCGGCCATGCGCCAGACGGCGTCGCAGGCGCGGGCCATGAACTGCTCCAGTTGCTCGTTGACCTCCTCCTCGCTCCAGTAGTAGCCCTGCATGTTCTGGACCCACTCGAAGTAGGAGACGGTGACGCCGCCCGCGTTGGCCAGCACGTCCGGGATGACCGTGACGCCGCGGCGGCGGAGGATGGCGTCGGCCTCGGGGGTGGTGGGGCCGTTGGCCGCCTCGGCCACCACCCGCGCCTGCACGCCCCAGGCGTTGCCGCCGTGGAGGACGTTCTCCAGGGCGGCCGGCACCAGGAGGTCGCAGGGGAGGGTGAGCAGCTCCTCGTTGCTGACGGGCCGGGCGCCGGGGAAGCCGGCCACGCTGCCGGTGGCTTCCTTGTGGCGCAGGACGGCTTCCACGTCGAGGCCCGCCGGGTCGTGGATCCCGCCCCGCGAGTCGCTCACCGCCACCACCTGCGCTCCCTGGCGCCGGGCCAGCAGGGCCGCCACCGACCCCACGTTGCCGAAGCCCTGCACCGCCACGGTGGCCCCCGCCAGGTCCGCGCCCAGCCGCCGCAGCACCTCGCGGGCGGCGATGACGACGCCGCGCCCCGTCGCCTCCACCCGTCCGAGGGAACCCCCGATGACGGCGGGCTTCCCCGTGATGACGGCGAAGCTGGCCCGCTGGGTGAGGCGGGCGTACTCGTCGGCCATCCAGGCCATGACCTGGGGGTTGGTGTAGACGTCGGGGGCGGGTATGTCCACCTCGGGGCCCAGGAGGTGGGCCAGGGCGCGGACGTAGCCCCGGCTCAGCTCCTCCAGCTCCCGCTGTGAAAGTTGGTGGGGGTCGCAGACGACGCCGCCCTTGCCGCCCCCGAAGGGGAGGCCCATGAGGGCGCACTTGATGGTCATCCAGGCCGAGAGGGCCTTGACCTCGTCGGGATTGACGCCGGGGTGGAAGCGGATCCCCCCCTTGCACGGGCCCAGGGCGTCGTTGTGCTGGGAGCGGTAGCCGGTGAAGACCCGGACGGAGCCGTCGTCCATGGCCACGGGCACGTTGACCTCCACGAACCGCTTGGGCTGGCTGAGGATCTCGTAGACGGCCGGCTCCAGTCCCAGCGCCTGGACGGCGTTCCCGATCTCCTGCCGCACGCTCTCCAGCGGGTTGTCCGACTCCTGTATCCTGGTTTCCAGCAACCTGCTCCCCTCCTGTCTCCGGGCTCTCGCCCGGCTTGCGCTGATGGGTCTCTGGGTCGCCCCGCGCCTCGCCCGAGGCCGTGCCGTTCGCCCCCACCACGCCGAGGGCGTCCCGGCCGCCCCCGCCGCGCCCCAGGCTCTGCCGGCCGCCACCGTCGCGCCGGAGGCCGTGCGGGCCGTCGCCGGCGCGCGGGGGCGCCCGTCCGGGCTTATTTATCGTGTTCCGCCGCTTCTCGGGCCATTTCGTACCCTAGATGCAGGGCCCGGCGGTTGAGCTCCTCGGTGCCGCGGGGGGCCCGGCGGAGGACGGCCCGCTCCAGGGCCGCCAGGGGCACGGGGGGAAAGAGGGCGGCCAGGGCGCCCAGGGCCACCACGTTGGCCACGAGAGCACGCCCCAGGCGCTCGCGGGCCGCCTGGGTGAGGGGCAGGGACACCACGCGGGCCGCCCCCGCCGCCGGGGCGCGCACCCAGGTGCTGTCGGCCAGCACCATGCCTCCCCTGCGCACGGCGCGGGCGTAGCGGTCGAAGGCGGGCTGGCTCATGGCCACCAGCACGTCCGGCTCCGTCACCTTGGGGTAGTCCACCTCGGGCTCCGTGGTAAGGATGACCTCCGCCTTGCTGGCCCCGCCCCGGGACTCGGGGCCGTAGTCCTGGGTCTGGACCACGTTGTAGCCCGCGTGGAGGCCGGCGGCGTCGGCCAGGATGATGGCCGCCAGCACCTGCCCCTGGCCGCCGGTGCCCGCCAGGCGCACCTCCCAGCGGGTGCGGCCGTCCGTGGCCTTCGGTCCCGCCGGCGGCACCGCGCCCGCGCCCACGGCCGCCGCCTCCCCGGTCGCCGCCTGCCCGGCCGCCTCCCCGGTCGCTGCGCGGGCGGCCGCCCTCTCCTCGCGCTCGCGGTGCGCGCGCTCCACCAGGGCCAGGTACCGCTCCGTATACTCGGGCGCCTCCTCCCGGTGCAGCTCGCCGATGACGAAGCGGCCGGCCCTCTCCTCGGGCGGGAGGGCCGCCGCCTGCGCGGCCGTGACGGCCTTTTTGGCCAGGAGCTCCAGGTGCTCCGGGGCGCCCTTGATGCCGTTCTGGCGGCCATAGTAGACGGGACAGGTGCTCATGATCTCCACGAAGGAGAAGCCCCGGTGCCGCAAGGCGGCGGCCATGAGCTTGACGAGGGGCTGGAAGTGGTAGGGGGTGCCGCGGGCCACGTAGGTGGCGCCCGCCGCCCTGGCCAGCTCGCAGAGGTCGAAGGGCCGCTCCAGGTGGCCGTAGGGCGCCGTGGTGGCGCGGTCGCCGGGGTGGGTGGTGGGCGAGTACTGGCCGCCCGTCATGCCGTAGATGCTGTTGTTGTAGCACAGGACCGTCAGGTCCAGGTTGCGCCGGGCGGCGTGGATGAAGTGGTTGCCGCCGATGGCGGCCGTGTCGCCGTCGCCCGTGATGACCACCACGTGGAGCTCGGGCCGCGCCAGCTTGATGCCGGTGGCGAAGGCCAGGGCCCGCCCGTGGGTGGTGTGCATGCCGTCACAGTCCAGGTAACCCACGGTGCGGGACGAGCAGCCGATGCCGGACACGAAGACGGTGGAGCGGGCGTCCAACCCCGCCTCCAGGACGGCGCGCAGGAGGGCGCGCGTGGTGATGCCGTTGGAGCAGCCCGGACACCAGATGTGGGGCAGGTGTCCCTCCCGGAGCAACCGCCGCGTTTCTTCCTCCAGGGTAGGGGTCGCAGTCATGTCAGGGCCTCCTCGATCCGCGCCAGGATCTCCTCAGGGCGGAACAGCTCTCCCGAAACCTTGGCCAGCGGTGTGACGGCGGCCCCGCCCGCCAGGGCGCGCTCCACCTCGCCGCAGAGCTGGCCCAGGTTCATCTCCGGCACCAGCACCGCCCGCGCCCGGCCGGCGGCGGCGCGGACGGCCTCGGCCGGGAAGGGCCAGAGGGTGGAGAGCTGGAGGAACCCGGCCGGCAGGCCGCGGCGCCTGGCCTCGCGGACGGCGCGCAGAGCGGCCCGCGCCGTCGAGCCGTAGGCCGTCACCAGGACCCGGGCGTCGTCCGTGGCCACCGCCCTGGTGAAGGTGAGGCGGGGCCGGGCCAGCTCCACCTTGCGGTGGAGGCGTTGGAGGAGGGCCGCCGCCGTTCCGGGTTCCCCCGTGGGGAAGCCGTCCTCGTCGTGGTAGAGGCCCGTGTACTGGACCCGGTAACCCTCGCCGAAGGGAACGAAATCCGGCACCCCCTCCTCGCCCGCCGCGAAGGGCCGGTAGCTCCCCGGCGGGCCCGCGGCGCGGCGCCGCTCCGCCACGGGCAGCGCCCCCGGCGAGGGCAGCACCACCTTCTCCCGCATGTGGGCGATGACCTCGTCCAGGAGCAGGATGACGGGCGTCCGCAGCTCCTCGGCGAGATTGAAGGCTTCCACCGTGAGCTGGAAGGTCTCCTCCACGGAGGAGGGGGCCAGGACCACGGCCGGGTGGTCGCCGTGGGTGCCCCAGCGGGCCTGCATCACGTCGCCCTGGGCGGGGGAGGTGGGCATGCCCGTGGAGGGGCCCACCCGCATGACGTCCACGATGACGGCCGGTATCTCGGCCAGGCAGGCGTAGCCTATGTTTTCCTGCATGAGGGAGAAGCCGGGGCCGCTGGTGGCCGTCATGGCCTTGAGGCCGGCGGCCGAGGCGCCGAGGACGGCGGCCAGGCTGCCGATCTCGTCCTCCATCTGGATGAACCTGCCCCCCACCTGGGGCAGGCGGGCCGCCATGATCTCGGCGATCTCGGAGGAGGGGGAGATGGGGTAGCCGGCGTAGAAGCGGCAGCCGGCGTACAGGGCCGCCTCGGCGCAGGCCTCGTTGCCCTGCATGATGGCGGGGGTGCCCATCCACCGGCCTGTCGTCCGCTCCGCGGCGGCGGAGGGAGCACTGACCGCGGTTCTCATGGTCTCTCCTCCCGTTCCGGCGGCAGCAGGGTGATGGCGAAGTCGGGGCAGCGCACCTCGCAGAGGTTGCACCAGATGCAGTCGGGGCGCCGGGCCACCAGGGGCAGCCCGTCGTCGCGGGTGTCGAAGACGCGGGTGGGGCAGAAGAAGATGCAGATGCCGCAGCGCTTGCAGCGCCTGTCGTCCACCAGGATGAGGGGCACCTCTTTGCGCCGCCGGCGGGCCGGCGCGGCTGCCGTCTCGGGCAACGCCGCCACCCCCTTTCCCCGCTAAGTATCGCACCGGCCGCCAGCCGCTACCACAGGCGCGGCGGGCGTTGCGCCGTCGGCCCCCGGCGGCTTTAATTGGTGGAGTGGAAGGGGGGTCTCCGGCACGAGCGCGAACCGCGGTGACGGCGAGGCCATCGCCGTAGAGTTTCCGGCGGGGCACGTGGCGCTCTACCCGCGCGGCACCACCCCGGCCGAGATCGCGCGGTGCACGGCGCCGGATGCCGCGGAGCGGGCCGTGGCGGCGCGCCTGGACGGCCGCGTGGTGGACATGTCGCGTCCCCTTGTCGAGGGAGGTCGGCTGTCCCTTCTCACCTTCGCCGACGAGGAGGGGCGCGAGGTTTACAGGCACACGGCCGCCCACGTGCTGGCGCAGGCCGTCAAGCGCCTCTTTCCGGGCGCCCGGCTGGCCGTGGGCCCGGCTCTGGAGGACGGCTTCTACTACGACGTGGAGACACCCCGCCCCTTGGGGCCCGAGGACCTGGAGCGCCTGGAGGAGGAGATGCGCCGGGTCATCGCCGAGGATCTCCCGGTGGAGAGGCTCGTCCTGAGCCGGGAGGAGGCGGAGCGCCTCTTCGCCGGCCTGGGCGAGAGTTACAAGATCGAGATCATCGGGGACATCCCGCCGGAGGAAGAGGTCACCGCCTACCGGCAGGGCGAGTTCGTCGACCTTTGCCGCGGTCCGCACCTCCCTTCCACGGGGCGCCTGGGCGCCGTCAAGCTCCTGAGCGTGTCGGGGGCCTACTGGCGGGGCGACGAGCGCGGCCCCATGCTCCAGCGCATCTACGGCACCGCCTTCGCCGAGGAGGCCGAGCTCGAGCATTTCCTCTGGCAGCGCGAGGAGGCCAGGCGGCGCGACCATCGGCGCCTGGGACCGGAACTGGGCCTCTTCACCTTTCACGAGGAGGCGCCGGGTTTCGCCTTCTGGCAGCCCAAGGGCACCGTCCTCTACAACCTGCTGGTGGACCTCTCCCGCCGCATCCAGGCGCGCCACGGCTACCGGGAGGTCATGACCCCCGCCATCATGGACGCGAGCCTCTGGCGCCGCTCCGGCCACTGGGACCACTACCGGGACAACATGTACTTCATCGAGAAGGAGGACGAGCTGGCCGCCGTCAAGCCCATGAACTGTCCAGGCCACTGCCTCATGTACCGGGAGCGGGTCCGGTCCTACCGGGACCTGCCCCTGCGCGTCAGCGAGTACGGCCGCGTGGCCCGCTTCGAGCGGTCCGGCACCCTCCACGGCCTTCTGCGCGTGCGTGGCTTCGTCCAGGACGACGCCCACCTCTTTGTGCGGGAGGACCAGATCGAGGACGAGATCCTGATCGTGCTGGCCATCGTGGAGGAGGTCTACCGGACCTTCGGCATGGCGTATGCCGTCAAGCTCTCCACCCGGCCGGCCGACTTCATGGGCGACCCCGCCCTCTGGGACAGGGCCGAGGCCGCCCTGGCGGCGGCCCTGGACCGCGCCGGTCTCCCGTACCTGCCCAATCCCGGCGAGGGAGCCTTCTATGGTCCCAAGCTCGATTTCGACGTCACCGACTCCCTGGGCCGGCGCTGGCAGCTGGCCACGGTGCAGCTGGACTTCCAGATGCCGGAGAAGTTCGACCTCACCTACCGCGACCGGGACGGGCGGGAGAAGCGGCCCGTCATGATCCACCGCGCGGTGATGGGGAGCCTGGAGCGCTTCATCGGGATCCTGGTGGAGCACTACGCGGGCGCCTTCCCCCTGTGGCTGGCGCCGGTGCAGGCGGTGGTGCTCCCCATCGCCGAGCGGCACCACGACTACGCCCGCGAGGTGACGGCCTTCCTGGGCGAGGCCGGCTTCCGCGTGGAGGCCGACCTGCGGGACGAAAAGATAGGTGCCCGCATCCGCGACGCCCAGCTGCAGAAGGTGCCCTACATGCTGGTGGTGGGCGACCGCGAGCGGGAGGGGCGCCTGGCCGGCCTGCGGCACCGGTCCGAGGGCGACCTGGGGGCCTTCCCCCTGGCCGAGGTGGCCGCCCGCCTGCGGGCCGAAGCCGTCCCCGGCGCCTAGGCACCGGGCTCCGGGGCGAGCCTGCGGCGGCTGCGCTGCGGCCCTCCCGAGCCTGCGGGACGCCGGCTAAACGCTTTCCTCCCGAACACGAAAAGGATAGGCGGACGACGAGCGGCGCCGGCCGGGCAGGACCGTCGGCCGCGCCCCATTTTTTGCGGAAAGGGGGGAGAAGCATGGACTACGTGCAGACCATGCGCAACGACGAGGTGGACACCACGAAACCCGTCCTCCTGTGGGACGGGCAGGGGCGCCGGATCTGGTGGGTGGGCAGCGAGGAGGAGACCCAGTTCCACTGCAACAGCTACCTGTTCCAGTGCGGTCCGGAATCCTACCTGCTCGACCCGGGCGGCAAGGGCCACTTCGAGCAGGTGCGGCGCCGGGTGGAGCTGGTCATGGACCCGCGGCGGGTGACCCACATCGTGGTGCACCACCAGGATCCGGACCTCTGCGCCTCCATCCCCGACTGGCTGGCGGTGAACCCCAACATCGAGGTCTTCACCAGCGCGCGGGCGGGCGTCCTCATCCCCCACTACGGGGTGCCCAAGGAGCGGTGCAAGGCCGTGGACGGGCGAACCCAGCCGCTGGCGGGCGGCGGAGAGCTCCAGTTCATCCCCACGCCTTTCTGCCATTTCCCGGGCGCCTTCGTCACCTACGACACCGTGTCCGGGTACATGTTCACCAGCGACATCTTCGCCGCCCTCTCGGGCGACTGGCAGCTCTGCGTGGACGACTTCGAGACCCACGCCGGGCTCATGGAGCTCTTCCACATCGACTACATGGCCTCCAACCGGGCCGTGCGCGGCTTCGTGGAGAGCGTCGAAGACCTGCCGGTGCGGGCCTTCTGCCCGCAGCACGGCTCCATCATCCGCCAGCGGGACGTGGAGCGGGCCAAGGATTGGCTCACCGGCCTGGAGTGCGGCCTGGACGTCATCTACGCGAGCGTGTGAGGTTGGGAGGTCGAGGCGGTTGCAGACATCGGTGTCCACCTACGCGGACGTGGTCAGGGCGCATGCCTGCCGAGCTGCCGTCCTCTACAAGGACAGGTGGTGCGAGCTGGAGCGCCTGTGCGGCTTCCGCATCGCCCCCGACGGGACCAACGGGGCTGCGTCGGCCCAGGACGTGGAGCGGTACCTCAAGGCGGTGGAGACGGTGGGCGGGGCGGTGGCCGTGGTCTCGGCCAGGCTCGTCCTCAAAAAGGCAGCCGCGGAGGCGGGGCTCCGGCTCACCTTCTGACGATGGCGGCCCGGCCGGCATCACCGCGCGTGGTACTCCCGGTCGCCGGGAGGATCCGGGGCGCGGTTTGAGGTTTATGCGCGCGCGTTGGACGAGCGTTGGCGCCTTGAAAGGGCGCCAACGCTTTTGGTATAGTACGGCCTGGCTTGCAGGCCGGGCCAGCGGTGGCGGCGGGCGGACGCCCGCTCTTTCAGCTTGTGGGTGGTTTCGCCCTTTGTTCAAATGTTGTCACCGCGGGCGACGGGGGCGAGCCGGCAAGGGGGGCTGGTAACACATCGAAAGAGAGTTGCGGGTGAACGACCAGATCAGGGCGCGGGAGGTGCGCCTGATCGACGAGGACGGCACGCAGCTCGGGATCTTGCCATTGCGGGAGGCCATCCGGATCGCCGGCGAGCGCGGCCTGGACGTGGTGGAGGTGGCGCCCAACGCGGCGCCGGTGGTCTGCAGGTTAATGGACTATGGACGGTTCAAATACGAGCAGGCCAAGAAGGACAAGGAGGCGCGGCGGCACCAGCGGAGCCAGGATCTCAAGGAGATCAAGCTCAGGCCCAGGATAGACACCCACGACCTGGAGACCAAGGTGCGCAACGCGCGCCGGTTCCTGGAGGAGGGGCACAAGCTCCGGTGCACCATCATGTTTCGCGGGCGGGAGATGGCGCACACGGACCGGGGGCTGCAGGTGCTGGACCGGGTGACGCAGGCCCTGGAGGACGTTGGCAAGGTGGAGCAGGAACCGCGGCTGGAGGGACGCAACATGGTGATGGTGTTCTCTCCCCGGGCGAGGTGAGGTGGGTTCCGTGCCCAAGATGAAGACCAAGAAGGCGGCGGCCAAGCGTTTCCGGAGGACGGCCGCGGGCAGGTGGCGTCATGCCCGCACCGGCCGGCGGCACCTCCTGGCCAAGAAGCCGGGTGAGCGGCGGCGGCGCCTGCGGCGCCCCGGTTTTGCCGGCGGCGGAGACGCAGCCCGCCTCCGTCGTCTCCTCCCCTATGCCTGAGGAGGACGGCCGTCCGTCCCGCCGTTGGGGGAGAGAGCGGGCCCGGTTCCTGCAGCGGGAGTGCGAGGAGGTCGAGGAAGGGTGACCAGGGCGCGTAGCGGCGTCATCACGCGGCGCCGGCACAAGAAGATTCTCAAGAGGGCCAAGGGCTTCTACGGCGGGCCGGGGCGGCTCTTCCGGCTGGCCAACGAGGCGGTGCTCAAGGCGCTGGCCCACGCCTACCGCGGCCGACGGCAGCGCAAGCGCGACTTCCGCCGCCTGTGGATCATGCGCATCAACGCCGCCTGCCGGCGGCACGGTCTCAGCTACAGCCGCTTCCTGGGAGGCCTGCGGCGGGCGGGCGTGGAGGTAAACCGCAAGATGCTGGCCGAGTTGGCGGTCCGCGACGGGGGTGCCTTCCAGGCCCTGTGCGAAGTGGCGCGGCGCAGCCTCTAAGGCGCGTCTCGCCCCACCGCGTCCTCGTCCTCGGCTTCGCCGGGGCCATCGCGGCGGGGACGGTGCTGCTGAGCCTGCCGGCGGCCTGGCAACCGGGCCAGCGGGTGGGCGTGCTGGACGCCTTCTTCACGGCCACCTCGGCCCTGTGCGTGACGGGCCTCGTGGTGAGGGACACGGCCTCCACCTGGAGTCCCTTCGGCCAGGTCGTCATCCTCCTGCTCATCCAGGTGGGCGGCCTCGGTGTCATGACCATGTCGACGCTCCTCGCCTTTCTCTTGGGCAAGCGCATCTTCCTCCAGCAGAGGCTCCTCCTCCAGGAGGCTCTCGGCAGCCTCGACCTGGGTGGTGTCGTCCGCATAACGCGCTACATCATCCTCACCGCCCTCACCGTGGAGGCGGCGGGAGCCCTCCTCCTCACCCTGCGCTTTTTCCTCGAGCCGGCCACGTCGCCCGGCCGCGCCCTGTGGCTGGGCATCTTTCACGCCGTGTCCGCCTTCAACAACGCCGGTTTCGACCTGTTCGGGACGAGGACGGTGACGCGGGGCGGCATCACCCTGACCGAGTCGAGCCTCATGCCCTTCGTGGGGGACGCGTGGGTCAACCTGGTGGTGACGGGTCTCATCATCCTGGGCGGGCTCGGCTACCCGGTGCTGGCCGACCTGGTCCTGCTGGCGCGGGCCGGGCGTCGCGGCCGGCCGCACCGCCTCTCCCTCCAGACCAGGATGGTGCTGGCCGTCACCGGCTTTCTCCTGGTCGCCGGCACCCTCCTCATCTATCTGTGGGAGAGGGGGAATCCGGCCACCCTGGGTCCGCTGCCGGAGGGCTCCCGCTGGCTGGCCGCCTGGTTCCAGGCGGTGACGGCTCGCACGGCCGGGTACAACACGGTTTCCGTGGCCGCCCTGAGCCAGGCCTCCGCCTTCTTTCTCATCATGCTGATGTTCGTAGGGGCGTCACCGGGGGGGACGGGCGGGGGGGTCAAGACCACGGCCCTGGGCGTCATCGCCCTGGCGGTCCGGTCGGTGGTGCGCGGCGAGCGGGACATCGCCCTGGGCGCCAGGCGCGTGCGCCGCGAGGCCCTGGATCGGGCCCTGGCCGTCACGGCCCTGGCCCTCTTCTGGGTGACGGCCGTGATCCTGGTCCTGGCGTCCCTGGAGGACGAGCCCCTTCTCCCCCTGGCCTTCGAGGCCATGTCGGCCTTCGGCACCGTGGGCCTCTCCCTGGGCGTGACGCCGGAGCTGTCCGACGCCGGCAAGCTCCTGGTGGCCCTCACCATGTTCCTGGGGCGGCTGGGCCCTGTCACCCTGGCGGCGGCCATCGCCCGCCGGCAGGCGGCGGCCCAGCCTCTTGTCCAGTTGCCGGAGGAGCGGGTCATGATAGGCTGAGGCTCGGAAGGTCGCGCCGCCCCGGCCTGGGGGCGGCGGGGGCGGCCGCCATGGCGGTGCGGTGGCCGCCGGGACGGGAGGTGGGCCTGGGTGGATTTCGCCGTGATAGGTCTGGGCCGCTTCGGGTCAAGCGTGGCGACGACGCTGGTGGATTTGGGGCACCAGGTGCTGGGCGTGGATCGGGACGGGGACAAGGTCCAGGACCTGGCCCAGACGGTGACCCACGTGGTCCAGGCCGACGCCACCGACGAGGACGTCCTGCGCTCCCTGGGTCTCCGCAACTTCCACACCGTGGTGGTGGCCATCGGCCAGGACCTGGAGGCCAGCGTGCTGGTCACCATGCTCCTCAAGGAGATGGGGGTGCCGCGGGTGGTGGCCAAGGCCGCCTCGGCCACCCACGGCAAGCTCCTGGCCCGCATCGGCGCCGACCGCGTGGTCTTCCCCGAGCGGGACATGGGCGTCAAGGTGGCGCGCTCCCTGGCCGAGCACGACATCCTGGACTACATCGAGGTCACGCCCGACGTCAGCGTGGCGGAGGTGGTGGCGGGCGAGAAGCTTTGGGGCAAAAACCTCCGCCAGCTCGACCTCCGCGCCCGCTTCCGGGTGACGGTGCTGGCCCTCCGGCGCGGGGACGGGGTCCTCATCTCGCCGCACCCCGACGAGCCCATCCGCCGGGGGGACATCCTGGTGGTCATAGGCGAGAACGACAACCTGGAGAAGCTGCACAAGTTCCAGGAGGCGCCGGCCAACAGGTGAGGGCCGCCGCGGGGGCCCGGTTCCGGGGCATGGCCGGGCGCCGGCGGTACGCCGGCCGGTGGGCGGTCGGGTCGGCCTCGCCGGGGGAGCCGTGATCGAGAGCCTGCGCAACGACAGGATCAAGTTGCTGCAGCGGCTGGCGCGGCGCCGCCACCGGCTGCGGGAGCGACTGTACGTGGTGGAGGGGCCTCGCCTGATCGAGGAAGCCCTGGCGGCCGGCACCTCCCTGCGCTCTGTCTTCGTGGCGCCGGCACTCCTCCCCGAACGCTGGCGCCCCCTGGTCGCCGCTCTGCCGGCCGGCGTGCCGGTGCACGAGGTGGCGGCGCCCGTATTCCGGGCCGTCGCCGAGACGGAGACGCCCCAGGGCATCCTGGCGACGGTGGAGATGCCCGAGTGGTCCGTGGCCGACACCTTGGGGTCCGGAGGCGGGGGGGTTCCCCTGGCGGTCGTCGTGGACGGCGTCCAGGATCCGGGCAACCTGGGCAACATCCTGCGCACGGCCATGGCCCTGGGGGCGGGGGGCGTCCTCCTCGGCCGGGGGACGGCGGACCCCTTCAACGGCAAGGCGGTCCGCGCCGGGGCGGGGGCTCACTTCCGGTTGCCCGTGGCTGTGGGGGTGGACCCCGCCGAGGCGGTGGCGGAGGCGCGGCGGCGTGGCTTCGGCGTGGTGGCGGCGGTGACCGGCGGCGGCGTGGACCCCTGGCGGGTGGACCTGACCCAGCCGCTGGCCCTCGTCATCGGCGGTGAGGGGGCGGGGGTCGGAAGCCGGGTCCTGGGTCTCGCCGACTCCCGCGTGAGCGTGCCCATGCCCGGCGGCGCCGAGTCCTTGAATGCGGCTGCGGCCTGCGCCATCCTTCTTTACGAATGCCTGCGCCAGCGGCGGGTGCCGTAGGGTGCCGCCCGCGATCCTGATCCTGAATGGTACCTCGCTCTGCCTGGGTGGCCGGCTGCGTTTGGTTTTCATCCCCTGTGGTGCCGCCCCGGCGGCATGAGGGTCTATATACGCTTGGCGTCGTCATGGGACCGAATTTCCGGATCCGGATTTTGGAACTATCAGGGGCGAGGCCGGGTATCGGCGAGCGGTGTGGAACGGTCCACCGTGCCAAGCACGCGCTGATGTTTTTGACGCGAGGCGGTGGCGATGCTAAAATCAGCACCGCCGGTGGCGCGGCTCGGCGCGGTGGTCTTTCGTTCCCCGGTAGCTCAACGGTAGAGCACCCGGCTGTTAACCGGGGAGTTACAGGTTCGAATCCTGTCCGGGGAGCCACTCTGCGGCTGGAACCCGGCTGTTTCACGGCAGGCGTCCGGTTGTGGCACGGTGGCGCTCTGCGGTGGCAGGCCGGTGGTTCTTGAATGGTGCGCCCGTAGCTCAACGGTCAGAGCAGCCGGCTCATAACCGGGTGGTTGCGGGTTCGAATCCTGCCGGGCGCACCAGTTTCAGGGACGTGGCCCCATCGTCTAGAGGCCTAGGACTCCGCTCTTTCAAGGCGGCAACCCGGGTTCGAATCCCGGTGGGGTCACCAAGGAAGGCCAAACCACCCGTCCGCAGCATCCCGCCCTCGCAGAGCGGCCCCATCGCGTCGGCAACGCCCCTTCCCGACAAGCCCCGAGATTGGCTCTCCTCGTGGGCGACATATTGCCGGACGCGGAGACCGGTACTACCATTTCCGAGGCAAGGGGAAAAAGCATCAGTACGGCCGACC
>CAYXQP010000004.1:0-39300 GCA_964467515.1 uncultured Eubacteriales bacterium | reverse complement strand
GGTGAGGGAGGCCGTGGTGCTGACGGCGAAGACGGCCAGGACGATGACCGCGGCCACGGGCAGGACGCGGCGCCAGTTGCGGCGGAGATAGAGTCCCAGCGAGAGGGCGGCGGGCACGGGGCTACCCCCCTTCGCGCCATAGGGTGTGCCGCCGCCCGGTGTAGTCATGAGGACGAGGCGGGTATGAAAAAGGCGCTTGCGCGCCCGCTGTGATACGGATTGGTGGAGGTGGAGGGAGTCGCACCCTCGTCCGCCGGCGGACCAACGGAGGCATCTACGAGCGTAGCCCCCGCTTTCCTCTCGCCGGACGGCGTCCCCGGAGGCGGGACCGCCGCCGGCCAGCCCTCGCGTCTCGCCCCGGGACCTAGGGCCGCGGCACCGGGGCCATCCCGCTGGCTGGCGCCCTATCCGGAACCGGCGGGAGCGGTCCCGGCGGACGTGGCTGCGCTAATCAGGCAGCCAGAGCGAGCTCTTCGTTGGCACTTATCGTGCGACGCGGTTTAACGAGACGCCCTCGGCTCGCTTCCCCCGTCCATCCGGCCGTCGTCGAACCTGTTCACCCCCGAGTCGGGCTCGCCACGACGACACATATTATACGCCGTCGTCACGCTCCGGGCGAGCGGTTTTTGAGCGCCCGCTCGATGCGGCGGCGCGCCTCCCTCTCGGCCAGGTCGCGCCTCTTGTCGTAAGCCCTCTTGCCGCGGGCCAGGGCCAGCTCCACCTTGGCCCAGCCTCCCTTGAGGTAGACGCGCAGGGGAACGAGGGTCAGCCCCTGGAGCCTGACCTTGCCGGCCAGGCTGTCTATCTCGCGGCGATGGAGCAGGAGCTTGCGCGGCCGCAGCGGATGGTGATTGTAGCGCCCCCCCTGCTCGTAGGGAGCGACGTGCATGTTGTAGATAAAGATCTCGCCCTTCTCCACGCGGGCGTGGGCGTCCCTGATGTTGACCCGGCCGGCCCGCAGGGACTTGATCTCCGTCCCCGTCAGCACCAGGCCCGCCTCCACCGTCTCCAGGATGGTGTAGTCGTGGCGGGCCTTCCTGTTCTCCGCCAGCACCTTGACGCCGCGCTCCCCGGCCACGCTCCGGCCGCCTCGCGGCCCTCAGAGGTAGTCCCGGAGCCGGCGCAGGTACTCCTCCTCGCTGGCCGCCCCGGGCCCCCCACCCTCGGGCCGCGCGCCCTCCGGCCGCGCGCCGGGGACCGCCGCGCCGGCACGGGCGCGCACCCGCTTGACGTAGGCGGCTATCAGGAGCGCGCCCACGCCGAAGACCAGCACCGGCCAGAGCCAGGTCACCAGCCCGGCCCCCCGCAGCGGGGGGCTGGCCAGGATCCAGTCCCCGTAACGGCGCGCATAGTAGTCCAGGATCTCCTGCCGCGTCTTGCCCTCGGCCACCATGCGCCTGATCTCCTCCCGGATCTCCAGGGCCTTTTCCGAGCTGGACTCAGCCACCAACTGACCCGTGCAGACGGGACAGCGCAGGAGCTTGGAGATTTCCAGGGCCACCTTTTCCTGCGCGAGGGTCAGCCTGGCCGGAGCCCCCTCCTGGGCCGCGGCGACCACCGGTCCCGCCAGCACCGCCACGGAAACCGCCACCACCACCACCGCCCGGAGAAACCGTCTCCTCGCCATCGGACCTCCCACCACTCGCGGCGTCCGTAGCCGCGCCGCGTCGCCCGGCACCGACATGGCCGCCGTCGCGGATCGGCTGCACGTGGGGCCTGGAGCCGAGTATCCCGCCAACGGCACGCAAAGTAGCCCGCGCCGCTAAATCTACCATCGCCGGCACCGCGGCACAACGAGCCGGCCGCGGCGGTCGTCCGCTGCAAAGGCAACGGCCCCTTGCCGATACCCCATTGCGCAACCAAATCGAGACGGCCGCGGGCGGGTACCGCCGCGCCAGCCACCATCACACCAACAATCGCCGCAACCGGTCCCGTCGGCATATAATGCCGGATGGTAACAATGAGGAGAGATAGAGATGGACAACCTGCGCCGGAAAAGTTTTTACCTCTACGACCGCCACATCCGGCTCCTGGCGGAGCACATATACGATGTCTATCGCCGGACGGGCCGTCGCGTCACCGAGAGCGAGGTGATCAGGGCGGCCCTGGAGCACTACCTCACCAGCCTCCAACGCGACGACACCCCCGACCCGGGCCGTTGACCGGCGCCGGCGCCGACCCGCCCCCTCAGCGCCCTTCCCGCCCCGCCGGCAGGCTGATCAGGACGAAGACCGGGCCGTCCCTCGTCTCCTGGATCTCCGGATAGAGGTCCAGGGGAAGGAGCACCTCCCGGAGGGCGTTGACGACCTGCAGAACGTCCTCCGCCGCCTCCCCGCGCACCGGCACGCTGGCCAGCAACCTGGCGTCCCCCGCCGCCACGTGCGACCCCCCGCTGGCATGAGTCCGGGACCAAGTATATGGTGCTATGGCACCATAGCGTCACACGCATCCCATCATACTCGATAACTCCGTTCTCGGGAAAGGCGGGAACCGCCGGCGCCAGCTCCGCCACCGGCGCCTCCGGCTCCGGGCGGAATCTAAGGGGAGGCCACCACGAAATCCACGGTGCCCTTGAGGGGATCGGCGCCCGCCACCCGGACGCGGACCCGGTCGCCCACGCGGAAGCGGCGGCCCGTCCGCTCCCCGACGAGGGTGACGCCCCGCGCGTCGGCGCGGTAGTAGTCGTCGGTGAGGGTGCTCACGTGGACCAGCCCCTCCACCAGGTTGGGCAGCTGGACGAAAAGGCCGAAGTTGGTGACCCCCGTGACGAGGGCCGGCCACTCCTCGCCCAGGTGCTCCTTCATGAAGGCGGCCATCTTGACCCGCACCGACTCCTGTTCCGCCTCCTCGGCGCGCCTCTCCCGCTCCGAGCAGTGGGCGGCCAGGTCCCGCAGGTCCCCCGCCAGGCGGGCGAGGGTCTCGGCCGGCACGGCCCCCTCGGCCGCCAGGTGCTTCACGAGGCGGTGCACCACCAGGTCCGGGTACCGCCGGATGGGAGAGGTGAAGTGGCAGTAGGCGCGGCTGGCCAGGCCGAAGTGGCCCAGGTTTTCGGCGGCGTAGCGCGCCCGCTTGAGGCTCCGCAGGAGGGCGGCGTTGACCAGGACCTCCTCGGGACGGCCGCGCACCGCCGCCACCGCGCGCTGCCAGGCCATGGGGCGAGGCTCCGCCCCCACCTTGAAGGGAACCCCCAGCTCGAAGAGGAGGGCCGCCACCTCCCGGGCTTCCTCCGGATCGGGGGGCTCGTGGACCCGGTACAGGCAGGGGGCCTGGCGCTGCAGGCAGAGGCGGGCCACGGCCTCGTTGGCCGCGATCATGCAGTCCTCGATGAGAAGATGGGCGCGGGTCCGCTCCTCCCTGGCCACCACCACGGGCCGCCCGGTCTCGTCCAGGAGGACCTTGGCCTCGGGGAGGTCGAAGTCCACGGAGCCGCGCCGCACCCGCCGGGCACGGAGAGCCTCCGCCACCGCCCCGGCCTCGCGCAGCAGCCGCGGCAGGAGAGCCGCCTCCTCGCCCTCGGCCGCCACCCGGACGGCGGGGAAACCGGCCAGGTCGTCGCACGTCCCGGCCGCCCCGCGCAGGAGCTCCCAGACGGCGGTGTAGGTGAGGCGCGCCCGGCTGCGGATGACGGAGGGAAACACCCTGCTGGCCAGGACCCTCCCCTGCCGGTCCAGGTCGAGGAAGACCGACACGGTGAGGCGGTCCACGCCGGCGTCCAGACTGCAGACACCGTTGGAGAGGACCTGCGGCAGCATGGGCAGCACCCTGTCTACCAGGTACACGCTGGTGGCCCGCTCGCGGGCCTCGGCGTCCAGGGCCGTGCCGGAACGCACGTAGTGGGAGACGTCGGCCACGTGGACCCCCAGCCGCCAGGCGGCGCGCCCCCCGGCGGGCCGCTCCACGGACACGGCGTCGTCCAGGTCGCGGGCGTCCTCCCCGTCTATGGTGAAGACCACCAGGTGGCGCAGGTCCCGCCGCGGCCCCTCGGCGCCCGCGCGGGCCCGCTCCTCGGCCTCCCTCAGCACCTTCTCCGGGAACTCCAGGGGCAAGTCGTGCCGCATGACCACCGACAGCACGTCCACGCCCGGCGCGTCCGCCCGGCCCAGCCGCTGGACGACCCGTCCCTCCATGGCCCGTCTGCCGACCGGCCAGGCGGTGATCTCCACCACCACCTTGTCGCCGGTCCGAGCGCCCCCCACGAGGGGACCGGGCACCAGCACGGCGTAGGGAATCCTGCGCTCGTCGGGGGTGACAAGGGCGAAGCCGCGCTTCCTCTCGAGGGTGCCCACCAGGCGCCCGTTGGCGCGCCGCAGGACCCGGATCACCTCGGCCTCCTGGCGCCGCGCCCCCGCCGCCCCGCCCCGCGAGCGACGCGCCCGGACGGACGGCCGTCCCTCCGTCAGGCGCGCCACCACCCGGTCACCGTGGAGGGCGTCGCCCATGGCGCCCGGCGGCACGAAGAGATCGGGCCCGCCCGCCAGGGGCACCACGAAGGCGTAACCCCGCTCGCTCCCCTGCAGTGTGCCCACCACCAGGTTCATGCGCTCGGGCACGCCGTAGCGGCCGAGCCGCGTCCGCACCACGGCGCCCTCCTGCTCCAGCTCCTCCAGCAGTCGCACGAGGCGCCGTGCGGCACGGCCCGTGGCCCCGAGGGCGCGGGCCAGCTCCTCGGCGGAGAGGGGCCGCGCGGCCGCCTCCCGCAGGTGGGCCAGGATCTCGTCCCTGGTCATGGCCGGGGGTTGCTCCCGTCCGTCACCGCTCGAGCACGGCGATGAGGAGCCCTGTGAGGAAGAAACCGGCGGCGAAGAAGACGGTCAGCTTGGAGAGGAACTCGTCCAACCCTCTCTTCTTGCCGAAGATCTGCTCGGCGCCGCCGGCGATGGAGCCGGACAGCCCGGCGCTCCGACCCGACTGGAGGATGACGGCGGCTATCAGGCCCAGCGAGAAGATCACCATCAGTATGGTGAGGAAGACCAGCATGGCGTGAACCCCTTTCCCGCTGCGATGGCCATTCTATTACACGGTGGTCTCCACCACAACGGCGCCCTCGGCGGCCGGAGCCACGGGGGCCGTGCGGCAAGCCACCCCCCGCTCCCGGAGGGGTGACGCCACCAGGGACAGGGCGGCCGCCACGGCTTCCTCGGGCAGCTCGGGGTCCAGAAAGCACAGCAGGGTCGGGCCGGACCCGCTCAGGCACACCCCTAGGACGCCCGCCACACCGCCTGCCATGGCCTCGGCCAACCCCGGCACCAGCCGCGTCCGGTAGGGCTGGTGGAGGCGGTCGGAGAGAGCCTCCCCCAGCAGGTCGAGGCGGCCGGCCGCCAGCGCCGCCACCAGCAGGCAGGCCCGCTGCACGTTGTGGACGGCGTCGTCCCGCGGCACCGTCCCGGGCAGGGCGGCCCGGGCGGCGGTCGTGCTCACGGGCACCTCGGGGATCACCAACCCCAGGCGCAGGCCGGAGGGGGGAGGGAGGCGCACCACGGCACCCCCTCCCTTGCGCGGGGAAAAGACCGTGAGGCCGCCCCAGAGGGCCGGCGCCGCGTTGTCTCCATGCCCCTCCATCTCCACCGCCAGGGCCAGCAGTCGCTCCCGGCCCAGGGGGTGTCCCAGGAGGGCGTCGGCCGCCAGGAGCCCGCCCACGGCGGCGGCGGCGCTGGACCCGAGCCCTCGCGCCAGGGGCACCCCGTTGTCCAGGCCGAGCCTGAGGGCCATGCCGGCCGCGCCGGCCTCCTCCAGGGCCCGCCGGGCGGCCCGCGCCACCAGGTTGTCGGCTCCCCGGGACAGGGAAGCCTCCCCCTCCCCCCGCACCTCCACCTCCCAGGCCGGCGCGGGCTCGGCCGTCACCACGTTCCACATGGCCAGGGCAAGACCCAGGCAGTCGAAGCCCGGCCCCAGGTTGGCCGACGTGGCGGGCACCCGCACCCGCACGCGCTTCATACCGGCACCGCTGCGACGGAGGAGCCGGAGAGGAGCGCCTCCAGGGCGTCCAACCGGGCGGGGAGGATGACGGGCTCGGCGCCCGTCGCCATGGCCGTGTCCGGATCCTTGAGACCGTTGCCCGTCAGCACCGCCACCACGGTGGCTCCCCGCGGGAAGTATCCTTGGCCGGCCAGCTTGAGCACGCCGGCCACCGAGGCGGCCGAAGCCGGCTCGGCGAAGATGCCCTCCGCCTCGGCCAGCAGGTGATAGGCGGCCAGGATCTCGCTGTCGGTCACCGCGGCGAAGAGCCCCCCCGACTCCCGGACCGCAGTCCGCGCCCGTTCGCCGTTCACCGGCTGCCCGATGCGGATGGCCGTGGCCACCGTCTCCGGCCGCTCCACCGGCCGCCCGTAGACGAGAGGGGCCGCCCCCGCAGCCTGGAACCCGAGCATCCTGGGTCGGCGGCGGCAGCGCCCCGCCTCGTGCCACTGGACGAAGCCGCGCCAGTAGGCCGAGATGTTGCCGGCGTTGCCCACGGGGATGGCCAGGTAGTCGGGGGCATCACCCAGGTCGCGGCAGACCTCGAAGGCCGCCGTCTTCTGCCCCTCGAGGCGATACGGGTTCACCGAGTTGACCAGGGTGGTGCCGGGCCGGGTGGCCGCCAACTCCCGCACCATGGCCAGGGCCTGGTCGAAGTTGCCCTCCACCGCCACGACCCGCGCCCCGTACACGATGGCCTGGGCCAATTTGCCCAGGGCCACCTTGCCGTGCGGCACCAGGACCAGGCAGGGGAGGCCGGCGCGCGCCGCGTAGGCCGCCGCCGAAGCCGAGGTGTTGCCCGTGGAGGCGCACACCACCCGCTCCGCACCCTCGGCCACCGCCCGTGCCACCGCCAGCACCATGCCCCTGTCCTTGAAGGAGCCGGTGGGATTGAGGCCCTCGCACTTGAGGAAAAGCCTCAGATCGCAACCCGAGCGCCGGGCCAGCTCCGGCGCCTCCACCAGGGGCGTGTCCCCCTCGTTGAGGCTGAGGAGGGGCGTCTCGCCGTCCAGGGGAAGGTATTGGCCGAACTCGTGCAGTATCCCGCGCCAGCCCACCCTATCACCCGCCGCCCTTTGCCGTCAGGCCCCGGTCGGCCGCACCCGCGTCTCCGGCGGCCCCCCCGGCCGCCCGCCGGGCCGGTCCAGCTCCACCAGGGCAAAGCTCAGCTCTTCGGCCTCCACGGCCACCAGGTCTCCCACCAGGGCTCTGCCGCTGGCTTTCACCAGGGATCCCCGCCGGCGGGTCACCTCGACCCGCAGGAGGATGGTGTCGCCGGGAAAGACCTGCCGCCGGAAGCGCACGCCGTCCAGGCCCGCGAAGAGTCCCAGCCGCCCGGCCTCGCCGCCGGCCGCCAGGCAGACGGCCGCCGCCTGGGCCAGGGCTTCCACCATGAGCACCCCCGGCATCACGGGATAACCCGGGAAGTGACCGGGAAAGAAGGGCTCGTTGTGGGTGACGTTCTTGACGGCCGTGATGCGCCGGCCGGGCTCCAGCTCCAGGACGCGGTCCACCAGGAGGAAGGGATAGCGGTGGGGCAGGAGCAGGGCGACCTCCGCCGCCGCGAGCCCGCCCGCCGCCTTCGAAGATGGTTGCGCCCCGCCCTCCGCCGCCAAGTCGGCCACCTTTACTCGCAAGAGTCCGCAACGATAATATCAAAGTCTGGTGCCCCCTGGGCGCCATGACGTTCCGGCAACCGTCGGAGAAACGGATTAATAAGGTAAGGCCCTGGGTTGGCGCGCCGCGGCTTCGATCAGTCGCAAGATCCAGGAGCTGGGACAACCGTCGAGGAGGACAGCGTGGACACTGCGAGGCAGAAAGGCGCCGACCTCTTGCCGTTCATCTTCGCGGCGGGGCTGGCTCAGGTCGCCCTGGGCATCGCCTTCTTCATCGCCGGCGGCACCCTCTCGCCCACCCTCTACGCTCCCTTGGTCCGCCAGCACTTCCACCTCCTCGCCCCGCTGACCGTGGCGACGGGAGCCTACCTGCTGGCCCAGACGGGCGGGCCGGTCCGGCCGCCCTTCTCGGCGCCCGGACGCCTCCTGGCCTCTCTCCCCTTTGTCCTCCTGGCGGCCAACTTCGCCTCCACCTCCGTTCCCTCGGGCGTGCTGATCTACGGCCTCCTCGCCCTGGGCCTGCTGTACACCGCCTTCGCCGAGAGCAGGGGCTGGCGGCCTCCCCTCGACCTCCACCGGGCCGTCCTGACCGTCTTTCTCCTGGTGTTGGGCCTCCTCCTGCTTTTCCTACCCCACCGCTTCCCACCCGCTGCGTACCCCGTCGCCCACCTCGTGGGGCCGCTCCCCTTCGCCGCCGGTGCCATCCTGGCGGGCGGCCTGCAGGCCGTCCTCCTGGCCGGCCGCGGGCCCGCGACCCTGCGACCGGCGGCCGACGCTGCCTGTTTCCTCGTGCTGACGGCCCTGGCGGCCAACTTCGCCCTCGTGCGGGTCTGGACGGGCGTGGCCGTCTACGCGAGCCTCGCCCTGGCACCCCTGATCCTGCGCCTCAGGCGCGAGCCCGCCCCCGCCCGCCACCTGGAAGCGACCGAGCCGGGCGGGGCTCCCATAGACTACTCCTATCTCGAGTTCATAACCTGGTTCTTCGTTTGCGTCCTGACCCTGATCCCCGTCTTCACCGGCGAGGCCCGGAGCCCCGGGTGGCGCTCCCTTGCCGCCACCATGGGGGCCCTGACGGTCTTCAACGTCCTCTGGCCCCGGGTCGGCCCCGGGCATCCCCGCCAGCGGGCCCTGGTTCACTTCGCCTTTCTCAGCGGATCCCTCAGCTTCCTCATGATAACGGCGGACGAGTTGAAGGCCCTCCTCTATCTCTCCATGGCCCTGATACCGATACCGCTCGCCGGCATCGTCCTCGGCCTGCAGGGCGTTTTCCTCACGGGCGGCATCACGCTGGTCCTCTCGGCCCTGGAGCTCGTCCGCGACAGCGGCTGGGGAGCCAGCTTCAGCCCTGCCGTCATCGGCTGGCACGTGACGAGCCACGGGCTCACCACGGCGGCCATGATGACGGTGGCCGCCATCGTCGCCAAGCGGCTGGACCACTACACGCGGGAGCGGGACCTCCTCCTCGCCGACCTCCGCGGCCTCAACCTGGTGCTGCAGGACCTGGCCACCCGCGACCCGCTGACGGGCCTGTACAACCACGGCTTCTTCCAGGAGAGGCTGGACCAGGAGATCAACCGGGCCTCCCGGTCGGGCTCGCGCCTGGCCCTGGCCATGCTGGATCTGGACCGCTTCAAGCAGGTAAACGACACCTTCGGCCACCAGGTGGGCGACGAGGTGCTGCGACAGCTGGCCCACATCCTGAGAGAGAGCCTCCGGAGCAGTGACTTGGCCGCCCGTTACGGCGGCGAGGAGATAGCCATCATCTTCCCGGAGACGGATGCCGACGGCGCCCTGGCGGTCCTGGAGAGAATCAGGCAGTTGTTGGAGTCGGCCGCCATTGATGTCCCCGGCGGGCACAAGCTGACGGGGATCACCCTCAGCGCCGGGGTGGCCACCTATCCCGACGCCGCCTCCAACCGGCAATCCCTCATCAGGGCCGCCGACGACGCCCTTTACGCGGCCAAGGCCGCGGGCCGAAACCGCGTCCGGGTGGCGGAGGTGCCGACGGCCCCCGACGCCGACGGCGCCCTCACGGCCCCTGGCAAGTGACCCCCCTCCCCACGTCAGCGCCTCAGGTTGTTGGCGATCTCCATCATCTGGTCCGAGCTCTGGACGGCCCGGGCCGCCAGCTCGTAGGCCCGCTGGGCCACGATGAGCCCCACCATCTCCTGCACCACCTGGACGTTGGAGCCCTCCAGCATCCCCTGGCGGACGGAGACGCCGTCCTCCGCCTTGGCGGCCCGCGCCTCGCCGGAGGCGGGCGTCGCCCGGTAAAGGCCGTTGCCCAGGGCCGCCAGCCCCTCGGCATTGGCGAAGACGTGAACCCCCAGCTTCGCCACCTGACGGGGCTGCCCATCGCTGCCCGGCGCCACGAGGGCGCCGGTGGGGTCCACCGTCACGGCCGCGGCATCGGCGGCCGCCATCTCCACCGGCTGCCCCCTGTCGTCCAGGACAGGGTTCCCCGCTTCGTCCGCCAGGAGGAGCCTGTCATTGCCCACCGGGGAAAAGTGCATACTGCCGCCGCGGCGGTAGGCGGGCTGCCCGTCGGCCAGCTTCACGGCCAGGAAGCCCGGCCCCTCCAGGGCCAGGTCCCAGGGAGCGCCTGTGGCCTCCAAGGCCCCTTGCCCGAAGTCCCGCCGTACCGTCGCCACCCGCACGCCGGTGCCCACCTGGGGGCCCTCCCCCTCTTCGGCTCCCGCACCAAGGTAGAGGAGGTCCTGGAAGGTGACACGGCTCGCCTTGTATCCGGGCGTGCTGGCGTTGGCCAGGTTGCTGGCGATGGCATCCACCTTGAGCTGCTGCGCCTCCATGCCGCTGGCCGCCGACCAGAGGGACTGGATCATACCTTCCCCACCTCGCTCACGAGCTGGCCCAGGGTCTCGTCCTGGGCCCGGATCAACCTCTGATTGGCCTCGTACGCTCTCATCACGGCGATGAGGTCCGCCATCTCCTGCACCACGTGCACGTTGGCCAGCTCCAGGTGGCCTGTCTGCACCGTGGCCGCCGCCGGCTTCCCCTGGGACTCGTCCCGAGCGCGAAAGAGATTGCCTCCATCCCTTGTGAGAGAGCCGGCCGGGAAGTCCACCACCCGCAGCCGTCCCCGCACCTGGCCGCCGGCCGTGACCTCCCCCCCGGAAGAGACCGTCACCTCGCCGCCCCCCACCTGAATGGGACCGCTCTCCCCCAGGACGCGATGGCCGTCCGCGTTGACGAGGTACCCCTCCCGGTCCACGCGCAGGGAGCCGTCCCTGGTGTACCGGACACCCCCCGGTGTCTCGAGAGCAAGGAAACCCCTCCCCACCAAGGCCAGGTCCAGGGGACGCCCCGTCGGCTGCAAGCCGCCCTGACGCAGGTCAACGGCATGGGGTCCGGGAGCCACCGTCCCTCCCCATTCACCGATGGGCGCAGCCCCGCCGTCGGCGATCCGCTCCATCTCCACCCCGTCCCGGGCCAGAACCGTGGCCGCCTCGCGCTTGAAGGCGGTGGTGCCCGCGTTGGCCAGGTTGTTGGCCACCACCTCCTGGCGCGCTTCCTCGGCCAGCATGCCCGCCGCCGCCATGTAGATGCCCCGCAGCACTGCCCGCCACCCCCCTCCGGCAAGAAGAAACCCCGCGCCGGCTCCGGCACGGGGTGGACGCATCCGATAAGGCTGGCTCACCGGCCCTTCGGCAGCCCGGCCGTCCTAGCTCCCACCGGGAGCCGTAGACCCGTGGCTTTGCGCCCCCGGCTTTCGCCGGGTTTGCCCTTGTCGGAGCCTCTGCGAGGCGGGCCTTGGCCCGCTTTCACCCTATATACCACATTGTCCGGGGGAGGGGAAGCCCACAGGATGAACCCCGCGGGCGGCGGGCGTTCCGCCCGGGGCCGCTTGCCGCTCCGGGGCCCCCCGCGAAGGCGAGCGGTTACCTGCTGAGCAGTTGGGGACGCAGGACGTCTATGGTCTCCAGGGCCTTGCCCGCACCGAGGACCACGCAGCTCAGGGGGTCCTCCGCCACTATGACGGGCACGTCGGTGTGGCGGGAGAGGATCCGGTCCATGCCGTCCAGGAGGGCGCCCCCGCCGGTGAGCACGATGCCCCTCTCGAGGATGTCGGCGGCCAGCTCGGGCGGCGTCCGGTCGAGGACGGCCCGCACGCCGTCCACGATGGCCGTGGTGACCTCCTCCACCGCCCGGCACACCTCCTCCGAGGAGATGTTCACCGTGCGGGGAAGCCCCGTGATCAGGTCGCGCCCCCTCACCTCGGTCCGGCGGACGGGAGACTCGGGGTCCACGGTGCCGATGGCAACCTTGATCTCCTCGGCCGAACGCTCGCCGACCGCCAGGTTGTGCTCCTTTTTCATGTAACGGATGATGGCCTCGTCGAACCTGTCTCCCCCCGCTTTGAGGGAAGCGCTCACCACGATGCCGCCCAAGGACAGGACGGCGATGTCCACCGTGCCGCCCCCTATGTCCACCACCATGGAACCGCGGGCCTCGCTGATGTCCAGGCCCGCGCCCAGCGCCGCCGCCAGGGGCTCCTCGATGAGGTAGGTGCGGCGGGCGCCGGCCACCTGGGCCGCCTCCAGCACCGCTCTCTGCTCCACGCTGGTGATGCCCGAGGGGACGCAGACCATGACCCTGGGCCGGATGACGCTGTACCTCCCGAGGACCCGCCCCAGAAAGTGGCGCAGCATGACCTCGGTGGCGTCGTAGTGGGCTATCACCCCGTCTCGCAGGGGTCGCAAGGCCACTATGTTGCCGGGGGTGCGACCCAGCATCCGCCGCGCCTCATGGCCCACGGCCAGGACCTTGCCCGTCTCCTGGTCCAGGGCCACCACCGAGGGCTCCCGGATGACGATGCCCCGGCTGCGCGCGAAAACGAGGGTGTTAGCCGTCCCCAGGTCGACGCCGATGTCGTGGTTGAGGTTGAACAACCCCTTTCTCCTCTCCCCCTCCGTGTCCTCCGCCGCATCTCGATTTCGACACGAAGTGCCAGAAACCTGCCAGGAGAGAGAGAAATCCCGTTCCTATTCCGTGACCTTGCCCGACACCGCCGGTTGCTGGCCGCCCAGGTACTTGCGCTTCGTCGCCTCCCCCCCTCGCAGGTGCCGTTCCGACTTGTTGTACTCCAGCACGTGCTTCACCGTGTCCGCCAGCTCCTTGTTGAGCCGGGGCAGCCGTTCGGTCACGTCCTTGTGAACGGTGCTCTTGCTCACGCCGAAGACGCGGGCCGCGTCCCGCACGGTGGCCCGCGTCCGGGCTATGTAGCGGCCCACTTCCAGAACCCTGTTCCAGATGTGGTCCCTCATGACCACGTCCCCCTTCGGCCCGGGCGTTTGCCCAATCTATATGACCAGGCGTCAGAATAATGCCGTGTTTACCCAGAATCGCATGGGGGACATGTGTTCCAATCGGACCGGCAGAGGCGACTCGTTACGTTTACTAGCTCGGAGGCGGCGGGAGGGAAACCGGGGCGGCGGCGCCGTCACTCGTAGAAGAGGGGCCGCACGGTCGTGCCCTGGTAGAAGTGAGCCAGGATGCGCCGGAAGTCGTAGCCGCGCCGGGCGAGTCCGTCGGCCCCGTACTGGCTGAGCCCGACGCCGTGGCCGTAACCCCTGCTCTCGACGACGAGCGCGTCGCCGCTCACCCGCACCGTGAAGAGGGTGGAGCGGAGACCGAGAGCGGCACGGGCTTCCTCACCCGTCAGCCTCCTGTCACCCACGCGCAGGACGGCCACGCGGCCGGAGGCCGTCCGGGCCGCCACCGCCACGGGCGCCACGCCCGCGGCCGTCGTGCGCCGCAGGGAGGCGAGAGACACGCCTGTCCGGCGCGCCGCCTCGGCCACCGTCATGGTCACCGCCACCCGGTCATGGCGCGTCCCGGCCTCAAAGGGGGAGGACACGCTCCTCAGGTACGGCACCGCCCGGCCCCACACGGCCACGGCGTCCTCGGTCACGCCCCCCGAGGCCGCGTGATAGACGGCCTCGATGGGCCGGTTGCGGAACACCGCGATGAGCCCCCGCGTGGCGGCGACGGCCTCCCTCACCCGGGACCAGTTCGTCTCGAACTGCCGCCCCCACTGACGGCGGAGTCGATCCACGAGCATCCAGGCCTGCCCTTCCCGGGGATCGGAGCAGAGGTCGGCCTCGGGGTGGGAACGGCACCCCTCACCCCCGAAGGCGCGGACATGGAGGACGGCGTAGGTCCGCGCCGCCACGGCCTGGGCCTTGAGGGCCTCGGGGTGAAAGGAGGCCGGCATCTCCGCCGCCACCACGCCGGCCACGTACTCCTCCAAGGGAAGGCGGAGCACCTTCCCGGTGGCGGAGTCGTAGAGGCTCACCTCGGGAAAACCGGGGGTGACGGCCATGGCGGTGGGGGCACCCGCGCGCGCAGGCCAGCGCCCCCGCTCCCCGCCGCGCCGCACCACCGCCACCGGGATTCCGACCAGGACCAGCAGGATGACCGCCAGCAGCGTCAGCGCGCGCCTCCTCAACCGGCCACCACCCTGTCTGAGCGGTCGCTGAAAACATGGGTATGCCCTCGGGGCTCAGGACAGAGGCTCAGTCTTCCACCCGCCTGATGTCGGCGCCCAGGGAGGCCATCTTGCCCACCAGGTTGACATAACCACGGTCCAGGTGGGCGAGGCCGCCGACCCGCGTCTCGCCCTGGGCCCGCAGTCCCGCCAGGACCAGGGCCGCCCCCGCCCGCAGGTCCGTCGCCCGGACGGGCGCCCCCGTCAATGCCTCCACGCCCCGCACGACGGCCGTGGCACCCTCCACCCGTATGTCGGCGCCCATCCGCTTGAGTTCCTCCACATGGAGGAAACCGTTGTCGAAAACGGTCTCCGTGAAGATGCTGATACCTTCCGCCACCGCCAGGAAGGCCATCATGGGTGCCTGCAGGTCGCTCGGGAACCCCGGGTAAGGAAGGGTCTTGACGTCGGTGGCCCGCGGGCGCGAGGGTCCGCGCACGCTGACGGTGCCGGGTCCCACCGTTACGGCGGCCCCTGCCTCCTCCAGCTTGGCCAGGAGGGGGGTCAGGTGATGGGGGACCGCCCCCTTGACGACCACGTGGCCGCCCGAGACGGCTCCGGCCAGGAGGTAGGTGCCGGCCTCGATGCGGTCGGGAATGCAGGTGTGCTCCGTCCCCCCCAGCGCCGCTACTCCTTCGACCTCGATGACCCGGCTCCCCGCGCCGGCGATGCGGGCTCCCATCCCCCGCAGGAAGTCCGCCAAGTCCACCACCTCCGGCTCGCCGGCAGCGTTCTCGATGATGGTGGTGCCCTCGGCCAGGGTGGCCGCCATCATGACGTTCTCGGTGGCGGTCACGCTGGGATAGTCCAGGTAGACCCTGGCGCCCTTGAGCGCGTCAGCCTCGGCCTCTATGAAGCCGTAGCGGACGGAGAACCTGGCGCCCATGGCCTCCAGGCCGCGCACGTGCAGGTCCACGGGTCGGTTGCCGATGGCGCAGCCTCCGGGGAGGGACACCCTGGCGCGGCCGACCCTGGCCAAAAGGGGCCCCATCACCAGCACGGAAGCGCGCATCCGGCGCACCAGCTCATGGGGCGTCTCGTAAAAGAGGGTCTCGGCGGGGGTGACGTGCAGGGTGCCCGGTTCGCGGAGGCGGACCTGGACGCCCAGGCGCAGAAGGAGCTGGCACATTACGTGGACGTCGTAGAGGGGCGGCACGCGCCGGAGGACGCAC
Organism: uncultured Eubacteriales bacterium; assembly: GCA_964467515.1. Lineage (GTDB taxonomy): Bacteria > Bacillota > Sulfobacillia > DYIH01 > JBBIPI01 > CAYXQP01. The sequence goes on along the minus strand of CAYXQP010000004.1, from coordinate 24,049 downwards.
TCCCCGCCCGCGAGGATGGTGGCGGCCAGGACGGGCAGCATGGCGTTCTTGGCCGTCTGCACCGTGACCTCCCCCTCGAGAGGTCTGCCCCCCCGCACCAGGATGGCCGCCACCCGCCGTCACCGGCCTTATGTTTCCCCGGCCGCCCCCCTCGGCACCGCCGGCGAGAATCGCCCCTCTAAGCCGATTTATGGCCAATGTCATCCAACCATAGCCCATTTTTACCGCCACTATCACTAGTTATTTCGGCTATCTCACCCGTGCAGCCATGGACGCTTGTTTCTATAAAAAACATCTTTGCGTAAAATCTTGGGCAACTGGGCCGTGATCCGGGTTACCGGCCAGCTCTGCCAACCTCACTCCGGGGGTTGGCTGAGCCTGTTTCCGGCGACGGACCGCAAAGGGGGGATGGCAGGCGGGGGGAGCGAGCAGGGCCCGGCCACGAGGCCAGGGCTTCCGTTGAGTCTCGAATCTCAGTGGGGAGGGAAGAGGCGATGGCGGTAGCGGCACACAGAGCGGAAGGCGCGCTACCAGTGCTGAAACGGCGGGCTGACAGCGGCTTCCTCGGGTGGATCAACACCGTGGACCACAAACGCATCGGCATCATGTACTTCGTCACGGGCCTCCTGTTCCTGGTGGTGGGAGGCGTCGAGGCCCTGCTCATCCGCACCCAACTGGCCCGCCCGCTCAACAACCTGGTGGTGGGCGAGACCTACAACCAGGTGCTCACCCAGCACGGTACCATCATGATCTTCTTCGCGGCCACGCCCATCATCTGGGGCATCCTCAACTTCGTCATGCCCGTCATGATCGGCGCGCGGGATGTGGCCTTCCCGCGCATGAACATGATGAGCTACTGGTGTCTCCTGGCCGGCGGCGTCATCATCAATGCCGGCTGGTTCCTGGGAGGCGCGGCGGACGCCGGTTGGTTCGCCTACGTGCCCCTCAGCACCAAGCCCTTCAGCCCCGGCGTCGGGATGAACACCTACCTGGTGGGCGTCGAGCTGGGCATGCTCAGCACCATGCTCACCAGCCTCAACTTCATCGTGACCATCCTCAAGCTGCGGGCGCCCGGCATGGGGCTCATGGACATGCCGCCCCTCGTCTGGTTCACTTTCATGACGGCCATCCTGGGCCTGACGGCCGGCATCCCCTTCATGCTCGCCCTCATCCTCCTCTACTTCGACCGCGTCCTGGGCACCGGCTTCTTCGCGGCGGGCGGGGGAGGCGACGTGCTGCTCTGGCAGCACATGTTCTGGCTCTTCGGCCACCCGGAGGTCTACATCCTGCTGCTGCCGCCCCTGGCCTGCGTGTCCGAGGTGCTGCCCACCTTCGCCGGCAAGCCCCTCTACGGCTACCGGTCCATGGTAGCGGCCATCTCCACCATCGGCATCCTCAGCTGGATCGTCTGGCTGCACCACATGTACACGGTGGGCTCCGGCAGCACCGTCAACACGGCCTTCGCGATCTCGACCAAGGCGGTCTCCGTACCGGCCGCCATCTTCGTCTTCATCTGGCTGGGCACCCTCTGGGGAGGCAAGGTCCGGTTCACGCTGCCCATGCACTACGTGAGCGCCTTCTTCTTCCTGTTCTACATCGGCGGCCTGACGGGCCTCGTCAACGCCAGCTCCAGCGTGGACCGGCAGTTCCAGGACAACATGTACATCGTGGGCCACTTCCACTACGTGGCCATCGGCGCCATCGTCTTCGGGCTCCTGGCGGGCATAACCTACTGGTGGCCCAAGATGACGGGCAAGATGCTCAACGAGGCCATCGGCCGTCCCAGCTTCTGGATCCTTTTCATCGGCTTCAACATGACCTTCTTCCCGCAGCTCATAGCCGGCCTCATGGGCCAGCCCCGGCGCGTCTATACCTACATCCCCGACTCCGGCTGGGGACCCCTCAACTCCATCGAGACCATCGGCGCCTACCTGCAGGCCCTCGGAGTCCTAACCCTGGTGATAGCCATGATCGAGAGCCTGGCCAGCGGTCGCCGCGCGGGAGCCGATCCCTGGGGATTGGGCCGCTCCCTGGAGTGGGCCACGCCCAGCCCGGTGCCGGCCTACAACTTCGCCCGGTTGCCCCTCGTGCGCGGCAAGGAAGCCCTCTGGTACGAGAAGACCCACGGCAACGGTCACATCCTGCCGGCCGAGGAGGACCACCACCGCCACGGCAACGCCGTCCACATGCCCTCCCCCTCCTTCATGCCGGCCGTGGTGGGGCTGGGGCTCCTGGTGGGCGGCTTCGGCGCCATCTCTCCCAGCGTGCCGGGGCTGGTAGCCGGGCTGGTGATCATCCTCCTGGGCGTCCTCGGCTGGGCCCTGGAGAAGGCCGACGGCTACTATCTGGAAACCGAGGAGGAGGGCACCGCCAAGGCGGCGGCGCAACACGCCTGATCCCCGTCCCGCGACCGCGGCCGCTTAGGCTGCCGGGCGTCAGGGACGGACGGGATGCCTTCCGCGGAAGCGCCCCGGTGTCATTCCGGGGCGCTTCCCCTTCTCCTCCGGGGGCGGACGGCCATCGGCCGGCCCTCCGGCACCGCCCGGACTCGGCAGGATACCACCGCCGTTCCCGGGGAGCCCGCCGTCGGAGGATGGAGTAATGGTATACAAAGTTTCCTTACGGTAATTACTTGCCCTAAGAAACTGCTCCCTGTATCCTCACATCGGCAGGGAAAGGGGGTGACACCATGGCCGAGGTGACCATCCGCGTGCTGGACCGCGGCCCGTACCTGGTCCAAGGGCCGGTCACGCTCCTGGACGGGACGGGTCGGGCACATGCCGGCGGGGAGCAGGTGGCCCTCTGTCGGTGCGGCCGCTCCGAGAACATGCCATTCTGCGACGGTGCCCACCAGGGATCCTTCGATCACTGCTGGCGCGCCCAGGACGTCCTCTGACCCGCCACCCCGCGGCCGTCGGCCGGGAGGCGGGCCAGGGCCCGCTCCAGGGCCTCCTTGGCCCGCGCCACCTCCTCCTGCTCCCCGCCCGCCTCCAGGGCGGCCAGGGCGCGGTCGCGCTCCGCCAGGGCCTCCGTCACGTCCACCTCCTCAGGCAGCTCGGCCTCGTCCGCCAGCACCACCGTGCGATCGGGCAGCACCTGGAAGAAACCCCCCATGACGGCCACCACCTGCGTCTCTCCGCCGCCCCGGAAGTGGACGACCCCGGGGCGCAGGAGCCCCACCATGGGAGCGTGGTCGCCCAGCACGCCGTAGAGCCCGTCCGCCGTGGGCAGGCTCACGTACTCGGCCTTGGCCCGCACCACCGTCCGCTCCGGCGTGAAGACCTGGATCTCGAAGGTCCTGGCCATGGCCGCCTCTCACCGGGCGGCCGCCAGGAGCTTCTCGCCCTGCTCCACGGCCTCGTCAATGGTGCCCACCATGTAGAAGGCTTCCTCGGGAAGGGCGTCGTGCCTGCCCTCCAGGATCTCCTTGAAACCGCGCACCGTCTCCTTGACCGGCACGAACCGCCCCGGGCGCCCCGTGAAGGCCTCAGCCACGTGGAAGGGCTGGGAGAGGAACCGCTCTATCTTGCGGGCGCGGGAGACGGTGAGCTTGTCCGCCTCGCTCAGCTCGTCCATGCCCAGGATGGCGATGATGTCCTGCAGCTCCTTGTACCGCTGGAGCACCTGCTGCACGCCCCGCGCCACCAGGTAGTGTTCGTCGCCCACCACGCTGGGATCCAGGATGCGGGACGTGGAGGCCAGCGGGTCCACGGCCGGGTAGATGCCCTTCTCGGCGATGGCCCGCTCCAGCCGCGTGGTGGCGTCCAGGTGGGCGAAGGTGGTGACGGGGGCCGGGTCGGTGTAGTCGTCGGCCGGCACGTAGATGGCCTGCACGGAGGTGATGGAGCCGCGGCGCGTCGTGGTGATCCGCTCCTGGAGGTTGCCCATCTCCGTGGCCAGGGTCGGCTGGTAGCCCACCGCCGAGGGCATGCGCCCCAGGAGGGCCGACACCTCCGACCCGGCCTGGGTGAAGCGGAAGATGTTGTCTATGAAGATGAGGAGGTCCTGCCCCTCCACCTCGCGAAAGTACTCGGCCACCGTCAGGCCGGCCAGCCCCACCCGCAGCCTGGCGCCGGGCGGCTCGTTCATCTGGCCGAAGACCAGCACGGTCTTGTCCAGGACGCCGCCCTCCTTGAGCTCGTGGTACAGCTCGTTGCCCTCGCGGGTGCGCTCGCCCACGCCGGCGAAGACGGAGAAGCCGCCGTGCTTCATGGCGATGTTGTGGATCAGCTCCATGATGATGACCGTCTTGCCCACGCCGGCGCCGCCGAAGAGGCCCACCTTGCCCCCCTTGGGATAGGGCTCCAGGAGGTCGATGACCTTTATGCCCGTCTCCAGCATGACCGTGGCCGGGGTCACGTCGGCCACGTCTGGCGCGGGCCGGTGGATCTCCCAGCGGTCACTGGCCTCCACGTCGCCCAGCCCGTCGATGGGGTCCCCCAGGACGTTGAACATGCGCCCCAGGACGCCGCGCCCCACCGGCACGCTGATGGGGCGGCCTGTGTCCAACGCCTCCATGCCCCGCACCAGGCCGTCGGTGGAAGCCATGGCCACGCACCGCACCACGTTGTCACCCAGGTGCTGGGCCACCTCCAGCGTCAGAACGCCGCCCTCGCCGCCGGGCCTGGGCACGTGCACGGCGTTGTAGAGGGCCGGCAGGCCGCCCGGCGGGAAGGCCACGTCCACCACCGGCCCGATGATCTGCACGATCCTGCCTCTGTTCTCCATCCTCGCAAGCCTCCTTGTCGGTCCCGGCGGGCTCGTCCAACGGTCCGGAACGCCGGCGCCCCTCCCCCTCAGCCCTTCAGGGCCTCGGCGCCCCCCACGATCTCCGAGATCTCGGTGGTGATGACCGTCTGGCGCGCCCGGTTGAACTCCAGCGTCAGCTCCTCGATGAGCTCCTGGGCATTGTCGGTGGCCGACCGCATGGCCGTCATGCGGGCCGCGTGCTCGCTGGCCTTGGCCTCCAGCAGGGCCTGGTAGACGGCGTTCTTGACCAGGCGCGGCAGGAGCTCGGCCAGCACCGCCGCCGCCGACGGGACGTGGATGAAGGACGGAAGCCGCCCCCCCGCCGCTCCCGCGCCGGGTCCACCCGCCCCGGCCTGGTCCGCCCCGGCCGCGTGAGGCGCGGCCGCCGCGGAGGCGGCCACCGCCGCGGCCAGGCGCCGATCTGCCGCCACCGGCAGTACGGTCACCTGCTCGGGCCGCTGCGACAGAGCCGAGACGAAGCGGGAGAAGACCAGCCTCACCTCCCGCGCCTTGCCCTCCACGAAGAGCCCCATCATCACCTCGGCTATCTCCTCGGCCAGGGTGTAGCGAGCCTCCTCGCCCACGTTGACGAAGTGGGCGTAAACCGGCACGCCCCGCCGCCGGAAGTAGTCGAGACCCTTGCGGCCCACGGCCACGATCCCCACCCGTTCGCCGGCCGAGGCCAGGGCCGCCTGGGTGAAGCGGACCAGGTTGGCGTTGTAGCTCCCGGCCAGCCCCCGATCGGCCGTCACGAGGCAGAAGACCACGTCGCCCCTCTCAGGGACCGCGAGGAGAGGGTGATCGCCTTCGATGCCCCGCTCTCGGACCAGGGCAACCATGGTCTGCCGCAGGAGGTCCGCGTACGGACGCGCGGAGACGGCCCGCTCCTGGGCGCGGCGCAGCTTGGCGGCCGCCACCATCTCCATGGCCTTGGTGATCTTCTTGGTGTTCTTGATGGCGCGGATGCGCCGCTTAAGGTCGCGCACGTTGGCCACGTCCGTACCCCCAGGTCAGAACCGCACGTTCTCCCCCGTGAACTCGGCCTTGAAGGCCTCCACGGCCTCCGTGAGGGCGCGGGCCAGCTCCTCGTCCACGTCCCTCTTCCGCCGGATTCCCTCCAGGACGGCCGGCCGCTCCTCCCGCAGGAAGCGGAGGAAGCCGCCCTCGAAGGCGCGCACGCGCTCCACGGGGATGTCGTCCAGGTACCCGTTGACGCCGGAGAAGATGCTGGCCACCTGTTCCTCGAAGGGCAGGGGAGCCCGCTCGCCCTGCTTGAGGAGTTCCACCATCCGCTGCCCGCGCGCCAGCCGTGCCTGGGTGGCCTTGTCCAGGTCGGACCCGAACTGGGCGAAGGCCTCCAGCTCGCGGTACTGGGCCAGGTCCAGGCGCAGGCGGCCGGCCACCCGCTTCATGGCCTTGGTCTGGGCGTTGCCGCCCACCCGCGACACGGAGCGGCCCACGTCGATGGCGGGGCGGACGCCGGCGTAGAAGAGGTCGGACTCCAGGAAGATCTGGCCGTCCGTGATGGAGATGACGTTGGTCGGGATGTAGGCGTGGATGTCCCCCGCCTGGGTCTCGATGACGGGCAGCGCCGTCAGGCTGCCGCCGCCGAACTCGGGCGCCAGCCGCGCCGCCCGCTCCAGCAAGCGCGAGTGGAGGTAGAAGACGTCGCCCGGGTAAGCTTCACGGCCCGGCGGCCGCCGGAGGAGCAGGGACAACTCGCGGTAGGCCCAGGCCTGCTTGCTGAGGTCGTCGTAGATGCAGAGGACGTCCTTGCCCTGCTCGTACATGAAGTACTCACCCATGGCGCAGCCGGCGTACGGGGCGATGTAGAGCATGGGCGCCGGCTGGCTGGCCGTGGCCGAGACCACGATGGTGTACTCCATGGCCCCGTGCCTCTCCAGGGTCTCCACCACGCCCGCCACCGAGGATGCCTTCTGGCCGATGGCCACGTAGACGCAGATGACGTCCTGCCCCTTCTGGTTGATGATGGTGTCGATGCCGATGGAGGTCTTGCCCGTCTGCCGGTCGCCGATGATGAGCTCCCGTTGGCCCCGGCCGATGGGGATCATGGCGTCGATGGCCTTGAGCCCCGTCTGCAGGGGAACGTTGACCTGCTTCCGCTGGATGACGCCGGGCGCCGGCGACTCCACGGGGCGGAAGCGGTCCGTCACGATGGGCCCCTTGCCGTCGAGGGGCTGGCCCAGCGGATTGACCACCCGTCCGAGGAGCGCCTCCCCCACCGGCACCTCCATGATCCGCCCCGTCCGGCGGACCTCGTCGCCCTCCTTGATGCCGGTGTACGGCCCCATGATGATGATGCCGACGTTGTCCTCCTCCAGGTTGAAGGCCATGCCGTAAATCCCGTTCTCGAACTGGACCAGCTCGCTGGCCATCACCGACTCCAGCCCGTAGACCCGGGCCACGCCGTCGGCGATCTGCACCACCCGGCCGACCTCCTCCAGCTTGAGGTCGCCCTCGAACCGCTCCAACTGCTGACGGATTATGTAGCTGACCTCTTCAGGGCGAACGCCCGTCGTCCCGATGCTCACGGCACCGTCACCCCTCGCCAAACCTGTCTCGCCGCGCCGGGCCGCCGCCCGCCGCGCCCGTCTCCCGGCCCGACAGCATCCGCCTCAGGCTCTCCAACCGCCCCCGCAGGCTGCCGTCCATCCGCCTGTCGCCCACGGTGAGCACGAGCCCACCTATGACGTCCGGGCTCACCCGCAGGTCCAGCTCGACCTTCCTGCCCCACAGCTCCTCCAAGCGCCGCTCCAGCTGCCCCCGCAACTGGTCGGACAGGGGCCTGGCCACGGTGACCTCGGCGCGCACCACGTTCAGCTCCCGCCGCACCAGGGCCTCGAACTCGGCCAGGATCTGCGGCAGGAATGTCTCCCTGCCCTTGCGCAGCACCAGGCGCACCAGCTCCGCCACGGGACGGCCCACCCGCCCGCCCAGGGAGGCGGCGAAGACCTCCTGCTTGGTCTCCACGGGCACGAGGGGGTTGTGGAGCACCTGCCGCAGCTCCTCGTGCCGCCGGACGGTCTCCACCACCAGGGAGAGATCCCGGCCGGTCTCCTCCAGGATGCCCCTATCCCGGGCCAGATCGAAGAGGGCCCGCGCGTAACGGCGCGCCACGCCGCTGCCCATCACGGCCGGCTTCCCACCCTGTCCAGGAACTGCCGGGCCAGCCGCTCGTGGTCGGCGTCGGTGACGGACCTCTCGAGCACCCGGCTCGCCACCTCCAGGGCCAGGTCCGCCACCTGCTCCCGCAACTCCGCCAGGGCCTGCTCCTTTTCCCGCCTGATGGCCTCCTCGGCGCGCTCCAGCAGGGCGGCCGCCTCCGCCTGGGCCCTGGCCCGCACCTCGTTGGACATCTCCTCCGCCCGCCGGCTCGCCTTGGCCACCATCTCCTCGGCCCGGCGCTGCGCCTCGGCCAGACGGCGCTCGTACTCCTCCTTCATCCGGACGGCCTCTTCGCGGGCGTTCTCCGCCTGCTCGAACTGGCTCGTGATCTCCCTCTCCCGGGCGGCCAGGAGGTCCAGCACCGGCCGCCACAGGTACCGCCGGAGCAGGAGGAAGAGGACCACGAAGTTGATGGCCGACCAAAGCATCATCTCCGGATTCAAGGCCAAGGGGAACACCCCCCGTCGTCTTGGCTGTGCCTCCCGCAGGGGAGAAGGGCGGTTCCTCCCCCGCTCCGCATCAGGCGGCCTTCACGAAGAGGATGATGAACGAGATCACCAGCCCATAGAGCGCCAGGGCCTCGAGGAACCCGAGACCGATGAACATCATGGTCCGCAGGTCCCGGAGCGCCTCCGGCTGCCTCCAGATGCCGTCCAGGGCCGCCGAAACCACGAGACCCTGGCCGACTCCGACCCCCAGGGCCGGGAGACCTATGGCCAGCGCTGCCGCGATGAAGTCCACCTAATTCCCTCCTTTCCCGCCACCACCGGGCGCCGGACGGGGCGCATGGCCCCGCAGCACGGCCTAATGGCCGTGGCTCTCCGCCACCGCGCCGCCGATGTACACGGCGGTGAGGGTGGTGAAGATGAAGGCCTGGAGGAACCCGAAGAAGAGCTCCAGGCCCATGATCGGCAACGGCACGAACCATGGGACCAGCATCAGGAGGACCCAGAGGACCGTCTCCCCGCCGAAGATGTTGCCGAAGAGACGCAGGCTCAGCGAGAGAGGCCGCACCAGCTCCTCGATGACGTTCATGGGAAAGAGCCACCAGAAGGGCTGGAAGAAATGGCCGAAGTAGCGGATCCCCTTTTCCCTGAGGCCCGCATAGTGGGTGGCCACGAAGGCCAGGATAGCGAGGGTGGCCGTCACACTGAGGGCCGAGGTGGGGGCCTTGTACCCGGGTATCTCCAGGACGGCTCCGGGCAGGAGCCCCACGTAGTTGGAGGTGAGGATGAAGAGGAAGAGGGTCCCCAGGAAGGGCAGGTAGCGGACGGCCTTCTCCCGTCCCCCGATGGAAGGAGCCACGACACCGTCTATGACGAAGTTGACGACCACCTCGAGGGCCGCTTGCGCCCGGCCGGGTCGCAGGGAGAGCCGACGGGTGGCGAGGAAGGCCAGGGTCACCAGCAGGCCCATGATGATCCAGGCGGTCACCACCTCACTGAAGACGTCGAGGCCGAACACCTGGAACACCACGTGGGGAGGGGCCGCCGGGCCGCCCTCCGCTCCTCCTTGGGTCGCCGCCGCCGCCGCGAAGATCATGGCCGCCCTCCACCCCCCCGCGCCGCACCGCGCCGCCTCTGGGCCTGGACGAACTGCCAGGCCGCGCCCGCGCCCAGCGCCACCGTCACTCCTCCGGCCGACGCCACGATGGCCCAGACATCGCGGGTCAGACGCCACGCCGCGTACAAAGCCAGGGCGTCAAGCCCGAGCCGCACCGCGCAACCCCCCAGGAACCCGGCCACCAAGCCGGCGGCCCTGCCGGGCCGGGCCCGTCTGACGACCAGCCACAGGACCACCTGGTTGACGGCGCCCACGACCAGCCCTATGGCCAGTCCCCAGGCCACAGCGGTCAACGATCAGTCCTCCTCCCCTTCGCCGTCCTCGGAGCTGCGGTCATTATTGTTTCCTCCCCCGCCCCGGGGAGAGCCGCCGCCCCGGCCGGCGCCCGGGGGTGAGGCACCCCGATCGAGCGCTGCCACCAGATCCTTGATCAGGAGACGGATGTTGGCCGCCACCACCAGCAGGACCAACGCCAGCATGAGCCACGGCGCCGTGCCGAGCCTCCGGTCGAGCCAGTACCCGCCCCGCACCGCCAGGTAGACGGTCAGCGCCGCCGTGAGACCGTGGGCGAAGAGAATGCTCCAGAGAGCATACTCCCCATCCCGCATGGTCCCACCGCCCCGCCTGCCCGGCCTCTTTGCTAAGGTCCAACGCCCAGCATGTGAAAATTATCTCAAACTAGCCCGCCAGCTGGGCGGTCACCCAAGGGCATATTATACTTCGTACTCCTCCGGAGACGCCAGCGAAAGGCCGAAGAAATACCTAATGGCTGACACGATTCTCGCGGCCGCCCGCCCGTCGCCGTACGGGTTCACCGCGCGCGCCATCCGCCCGTAAACCCCTTGGTCCGTGAGGAGGGTTGTGATGGCGTGAACTATCCGGTCCCGCCGCACGCCCGCCTGCCACACGGTGCCCGCCGCCAGGGCCTCGGGGCGCTCCGTGGTTTCCCTGAGGAGCACCACCGGCTTGCCCAGGGCGGGCGCCTCCTCCTGGAGACCGCCGGAATCGGTCACCACCATGTGGCTCCTGGCCATCAGGTTGGCCCAGTCCGGATAGGAAACGGGCGGGACCAGCACCACCCGCTCCAGCCCCTCCAGGTGGCGCCGCACCGGCTCCCGGACGGCCGGGTTCAGGTGCACGGAGTAGATCAGGAGCACGTCGGGGTGTGCCCGGACCACCTCGGCCAGGGCGGCGCAGATCTCCTCCATGGGCTGCCCCCAGTTCTCCCGGCGGTGGGCCTCCACCGCCAGCAACCGGCGCCCGTCGGCGGCGAGGGAGGCGAGGGTTTCGTCCGCGAAGACGTGATCCGGCCGCACCGTGTCCAGGAGGGCGTCAATGGCCGTGTTGCCCGTGACCCAGATCCGGGTCGCGTCCACCCCCTCCCGCAGGAGGTTGTCGCGGGCCGTCCGGGTGGGCGCGAAGTGCAGGTCCGCCAGCACCCCCGTCAGGTGCCGGTTCATTTCCTCGGGGAAGGGGGCGTACTTGTCCCGCGTCCGCAGGCCGGCCTCCACGTGCCCGATGGGAAGCCGGTGGTAGAAGGCGGCCAGGGCGCCGGCCATGGTGGTGGTGGTGTCGCCGTGCACCAGGACCAGGTCGGGCCGCACCCGCTCCAGCACGCCCGCCACGCCTCGGAGCGACCACACGGTGACGTCCTCCAGGCTCTGCCTCTCCCGCATGATGTCCAGGTCGAAGTCGGGCTCGATGCCGAAGTGCACCAGGACCTGGTCCAGCATCTCGCGGTGCTGGGCCGTGACCAGGACGAGGCTCCGCAGGTCGGGGGCCTCCCGCAGGCACCGGACGACGGGAGCCATCTTGATGGCCTCGGGGCGCGTGCCGAAGATGCTGAGGACCCTCAGGGGGAGGCGCGGCGCCTCCCGGCGGACCGGCACCGAGGGGACGACCTCAGTGGGAACTCTGCTCCCGTGCAGCGGCGGAGACGCCCACCTTTCTGCCCGCAAAATAGAGACTGGCGCCCACCAGGGCCAGGATGACGAAAGCCACCCGCAGGTCGGCGTGGATGATGGCTAGCACGCCCACCCCCAGCCAGGCGCTGGCCAGGTACATGATGAGGACGGCCTCCCGCTGGCTCAGGCCGGCCTGCAGAAGGCGGTGATGGAAGTGCTCCCGGTCGGGGGTGCCGATGGGAACCCCCCGCCGCCACCGGCGCCAGACGGCCAGCGCCGTGTCGAAGACGGGCAGGCCGATGGCCAGCACGGGCACCGCCAGGGCCAGCACGGCCGGGCTCTTGAGCGATCCCTCCATGGATATGGAAGCCAGGGCGTAGCCCAGGAACATGGAGCCGCCGTCCCCCAGGAAGACGCGGGCGGGGTGGAAGTTGTAGGGGAGGAAGCCGAGGGCGCCACCGGCCAGGGAGGCCGCCAGGAGAGTGGCCAGGGTGAGGGCGGGCAGGGGCATGCCCATCTGGGAGGCGGATACCAGGAGCACGGCGCTCGCGATGGCCACGATGCCCGCCGCCAGCCCGTCCAGCCCGTCTATCAGGTTGATGACGTTGACAACGGCCACCACCCAGAGCACCGTCACGGGCAGCGCCAGGTACCCAAGGTGCAACAGACCGCCCCCGAAGGGGTTGGTGACGAAGTCTATCCTCACGCCCCACGCCCAGCCGATGAGAGCCGCCAGCACCTGGCCCGCCACCTTGGCGCGGGGCCGCAGGGGCCGGAAATCGTCGAGGATGCCGAAGGCGAGGAGGAAACAGCCGCCCAGGAGGATACCCCGCACCTCGGGCCGGTCCAGCCCCAGGGTGACCGCCGTGGCGATGGCGAAGGCCAGGTACACGGCGACGCCGCCCAGGAACGGCACGGGCCGCGTGTGCACGCTCCGGTGCCCGGGCCTGTCCAGGGCGCCCACCGCCAGCGCCACCCGGCGGACGAGCGGGGTTAGGACCGCCGCCAGGACGGCGGCCATGGCCAGCGCGGTCACCTGATCCCACGACAACCTCTCTCAGCCCCCCGCCTCGCGCAACGACACCCGGTCCGAAAAGTGATTTTATTCCCCGGCCGGAAATCGGTCAAACGCCGTCAAACCGGGCGCCGGCGCAGGACACCGGGATCCTCTCGCCCCGCGCGGGGCGGCGCCTCCCCCGAGCCCGCCCGGCCGCCGGCGCCCAGGGTCAGGTAACCCTTGTCCAGAAGCTTTTGCACGTGGGCCCGGAGAGCCGCCTCCATGTCCACGCGATACTGCTCCTCCAGGACGAAGAGCATGGTGACGGCGGTCTGGGCCACGTCCAGCAGCTCGCGGCAGACGATCCAGGCCACGTCCCGCTCCTCGAGGGCCGTCCGCTCCCCGCTCAGGGCGCGGAACTTGCCTATGGCCTCGCTCAGCTCGCCGGCCTCCTCCATCAGCTTGAGGGCGGTGGACTCGAGGGTCGGGCGCAGGTTGTTGAGCCGGGGCAGGGCGATGGTCTTGGTCTGCACGGCCGCGGGTAAGCCTTCCCGCGGCGGGCGCACGCCCGCACGGCGTCGGGACGCCACCCCTCACGCCTCCCTTACGAGGACGTACCCGTCGGCACCCGCCGTCGCCCGGTAGAGGGCGACCCCGGCCCGGCGCAGCACGTCGCACGATCGCTCGTCAGGATAGGGAAGCCGATACACCACGGCGCTCACGCGCGCCTGCACCATGGCCTTGGCGCAGCTGAGGCAGGGGAAGTCGGTGCAGTACATGGTGGTGCCGGCGCTGGTCTGGCTCGAGGCGGCGCATTGGAGAAGGGCATTCAGCTCCGCGTGCACGCAGCGGACGCAGTGGCCGTTCTCCAGGAGGCAGCCAGCGTCCTCGCAGTGGACGTCCCCCCGCACGCTCCCGTTGTAGCCCGTGGCCACCACCTGGCGATCCCTCACCAGGACCGCCCCCACGTGCCGCCGCGGGCAGGTAGAACGGCTGGCCGCCAGCTCGGCCATCCGGAGGAAGTAGTCGTCCCACGCCGGCCTGGCCACGGTTTCTCACCGCTCACCGCCGCAGTATCTCCTCTCTAGCTCCCTGATCTTGTCCACCCGCCGGGCATGGCGGCCGCCGGCGAACTCGGCCGCCAGCCAGGTCTCCACGATGGCTCTCGCCAGCCCGGGGCCGATCACCCTCTCCCCCAGGCAGAGGACGTTGGCATCGTTGTGCTCCCTGGTGGCGCGGGCCGAGAACACGTCGTGACAGACGGAGGCGCGCACGCCCGGCACCTTGTTGGCCGCCATGGACATGCCGATGCCCGTCCCGCACACCAGGATCCCCCGGTCTGCCTCTCCCCTGGCCACCGCGGCCGCCACCTGCTCGGCGTAGTCGGGGTAGTCGGCGGACTCCGGCGAGTGAACCCCGTAGTCGTGGACCTGGTGGCCCAGCTCCCGCACCCATTCCGCCACGGCCTGCTTGAGTTGGTAACCGCCGTGGTCAGAGCCCAGCGCGATCCTCATCGCCCACACCTCCCCCCGTCCCGCCGGCGGAGCCCCGTCCGGCGCAGAGCCACCGCATCGCGTCGTTGGCCAGCGACCAGAGCCGCGCCGCCGTCCGCCCGTATTCCTCGTCGGAACCGCCCAGGGGATCCGGGATGTCCACGTCCTCGCCCTCGGCCTCACCGGCCCGCCAGCCGGAAAGGGCGAAGCCCCCCAGGGTGTAGACCCGGTCCGCCGCCTCGGGGACGAGAAGGCGCACCATGGCCCTCTGCGCCCGCGTCATGGTGAGCACCAGGTCGGCGGACCGGACTTCGTCGGAGGCCAGCCGGCGGGAACGATGGGACGAGATGTCCTCCCCGTAGCTCCGCAGGGCCCTCACGGCCCCTCCGGAGGCCGGGCTCCCCTCCCAGGCGCCCACCCCCGCCGAGATCACCCGCACCGGGCAGCCCGCCCGTCGGGCGGCCCGGGCCAGCAGCGCGGCCGCCATGGGACTGCGGCAGGTGTTGCCCGTGCACACCACGAGGACACGCCACACCCGCTCCCCCCTCGGTTCCTCCGCCGCCACCGGGCCGCTCACCTCAGGATCCTCACCTCGGACGCCGCCCGCCGCAGGCGATCCCGCACCGCCGTCGCCCCCGGCGTCTCCTGAGGCTCTTCCGCCAGGATAACATCAACCCCGGCCTCGCCCAAGGCGCGGAGGGCGGCGAAGAGCCGCCAGCCCCATTCCCCGGGGCGGGCGGCGGGGCCCAGGGCTTCGGTGCGAACGCCCGCACCCGCCAGGCGCTCCGCCAGCTCGAGGCTGCCGAGGAAGCCCACCAGCCTCCCGGCCCTCGCGTGCCGCACCGCCTCCTCCAGGACGGCCCTCCTGACCCGCTCCGGCTCACCTCCCAGGAGAAGGAGCGGGATCGGGCGGCCGGAGCCGGAGACCACCGCCATGCGCCCGGGGGTGACCTCCCGCCCGGACGCGGGCGCGAGACCCACGGCGGCTTCCAGTTCCTCGGGCGAGACGGGACCCGGCCGCAGGATGCGCGGCACCGCTCCCCGCAGGTCGAGGACGGTGGATTCCATGCCCAGGGGGGTCGGTCCGGCATCGAGGACCGCCGCGATGTCCCCCCCCAGCTCCGCCAGGACGGCGGCGGCCGTGGTGGGGCTCGGGTGTCCCGACCGGTTGGCGCTCGTCCCGGCCAGCGGCGCCCCCAAGGCGCCGATCAAGGCCAGCGCCACGGGATGGGAGGGCGCGCGCACGCTCACGCCGCCGTCCTCACCCAGGACAGCCCGCGGCAATTCCCGGGCCGGTTCCAGGACCAGGGTGAGGGGGCCCGGCCAGAAGGCGCGGGCCAGCGCCTCCGCCACGGCGCTCCAGCGCGCCACGGACCGCGCCATGGGCACACCGTCCACGTGCAGCATCAGCGGCTTCCCCGCCGGACGGCCCTTGACCGCCAGCACCCGGCCGACCGCCTCCCCCCGACGGATGTCGGCCCCCAGGCCGTAGACGGTCTCGGTCGGGAAGGCGACCAGGAAACCCTCGCGCAACAGGGCAGCCGCCTCGGCCACCGCTGCCTCCCGCACAGCGTCAAGGACCCGCGCCGTCACCGCCGCCCCCCTCCTTCCGGCCCGAGACGACCCTCTCCACGCCGCCGTCGTCGCGCCAGCAGCGCACGGCGGCCAGGCCGGCCCCGCGCAGTAGGTCAGCCACCGCCCCCGCCTGACCCAGGCCCACCTCCACGGCCAGGAGACCGCCCGGCTCCAGGAAGGACGGCGCCTCCGCCGCCAGTCGCCTCAGCACCGCCAGGCCGTCCTCCCCCGCCACCAGGGCGACCAGCGGCTCGTACCGGCGGACGCCCTCCTCCACCACCGCCAGGTCGCATCTCCCGATATAAGGAGGGTTGGCCGCCACCGCCGCCAGGCGGCCCCGCAGACCGGCTTCCTCCAGAGGCCGGCAGAGATCGCCCCAGTGCAGGATCACCCTCTCCGCCACCCCGTGGCACCGGGCGTTGCGCCGGGCCACGCCCAGGGCGGCCCTGGATATGTCCACGGCGTGCACCAGGGCGTCCCGCCGCGCCAGGGCGAGGCAGACGGCCACCACCCCGCTCCCCGTGCCCAGGTCCGCCAGGGTGACGGGCGGCGGCCGGTCCCGCAGGTGCTCGGCCACCACCCGCACGAGGACCTCCGTCTCCGGGCGGGGTACCAGCACCGACCTGCCCACCAGGAAAGGACGGCCCATGAACTCGGCAATGCGGGTCACGTAGGCGAGGGGCTCCCCGCGCGCCCGCCTCTCCAGCAAACGGCGGAAACGCCGCCAGCGCCTCTCGTCCAGCTCGCGCTCCGGGTGAAGCACCAGGTTCGACACCGACACCCGCAGGACGTGAGCCAGGAGCCAGCGAGCCTCGCGCCACGGCGCCGGGATGCCGTGCCGCTCCAGGCAAGCTGCGCCCATGGCCAGGGCCTCCCGCGCGGCGGGTGGCGCCATCACTCCGCGGCGGCCAGGGCCGCCGCCCGCTGGTGGGCGGCCACGGCGTCCAGGAGCTCGTCCAGGTCACCGTCCAGGATCTCGGGAAGACGGTGGAGAGAGATGCCGGCCCGGTGGTCCGTCACCCTGCCCTGGGGGAAGTTGTAGGTCCGGATCTTCTCGCTGCGCTCCCCCGTACCCACCTGCGTCCGCCGCTCCGCCGCCACGGCCGCCTCCCTCTCCCGGTTGGCGCGGTCGTAGAGCCGGGCCCGCAGGATGGCCATGGCCCGGGCCCTGTTTTTGTGCTGGGATCTCTCGTCCTGGCAGGAAACGGAGATGCCCGTGGGAAGGTGGGTGACCCGCACGGCGGACTCGGTCTTGTTGACGTGCTGCCCCCCGTGTCCCCCGGCCCGGAACGTCTCGACGCGCAGGTCCTCGGGTCGGACCTCCACGTCCACCTCGTCCGCCTCGGCCAGCACGGCCACCGTGGCGGTCGAAGTATGGATGCGCCCGCCCGCCTCCGTCACCGGCACCCGCTGCACCCGGTGCACGCCGCTTTCATACTTGAGGCGGCTGTAGGCACCCTTCCCGCGCACCAGGAAGATGACCTCGCGGAAACCGCCGAGGCCGGTCTCGCTGCTGCTCAGCACCTCCACGGTCCACCCGCGTCTCTCCGCGTAGCGGGCATACATACGCAAGAGGTCGCCCGCGAAAAGGGCCGCCTCCTCGCCGCCGGCTCCCGCCCTGATCTCCACGATGACGTTCTTCTCGTCCCGGGGATTGGCGCCGGCGAGGAAACCGAGGATCTCCTCCTCGAGCCGGCGCGCCTCGTCCTCCAGGTGGTCCGCCTGCTCCGCCAACCACGTCGCGTCACCCGGCTCGGCTTCCCTCAACATCTGGCGGGCCGCCGCCAGATCCTCCCGCACCCCTCGCCAGCACCGCAGCGCCGTCACCACCGGCTCCAGGCGCGCGCGCTCCCGCGCCGCCTCCTCCCAACGCTCCCTGTCCTCCAGTAAGGCGGGATCCGCCAGCTCCCGTTCCAGCCGCTCGTACTTTTGCTCCAGTGCCAGGAGTCTGTCGTACCACGTGGGTGCCAGGGTCATGGCGCTGCCTCTCTCAGCCGACCGCCTCGACGCCCGCGTCCAGGCGCACCGCGGCCTCCAGGGCCGCCACGGCAACCTCCAGCTGGGCATCGTCGGGCTCCCTGGTGGTCAGGCCCTGCAACCAAAGGCCCGGAAGGACCAGCGGCGCCAGCCAGAGGGGACAGCGGGCCGATCGCCGGCCGGCCAGCCTTATCACCTCGTAAGCCACGCCGGCCACCAGCGGCACCAGGGAGAGCCGGATGGCGAGCCTCGTCCACAGATCGTGCCAGCCGGTGAAGGCGAAGAGGAGCGTGCTGACGACCGCCACCAGCAGGAGGAAGCTCGTGCCGCAGCGGGGGTGCCGCGTTGAGCAGTCCCGCGCACCGGCCACCGTGAGCGGGTTCCCCACCTCGTAAGCGTTGATGACCTTGTGCTCCGCCCCGTGATACTGGAGAACCCGCCTGATCTCGGGGAGGACCGCCACACCCGCCAGGTAGCCGAGGAGGATGACGAGGCGCACCAAACCCTCCACCAGGTTGAGGACGACCCCGTTGCCCGTCAGGCCCTCAAGGAGCCGGACAGCCCAGGTGGGGAGCAGGACGAAGAGCCCCACCGCCAGGGCCACCGCCAGGGCCATGGCCACGGTGATCTGGCCGCGGGACAGCTCCTCGCCCTCGCCCTCAGCCGCCTGCTCGGCGGAGAAACTCAGAGCGGCCATGCCCAGCGTCAGGGACTCACCCACCGCGGCGACGCCACGGCAGACCGGCAGCCGGAAGACAGGCCAACGCTCGGCCCAGGGCCGGACGGGGCGCTCCTCCACCTGGATGCCACCGTCCGCCCGGCGCACGGCCACCACCATGTGCCGGCGCCCCCGCATCATGACACCTTCGAGAACGGCCTGTCCCCCGTACAGAGGGCGCACCGGCCCCACCTCGCTCAGCCGCCGGGGGCCTGCTCGCGGGGCTCCTTGCGGCCGTAATTCTGATAACGGCGGAGGAAGCGCTCCACCCGACCGCCTGTGTCCACCAGCTTTTGCGTCCCGGTCCAGAAGGGGTGGCAGCGCGAGCAGATCTCGACCCTCAGCCGCGGCTTGGTGGAACCGACCCGGTAGACGGCCCCGCAGGCGCAGGTTATCTCGGCCTCGTGGTATTCGGGATGCAAACCGGGCTTCACGCGGACACCTCCCTCCGGATGGGCCGAAGCGCGGCCATTGTACCAGCGACCGAGAACGCCCTCAAGACCGGGCCTCCCGGCGCAGCATGTCGAAGAACTCGCGGTTGCTCTTGGTTTTGGCCAACCGGTCCATGAGGAACTGGAGGACGCTGGCGGAGTCCATCTCGTGGGTGATCTTGCGGAAGGCCCACATGACGTCCAGCTCGTCCTTGCTGAGGAGGAGCTCCTCCCGTCGCGTCCCGGAACGCTTGATGTCTATGGCGGGGAAGATGCGGCGCTCCGCGAGCTTCCTGTCCAGGTGGATCTCCATGTTGCCGGTGCCCTTGAACTCCTCGTAGATGACGTCGTCCATGCGGCTGCCCGTCTCCACCAGGGCGGTGCCGAGGATGGTGAGGCTGCCTCCTTCCTCGATGTTGCGGGCCGCCCCGAAGAAACGCTTGGGACCCCGGAGGGCGCTCGGGTCCAGGCCGCCCGACAGGGTGCGACCGCTCGGCGGGATGACCAGGTTGTGAGCGCGGGTGAGACGGGTGATGCTGTCCAAGAGAATGACCACGTCGCGGCCGTGCTCCACCAGGCGCTTGGCCCGCTCCAGCACCATGTCCGCCAGCTTCACGTGATTGTCCGGCGAGTTGTCGAAGGTGGAAGCCAGCACCTCCACGTTGCCGTGGACCGAGCGCTCCATGTCGGTGACCTCCTCGGGCCGCTCGTCCACCAGGAGGATCATGACGAAGACCTCGGGATAGTTGGTGGTGACCGCGTTGGCGATCTGCTTGAGGAGCACCGTCTTGCCGGCCTTGGGAGGAGCGACGATGAGGCCCCGCTGCCCCTTCCCCACCGGCGCCACCAGGTCTATCAGCCGCGTGGCCATCTGGTCGGGGGTGGTCTCGAGGGTCAGCCGCTCGTCGGGGTGGATGGGAGTAAGGGCGTCGAAGGGCACCCGCTCCGCCGCCACCTCCGTCGGCTCGCCGTTGATGGCCTCCACCCGCAGGAGACCGTAGTAGCGTTCGTTTTCCTTGGGGGGCCTGGCCTGGCCGGAGACGAAGTCGCCCGTCCTCAGCTCGAAGCGCCTGATCTGCGAGGGCGAGACGTAGATGTCCTCGTTGCTCGGGAGGTAGCCAAAGGGCCTCAGGAAACCGTATCCCTCCGGCATGATCTCCAGGACCCCCTGGGCGAAGACGAAGCCGTCCTTTTCCGCCCGGGCCTTGAGGATCTCGAAGACCAGCTCCCGCTTGCGCATCATGCTGTACCCCGATATGCCCAACTGGCGGGCCAGGCGGTACAGAGCCTGCAGGTTCATGGCCTCCAGGTCGTCGAGGGCGAAGGCGCCGGCCCGGTCGCCCCTCTCCGGACGCTCGGGGGCCCGTTCCTCCCCACCGTTGCTCCGCTGGGACCTGCCCCTGCCCTCCCTGACCTCCGGCTCGGCCACCATGCCGTTGCCGCCGTTGGCAACCTCTGCGCCAACCTCTTCCCTTCGCCTCGCCAATGTGCATTCCACCCTTCGGTTTTCTCGCCCGCTCTCCAAGGCCAGGACGGTCAGCTACGGACGGCGGCCACAACCCGGGGAACCCGCACGGCGCGCAAAGGAGCCATCTCCGACCTTGCCACGAAGGGCCGTCCGCACCTCACCACGGATGAAGAGAAGCTCGGCAAACCTCTGGCACTCTCCCCCTGGGGACGTGAAGAGGGACTTGCTCCGCCAACTGAACCGTTCGCTGAATCACGTTCATTCTATCATATATGCCAGCGGCGTATGCGCTGTAAAGCCCCTTCGCCGCGGGGGCCGCCTTTCCCTGCGGGCGCAGCGGCGGGCGCAGCACCCGCCCGCCCCGCCGCCGCGCGACACCGCCCCAGATGCAAAAAGGCCGGGCGGGCGGCGGCCAAGCCGCCTCCCCGTCCGGCCCCCAATATCCCCCGGCGGCGTCCTATTCTCCCGAACGGCTCCCCGCCCAGTACCGTCGGCGCTGGAGGGCTTAACTTCCGTGTTCGGAATGGGAACGGGTGTGGCCCCTCCGCCATCACCACCGGGGAAACTCCCGCACAGCGCGGCCCAGCCACCCCGGCACAAGCCGCGCTCGCACCCAAGGGAAATCGCCAATTTCCACGAGACGGCCCCGAAAGAGAAACCCTCGACCCATTAGTACCGGTAGGCTCAAGACCTCACGGCCCTTTCACCCCCGGCCTATCTACCTCGTCTTCTCCAAGGTGTCTTACCGGCCTCACGCCGTGGGAGACCTCATCTCGGGGCGGGCTTCGCGCTTAGATGCCTTCAGCGCTTATCCCTCCCGCACATGGCCACCCAGCCGTGCCCCTGGCAGGACAACTGGTGCACCAGCGGTGCGTCCCCACCGGTCCTCTCGTACTAGGTGGAAACCCCCTCAAGTCTCCTCCGCCCGCGGTGGATAGGGACCAAACTGTCTCACGACGTTTTGAACCCAGCTCACGTACCGCTTTAATGGGCGAACAGCCCAACCCTTGGGACCTGCTCCAGCCCCAGGATGCGATGAGCCGACATCGAGGTGCCAAACCCCGCCGTCGATGTGGACTCTCGGGCGAGATCAGCCTGTTATCCCCGGGGTAGCTTTTATCCGTTGAGCGATGGCCCTTCCACTCGGTACCACCGGATCACTAAGCCCGACTTTCGTCCCTGCTCGACCCGTCGGTCTCGCAGTCAGGCACCCTTCTGCCTTTGCACTCCCCGCACGATTTCCAACCGTGCTGAGGGTACCTTTGGACGCCTCCGTTACCCTTTGGGAGGCGACCGCCCCAGTCAAACTGCCCACCTAACACTGTCCCCCCACCGGCTCACGGTGGCAGGTTAGAACTCCAGCGCCCAAAGGGTGGTATTTCACCAGCGGCTCCACCCGCCCTGACGAGCAGGCTTCCCTGCCTCCCACCTATCCTACACATCGAGCGCCAAAGCCCCATGCCAGGCTGCAGTAAAGCTCCACGGGGTCTTTCCGTCCAGCCGCGGGTCGTGGGCGTCTTCACCCACTCCTCAATTTCACCGGGCGCCCTGCCGAGACAGCGCCCCTGTCGTTACGCCTTTCGTGCGGGTCGGAACTTACCCGACAAGGAATTTCGCTACCTTAGGACCGTTATAGTTACGGCCGCCGTTCACCGGGGCTTCGGTTCAGGGCTCTCACCCCTCCCCTTGACCTTCCGGCACCGGGCAGGCGTCAGCCCCTATACATCGGCTTGCGCCTTAGCAGAGACCTGTGTTTTTGGTAAACAGTCGCAGGGGCCTCTCCTCTGCGGCTCCCTCAGGCTCAGGATCCCTCCCTCACCCTAACAGAGCTCCCCTTCTCCCGAAGTTACGGGGACATTTTGCCGAGTTCCTTAGCAGGGCTTCTCCCGCGCGCCTCAGGATCCTCTCCTCGCCTACCTGTGTCGGTCTGCGGTACGGGCACCCAAACACCTCGCTTAGAGGCTTTTCCAGGCAGTCTGAGCTCGGCCAGTTCGGTACTCCAATTTCCCTCCCCGTCACCCCTCAGGATGCCTCCCGCACGGATTTCCCTGTGCAGGCTCCCTCGGTGGCTTGGACCCGGCATCTCCAACGCCGGGCTGCGCCTACCCTCCTGCGTCACCCCTTCGCTCAAACGGTGCCCAGGTGGTACCGGAATATCAACCGGTTCCCCATCGCCTACGCCTCTCGGCCTCGGCTTAGGCCCCGACTTACCCTGGGCGGACGAGCCTTCCCCAGGAATCCTTAGGCTTCAGGCGGACTGGATTCTCACCAGCCTTCTCGCTACTCATGCCGGCATTCTCTCTCCCCTGCGGTCCAGCTGCCCTCCCGGTCAGCCTTCCACCCGCAGACGACGCTCCCCTACCGCCAAACACGCGCTCCCGCGCGTGCCTGACCCGCAGCTTCGGTGGCGGACTTGAGCCCCGCTACATTGTCGGCGCAGGGCCGCTCGACCAGTGAGCTATTACGCACTCTTTCAATGCATGGCTGCTTCTAAGCCAACATCCTGGCTGTCTCCGCAGCCCCACATCCTTCCCCACTTAGCCCGCACTCCGAGACCTTAGCTGGCGGTCAGGGCTCTTCCCCTCTCGACCATGAAGCTTATCCCCCACGGTCTGACTCCCAGGCATTCGCTCCACGGTATTCGGAGTTGGCACGGGTTCGGTAACCCGTCAAGGCCCCTAGCCCAAACCGTACTCTACCCCCGTAAGCGTCCACCTGAGGCTAGCCCTATAGCTATTTCGGGGAGAACCAGCTATCACCGGGTTCGATTGGCATTTCACCCCTACCCACAGCTCATCCCATGGTTTTTCAACACCAACGAGTCCGGGCCTCCACGAGCTTTCACACCCGCTTCACCCTGGCCATGGGTAGCTCACCCGGCTTCGGGTCTGCACCACGCGACTTGACGCCCCCTTAAGACTCGCTTTCGCTCCGGCTCCGGACCAAAAGCCCTTAGCCTCGCCGCGTAGCGCAACTCGCCGGCTCATTCTTCAATAGGCACGCCCTCAGGCCTGACAGCCAGACTCACGCCCAACTGCCGCTCGCCCTCGGACCATCTGTAAGCATACGGTTTCAGGTCCTCTTTCACTCCCCTCCCGGGGTGCTTTTCACCTTTCCCTCACGGTACTCGTCCACTATCGGTCGCCAGGAGTGTTTAGCCTTGGAGGGTGGTCCCCCCAGATTCACGCAGGATTCCTCGTGCCCCGCGCTACTCGGGTGCGCAGCCCGGAGCCCCGCACCTTCCGCCTACGGGACTCTTACCCCCTACGGTCAGCCTTCCCAGACTGTTCGGCTAAATGCAGGGTTTCTCACTCCGTGCGCCGTCCGCAGCCGACGCCCCTGCGCCCCTCCACCCCGCGCCCACAACGCCCGCGGACTTTACCATGAACGCGGTTTGGGCTCCTCCCCTTTCGCTCACCACTACTCAGGGAATCTCCTTCGATTTCTCCTCCTCGGGCTACTGAGATGTTTCACTTCGCCCGCTGGCCCTCCGTACCCTATGAATTCAGGCACGAATGACGTGGGTTCCCCCACGCCGGGTTCCCCCATTCGGACACCCACGGATCTACGCCCGCTTGCGGCTCCCCGTGGCTTTTCGCAGCTCGCTGCGTCCTTCCTCGGCTCCCGGCGCCTAGCCATCCACCGTATGCCCTTCCTAGCTTCTCCCCCGCTAGGCCGCCCCGTGAAAACCAGCGACTTCCCCACCTATTCACTTGCCAAGGTCCACCCTGGTGGAGACGAGCGGATTCGAACCGCCGCCCTCCTGCTTGCAAGGCAGGCGCTCTCCCCCTGAGCTACGTCCCCTCGCCCGCACAGCCGCCCGCTCCCCCTCCCGGAGAAACCGACAACCGCGCAGACCAAACCTTTTCAACGTCCACCCTGCCCTCCCCGCCCAGGACTACCCCACCCGCCCCAAGCGGAAACCTCCCGCACACCCCCCTCAGCCTGGTGGGCATAGGTGGACTCGAACCACCGACCTCACCCTTAT
>CAYXQP010000003.1:35236-59885 GCA_964467515.1 uncultured Eubacteriales bacterium | reverse complement strand
ATCTCCATGGCGCTTTCTGTATACCTTCCGAACAAGGGGTTTCCTCCCGTTTAAAGACTCGCCAAACTCTCACGTGGAATGGGCCTCGCAGCCCGTGCCCTGCAGGTTTAGCCCCGGTACAGGTATGTGTCCCCCGCAGGTCCCCACCGCCGACCCATCATCCCCCGCCTCCTGACACGTGACTCTACGCCTTTCCCTAGGATAAGGAAACCCTCCTCGCTGAGGGTTTTGCTGGTCGGGACAACCCTCCTGCGTGGGGGTCCCGCCTGCCAAAATCGGACCCCCTCTAGGAGGGTGCCGCAGGGCCAACCCCTGTCACACAAGGCCAAGGCGAACGGCCTCCCGCGCGCACTGGAGCCGTCGTACCAAAGAAGCAGAACCTCTCGCTGCCGCGCCGTCAGGCCCGGGGCAACATGGCCGCACCGCAGGGACACGCCCGCCAACCCCGTCTCCCCTGCCACCGCCCTCGCCAGTACGGCAACCAAGGCCAGCCTTTCCCCGACCGGCTCGACCGACGGCCAGGCAAAGGCAGGACCGCCGCTTCCTCAGCCAAGGAGTGTCGGTTGCGCTCCGGCCACGGCGGCGCCGCGGTGGGATAGAATGACACCCGGTACGACCGCGAAGCCACCGACGCGGCCGCGGTGTTGACGGGGGAGGGCTGCGACCATCGCGGACGAGGGCTTCACCCCGTTCGAGGAGGTGCCGCACACGGCCGACTGGGCCCTGCGGGCGCGGGGCCGCACGCTGGCGGAGCTCTTCGTCAACGCGGCCCGCGGCATGTACGCCCTCACGGCCGAGGAGCTGCCTGCGGCGGCGCCGTTTACCCGCGCCGTCGAGGTGGAGGCGGCCAGCGCCGAGGGGCTGCTGGTGGCGTGGCTGAACGAGCTCATCTACCTCACCGAGAAGGAGGGGCTCGTCCTCACGGGTTTCCACATCCGCGAGCTGGCCGCGCCAGGGTGGGAGGCCGCGCGCGGCGACGCGGTGCCCGGGGAGGCGCCGCCGGCCGGCGAGCCCGCGACGGCCCGGCTGCAGGCCGAGGTGGCCGGAGACAGGGCACGGGCGGGTTTGAGAAAATACATCAAGGCCGCCACGTACCACAACCTGGCCATCGAGCGCCGGGACGGGCTCTGCGAGGCGGTGGTCGTCTTCGACGTCTGAGGCGGTCAGGAGGTGGGGAGGGATGGCCTCCGGCCAAAAGAGGGAGATCCGCCAGTCTGACTTCCGCCGGCTCGGGGAGCATCTCTGGGAGCTGCCGCGGGAGTTCGACCGGCGGATGCGGGTGCCGGTCCACGTCTACGCCGACGCGCAGCTCCTCGAGGACGCCCTGCAGGACGAGTCCATCAACCAGGCGGTGAACGTGGCCTGCCTCCCGGGCCTCGTCGGGCGCGTCGCCGTCATGCCCGATGTCCACCAGGGCTACGGCATGCCGGTGGGGGGCGTGATGGCTTCCCGCGTGCCGGATGGCATCGTCTCCCCCGGGGCCATCGGGTACGACATCAACTGCGGCGTCCGGCTCCTGGCCAGCGAGGTGACGCGGGAGCAGGTGGAACCCGTCCTCAAGGACCTGGCCGCCGCCATCGACCGGAACTGCCCGAGCGGCGTCGGCTCCGAGGGCCACTTTCCCCTCGGCGACAGGCAGCTCGAGGACGTGATGCGCGAGGGGGCCCGCTGGGCTGCGCACCACGGGCTGGCGGAGCCCGAGGACCTGGAGCGCACCGAGGAGGGCGGCTGCATGGCGGGGGCCGACCCGGCCATGGTCTCCGCCCGGGCCAGGGAGCGGGGCCGGGACCAGCTCGGCACCGTGGGCGCCGGCAACCACTTCGTCGAGGTGGACGTGGTGGAAGCCGTCTACGACCAGCGGGCCGCCGAGCGGATGGGGCTCTTCCCGGGACAGGTGGTCGTCCTCATCCACTGCGGCTCCCGCGGCATCGGCCACCAGATCTGCACCGACTACCTCCAGCGCTTCGAGCGCGTCGTCTCCCGGTACGGCATCGAGCTGCCCGACCGGGAGCTCATGGGCGCCCCCCTCGACAGCCCCGAAGGCCAGGACTACCTGAAGGCCATGGCGGCCGCCGCCAACTTCGCCTTCTGCAACCGGCAGGTGCTGGCCCACCAGGTGCGCCAGGGCTTCCGCCAGGTGCTGGGGCCGCGGGGCATCCGGCCGAGCCTCCGGCAGGTCTACGACATCGCCCACAACATGGGCAAGATGGAGACCCACGAGGTCGACGGCCGGCGCCGCAAGGTCTGCGTCCACCGCAAGGGGGCCACCCGCGCCTGGGGTCCGGGCGCGCCCGGCCTGCCGCCCGCCTACCGCGACATCGGCCAACCCGTCCTCATCCCGGGTTCCATGGGGACGGCCTCCTACGTCCTCGTCGGGACGGAGCGGGCCATGGCCATGACCTTCGGCAGCACCTGTCACGGCGCCGGCCGTGTCATGAGCCGGGCCCGGGCCAAGCGCGAGATCCGCGGCGAACGGCTCAAGGCGGAGCTGGAGGGCCGCGGCATCGCCGTGCGCGCCGGCTCCCTGTCCGGCCTGGCCGAGGAGGCGCCGGCGGCCTACAAGGACGTGGACCGGGTGGTGCAGACGGTGCACGCGGCCGGCATCGCCCGCCGGGTGGCGCGCCTCCGCCCCCTGGCGGTGGTGAAAGGGTGAAATAAAGGGGGAGGCCGGGAGCCCTCCGATCCAGCGTGGATATTTCCCGCCCCTTGCCTCCCTGGACGGCCGGTGACCGGTTCCCCGGCCCCCAGGCCCCTCAAGGGGTCACGTCCACCGCGAGCGCCCGGCCGGCGTCCAGGAGGCAGAGCCAGGCCGCCCGCACGGGCCGGCCGTAAATGTCCCGGGCGGCGCGGGCGTAGAGCCTCACCTGGGCCTGGTACCGGGCCAGCTCCTCGTCTCCCGGCGTGCCCGTCTTGAACTCGAAGAGGGTGACCCCGCCGGGGTCGACCAGCACCGCGTCCATGACGCCCTGCACCAGGACGTGGTCGCGGCCGGCCGCCGTTCCCGCCAGCTCCGGCCGCACCTCGGCCGCCGGCACCCGCATGTAAAAGGAAACCTCGCGCCGGAGACGGCCCGCCCCCTGGCGGAGCAGACCGCCCACGGGTCCTTCCAGGAAGGCGGCCAGACGCTCCACCGCCAGGCCGGCCGCCTCGGCCTCCGTGAGGAAGCCGCTCCGCACCATTTCCTCGCGCTGAGCCGCGAGACCCGCCTCGTCCAGGGGCCGGGACAGGTCCAGGCGCTGGAGGAAGCGGTGGACGGCCTCGCCCCGCTCGGCCGGCGTCAGGCCCTCCCGGGCCGCGAAGCTCGGCCGCCTGAGGGGGGCGGGCCTCCGGCGGGACCCCTCCCCGCCGGGGATTCCGCCGCCGCCACCGCCGGCTTCCCCCCCCTGGGACCAGTCGGCCTTTACCCACGCGGGACCGGCGGGCTCCCCGGGGCCGGCGCCCCCGTTCCCCTGCGCCCCGGCCGCCGCCAACCGTGAGACGGGAAGTTTGGCCGGCACCCCTTCGGCGCCCCGCCAGGGATAGCTCCAGTCGCAACGGTCCCCGAGCACCGCCGCCAGCCGAGCCGCCGGGGCGTCCAGCGCCGCCGGCTCCAGGCGCGCCACCGTCTCCCAGGGGAAGGAGGAATCCGCGGGGCGGGTCACGGGCCGCGGCGGGGCCCGCCATACCCTCACCTCCCAGCGGGCCGGATGGGCGGCCACTTCCCCGCGCGGCTCCCAGCCGCCGGGCCAGCCGGCGCACTCCCGGAGGGCGCCCCCGTGACGGTGGCGAGCCACGGCGGGCCCGAGCCAGTCCAGGTGCGAGGAGGCCCCCCAGACCAGGGCGGGCCCGAGGGACCAGCCGGGTATCAGGGCCGCCGCGGCCCAGCGGCGGCTCCGGGACGGCAGGTCGGCGGCGGAACCCACCAGGATCAAGCGCTCCCGCGCCCGCGTCATGGCCACGTAGAGGAGCCTCATCTCCTCCGCCAGTTGGGCGCGCCGCGCGGCCTCGGCCAGGACGCCGTATGCCGGCGTCTCCGCCCGCCGGCCCTCTTCGTCCTCCCAACGTAGTCCCAGGCCGAGCCTCCGGTCCAGGAGGAGCCCGCCGCTCCTGTCGCGGGCGTCGAAGGCCCGTCCCAGGTCCGCCACGACCACCACCGGAAACTCCAGGCCCTTGGCGGCGTGGATGCTCAGGATTCGCACGCCTTCCCCCTCCGAGCCGACGGCCGGCGCCCCGGAGGAGGCGGCCAGCTCCCGGACGCCGTCCTCGGAGTCCAGGAAGAAGCGGACGAACTCGCCGAGCCCGCCGGCCCGCCCGTCCTGCCAGGCCCGTGCCCGGTCCTGCAGGGCCAGAAGGCAGGCCCGGCGCCTTGCGCCTCCCGGCCAGGCCGCCACCCGCCCCAGGATCCCCGTCTCCTCGTACAGCAGCCCGAGGAGTTTGGGGAGGGTGTGGGACCGGGCGGCCCGCCGCCACCGTGCCAGGCGCTCCAGGAAACGGCGCGCCCGCTCCTCGGCGTCGCCCCCCAGCACCCCCGCCGCCACCCCCCGCCGCAGGGCGTCGTAGAGGCTGCCCCGCACTCCGCCGGCTTCCCCCCGCACGAGGGCCAGGTCGGCGGGCAGGAGCCCGCCCAGGGGTGAGAGGAGGACCACCGCCAGGTGGGGATCCTGCCGGGGATTGTCCAGGACCGCCAGCAGGGCCAGGACGGCGCGCACCTCCGGGACGGCGGGGAGGCTCGCAGCCCCCTGCCCCGCCACCGGCACGCCCGCCCGCCGCAGGGCCTCCACGAAGGGGCCCCGGCCGCGAGGGGCGCGGAGGAGAATGGCCACGTCGTCGTAACTCATGGGCCGCCAAGCT
Organism: uncultured Eubacteriales bacterium; assembly: GCA_964467515.1. GTDB lineage: Bacteria > Bacillota > Sulfobacillia > DYIH01 > JBBIPI01 > CAYXQP01. The sequence goes on along the minus strand of CAYXQP010000003.1, from coordinate 55,055 downwards.
CCCGTTCCCGGCTCCCACAGCCGGGCCGGCTCTACGCCCGGCTCCCCTTCCACCAGTTGCCTGAGGCGCACCGCCACCACCAGGGCCTCCAGCTCCGGCCCGCTTTCGGCTGGCCGGCCCTCCTCCCCGGCCTCCTCCCCCGCCTCCGCGCGGACCTTCTCCCCCCGCGAGGGGCGCTCCACCAGGTGCAGTTCCACGGGGGGATCCGGCGGCGGGAAGCCGCCGGCCGCCCGCAGGGGCTCCGCAGGCGGCCAGGCTCCCGCCGCCACGGCTTCCCGGTCCAGCTGCCGAAAGACGAAGTTGACGACCTCCAGCACTCCCGCTCGGCTGCGCCGGTTGCCGCTCAGCGAGACCACCGCGCCGCCGCCCGCCGACCAGGCGGCGTGACGGGCGCAGAAGCCCTCGGGGTCGGCGTGGCGGAAACCGTATATGCTCTGCCGGGCGTCGCCCACGAGGAAGTGGTCCCCCGCCCCGGCCAGCCGGTCCAGGATGGCCTGCTGAACCGGGTTCACGTCCTGGTACTCGTCCACCAGCACGGCACCGAACCGGCCCCGCACGGCGGCCGCCACCCCGTCGTCGGCCAGGGCCGCCAGGGCCAGATGCTCCAGGTCGGCGAAGTCGAGGCAGCCCAGGCGGGCCTTGGTCTCGCGCCAGGCCCGCCGGTACCGCCGCAGGAGGTGCAGGAGGGCCCGCACCACGGGGCCGGCCGCCGTCGGGGCAGAGTCCTCCTCCGCCTCCGGCCCCGCCAACCGCAGGGCGGCCTCCGCCGCCCGCCTCCCTTGCTGCCGCAGGTCCGCGGCCAGCTCCCGCAGCGCCTCGTCGGCCGCGCCGCCCCGCGCCGGCGGCAGGCGCCCCCAGGACAGCTCCGCCGGCACGGGCGCCCCGCCCGGCCTCCCGTCCAGGGAGCCCGCAACCGCCATCAGCATGTCCCGCTCCGCCCGCAGCCGCTCCAGGTAGGCCGTCGGTCCCCCCGGGAGGGAGGACACCGCCAGCGCCTGCTCCAGCCAACCGACGGCCTGGCGCAAAAGGGAAGCCGCCAGCGTGGCGGCCGCCCGCCGCCGGGCGGCGGACACGGCTTCGTCCCCCCCGTCCGCCTCCCCCGCCCCCGCGGAGCCGGAGGCGGCGGCGACCTCCGCCAGCCAGCCGTCCGGATCGGGAACGGATTCGAGGAAACGCTGCCACCGCAGGACCAGCCGCACCGCCCGCGCCCGCTGGTCGGCGGCCCCGCCGCCCAGGGCGGCGCCCACCACCGCCAGGGCCGCCGCCTCCTCCTCCACCGCCCTCTCGCAGCAGGAAAAGGAGAGGGCCGCCGCCTCGGCCTCGCCCAGCACCCGGAAAGAGGGGTCCAGGCCCAGGGCGTCGAAGTGGCGCCGTAGCAGCCAGAGACAGAAGGAGTGCAGGGTACCGATGACGGCCCGCCGCAATCGCTCCGGCTGGGCGCGGAGCCACGGCGCCCCCTCGGGCCCGTCCCCTCCGTCCCGCCTGTCCCTCTCGTCTTGGCTGCCCCGCCCGTCCGCAGCGGCGCCGCCGGCCAGGGCCTGGGCCAGCCGCTCCTCGATCCGGCGCCGCATCTGGAGGGCGGCCGCCTCCGTGAAGGTCACCACCAGCAGCCTGTCGGCGGGAAGGGGCCCCCGCGGGTCGGTGAGCAGCGACACGGCCCGGGCCGCCAGCACCTCCGTCTTGCCCACCCCCGCCCCGGCCGCCACCAGCACGGGGCCCACCGGGGCCGCCACGGCCTCCCGCTGCTCGGGCGACAGGCTCAACAAACCGCCTCGGGCGGCGGGCCGTTCCCGTCATCGGCCACCGCCCCCTCCGCCGGCGCTTCCCTCCCCAGGGGCCGGTGCTCATCGCCCAGGAGAGGATCGAAGGGGCACACAGCAGCGTACTCGCAGGTGTCACAGGCGCTGCGGCTCCCCCGCCGCCACGGCCGGCGGCGCACCTCGCCCGCCGCCATGTGCCGCGCCAGGTGCTGCGCCGCGGCGAGGGCGTCCGCCAGGAGGGCCGAGAATTGGCCGCGGTCCAGGAGGTGGTCCGCAGCGGCCGGTTGCCCGTCCCGGCGCCACCGTACGCCCAGGACCGATTCCTCCCGCCCCGCGGCGCCGTCCAGCGCCTCCACGACGGGCCGTTCGCCCAGGTGCCAGCCCCGGGCGCGGTGCGGGTTGCGCCCCGCCCCCCCGTCTCCGGCCGCTGGGCTGGGTTCCACGGGAAAGAGAAGGGCGCCGGCCGCGACGGGCGCCGGCCCGGGCACGCAGGCCGCGGCTGCCAGGCAGTAGAGGGGAAGCTGCAGATGGAGGCCCTCCCGCACGGCCTCCCGCCCGCCGGGGGCGGCGGCCCGGCGCTTGTAGTCCACCACCAGGAGCAGGCGCTCGCCGGCGAGGAAGGCTTCGTCCAGACGATCGACCCGTCCCGTCACCAGCACCTCCCCCCGGGCGGGGCCGGCGCCGCTCCCGGCGGGGGGAGCGCCGTGATCCTCCACGGGCAACGGCAGGCGGACGTCCATCTCCACGGCGGCGAGGCGGAAGGCGCTCCGGCCGGCCCAGGACCTGAGGGCCTCCCCGGCCGAGGAGAGGCTCCGGCGTGCCCGTTCCGCCGCCATGCCGCGCACCGCGGGCGGCAGCCCCGCCAGGGCTCCGCCTTCCCCGACGAGGGCCTCGCGGACGACCTCGTCCACCAGGGACCGGGTCTCCTCCCCCGTCAGGTCCGCGAACCCGCCCGGCCGCCCAAGGGCGGCGCGGCCGAGGGCGGCCAGGGCGGCGTGGTACAGCTCGCCCAGGAGGCGGCCGTCCAGCCGGGCCTCCCGCCGCGGCCGGGCGCGCACCACGTGGGCCAGGAAGCGGCGAAAGGGGCAGGCGGCCATGTCCTCCAGCTCCGTCACCGACACCGTGAGGGGACCGCGCGCCGGCACGGGCGTAGCGGGCCAGGGCGCACCCCCCGGCCCGACGTCGGCCACCGCCGCCACCAGGCGGGCGGCAAGGGGGGGACGCAGGCGCGCCACCTCGTAGAGGGCCGGCCAGGCCGGCGACGGAGGGAAGCCCTGGGCGGCCTCTCCCACGGCGGCGAGGAGAGCGTCCAGGACGTCGGCGCCCCCGGCGCATTCCTCCGGCGGAGGCTCCCGGCTGAGGACCTCCGGCGCCGGAACGAGGTCCGGCAGGGATTCCTGCACCCGCCGCACCAGGGGCGACGGCTCGAGGCGCCGGCCTTCCCCGTCCACCAGCGGCCAGCTGAGCCAGAGCCGGCGGGCGGCCCGCGTCAGGGCCACATAGGCCAGGTACTCCTCGCGGCGCTCCAGCTCCCGCGTGGTGGGGCCGACGGCCCGGCCGACCTCGGCCAGGCGCTGCCGGTCACCGTCGTCCAGGACCGCGTCCTCCTGGGGCACGGCCGGGAACTCCCCCTCCACTGCCCCCAGCACCAGCAGGGCCGCCAGGCCGTGAAAGCGGGACCGGTCCACGGCCCCCACCACCACCTGGTCCAGGGCCGGCGGCGGCGTGGCCAGGTCCAGGCCCGCCAGGGCCGCCTGCAGGACCCGGACGTGCTCCGCCAGAGCCAGGCGGGTGTCCCCCAGGTGCTCCACATACTCCTCCAGCACGCCGACGACGCCCTCCCACGCCTGGAGGTGGTCGGCCGCCTCCCCTGTGCGCCCCTCCCCGGCCGCCCGCTCGGCTCTGCCGCCGAGACGGGCGGGCAGCCGCAACTCCTCCAGCAGCCGCCAGACGGCCAGTCCCACGCGCGCCGCCGGCGGCCGGCCACGCCGCCCCACGCGCCGGCCCAGGCGCGCCAGGGGCGCCAGCAGCCTCCGCCGCATCCGTTCCAGGGCGGGTGGGAGGTCCGGCCAGGCGGCCAGCCACGCCTTCTGGGCCCCGTCTCCGCCGAGCCACCGCCTCCGGGCCGCGTCCTCGATGCGGTCCACGGCGTCCACCGAGGCCGGTTGCAGATCGTTCTTGAGAAAGGCCAGCACGGCCTCGCGGGACCAGCCGCCCACGGCCTCCAGGGCCGAGAGGACGAGGCGCGCCAGGGGATGGTCGGCGGCGGGACGCCGTCGGTCCAGGAAGAAAGGGATGCCGTGGAAGGGGAACACGCTCTCCACCAGGTCCGCGTAGGGGCCCACGTCGCGCAGGAGGACCCCCACCTCCCGGAAGCGGAGGCCGCCCTCGCGCACCAGGCGCAGGATCTCCCTGGCCGCCCACTCTACCTCGGCGCGCCGGTCGGGCGCAGCCACCACCCGGACGGCTGGTTCGCTGGCGCCGGTGCCGGCTGCCGCCGGCTCGCCGCCGCCGGGACCGGACACGGCGACCCCCGCCCTGCCGGCGGCAAAGGCCTCCAGGCGGGCCAGTTCGGGGCGGGAGGAGAAGCGGGGCGGCGGTTCCGCCCCCAGCGCCACCGTCTCCTCCAGCACGAGTCCGAGCCGCGCGGCCCGCCCGCTGAGCTCCCGGTGCGTCGCCGCCACCTCGGCGAAGGGACCCGGGGAGACCCCTTCACCGCCGGCGGCCACGGCGGGGTCGAGGCAGAGGGCCACGCGCACCCGGGCCACGGCGGCCAGCTCCAGGAGGAACTCCAGCTCCGGCCGGGTGAAGTCGGAGAAGCCGTCCACCCACACGGACGCTCCCCGGAGGTCGCTGGCGGGCAGCCGCCGCCGCGCCTCCCCCAGCACCCCCTCCGGCTCGAGGAGCCGCCCCGCCAGCCATCGTTCCAGCTCGTGGGCCAGCAGCGCCAGGTCGCGCAGCTTGCGACCCAGGCGCGAAGGGCCCTGGTCCCCCAAGGCCGAGGCCAAGTCGGCCAGCTCCCGGGCCCCGACCCCCCAGGCCCGCAGCTCCGCCAGCGCCGCCTCCACCCGCGCGGCCGCCCCCGTCTGCCCCGCCACCGGCGCCAGGATGGTCAGGTCCGACCGCCGCCGCTCCAGGATTCCCCGCAGGGCCATGAGGCAACCCAGGCGGGTGACGGGGCGGACGGGCCCGGCCGTCTCCTCGAGGACGCCCCGAGCCAGGCGGCGGAAGCCGCTCACCCGCACGCGGCCCACGGCGGGGGCGGGGACCGTCTCCAGGAGGGCCTGCTCCATGCCCAGGGTGGCCTGCTCGGGAACCAGGAGCACCAGGGGAGGGCCGTCGGGGCCGGACGCGAGGGACTCCAGGACCGAGCGGAGACAATGGGTGGTCTTGCCGGAGCCGGCCCTGCCCAGGATGAAGCCGAGGCTCAAGCTCCCCCACCGGCGGCCGCGCGCGGGGAGGACGGCGCCGCGGCGGGCGAGACCGACGCCGGGCCGGCCAGCAGGACCGGCTCCTCCCACGCCACGGGCCTGCCCCAGGAAAGCTGGTCCACCCGGTGGGTCACCAGGATCACCTGCCGTTCCTCCGCCACCGCCTGGAGCAAGCGCCGCGCCTCCGCCAGGCGCTCCTCGTCGAAGCTCCCGAAGGGGTCGTCCAGGATGAGGGGGAGGACCAGGTCGGCGCCGAGGAGGTCGGCCACGGCCAGGCGGAGGGAGAGGGCGAGCTGGTCGGCGGCGCCCCGGCTGAGCTGGGAGACGGCGCACCTCCGACCGTCCGCCTCCCGGACCTCCACGGAGAAATCCTCCCCGAGGGCCACTCTCCGCCCGGGCCGGGAGGTGAGGGTGGAGAAATAGCCGCTGGCCAGGTCGGCCAGCCTTGCCCGGTGCGACTCGCGGTACTCGTCGTAGGCCCCGGCCAGCTCCGCGTGCGCCAGGGCCAGGGCGGCCGCCTCCTCGCGCGCCCCGGCCAGCTCCCCCCGCAGGGCCGCCAGCTCCAGCTCCAGCCGGGCCACGTTGTCCTGGCCGCCCGCCTCGGCCTCGGCCAGGGCGCGGCGCAGCCTGACGCCCTCCTCCCGCGCCTCGGCCAGCATCCCTTCGGCCGCCTCGCGTTCGGCGCGAACCCTCCGCAGGGCCCCCTCCACCTCCTCGGCCGGCTCGTGGCGCCCCGGCAGACCCGGGTGGCGCGCCAGGAGATCCTCCCAGGCCCGCAGCCTCTCCTGCACCTCGTTGCCGCTGGCCAGGAGCAGGCGCCGCAGGTCATCCCCGCCACCCGCGCCGTGCCTGGCCAGAATGGCTGAGCCGGCCGCCGCCACGGTCTCCACCCGCTGCGCCGCCGCCTCGAAGTCGGTCCAGGCCGCGAGAGCCCTCTCCGGATCACCCCCGTGGGCCGCCAGAAGCGGGCCTACAGGGGCCGCCAGAGCGTCCCACCTCGCCTCCGCCTCGCGGCGCCTCTCCGCCAGGCGCTCCACCGTCACCGCCGCCTCGGCGACAATCGCCCGGGCCGCCTCCGCGCCCGCCGGCAGCCGTCCCCACCCCCCCTCCCTCGCGGCGGGTCCCGCTCCGGGCGGAGCCCGCCGGCCGGCGGCGGGGGATCCCCTCCGCGACCGAGCCAGCCAGGCCCGCGCCACCGCAAACCCCACGGCGCTACCCAGGGCCAGGGCCAGGCCCGCCGCCGTCCCCCGAGGCACGCCCGCCAGCCACGCCAGGAGCGCCAGCGCCAGACCCGCCACCACGCCGCCCAGGGTCGCCCACCCGAGGCCGGCGGCGGACCGGGAGGGGCCCCCGCTGCTCTCGCGGAGGGCCGCGGCCAGGGCGGCGGCGGCGGCGCGGCGCCGCTCGGCGACCTCGGCCTCCTCCGCCGCCAGGCGCTCCCGCTCCCGCGCCACCTCGCGGAGAGCCGCCAGCCGCCGGCCCACCTCCACGGCTTCGTCCCCGGAAAGCCGGCTCCAGGGGAAATCCCGCGCCAGCGCGGCGCGCGCCTCCGCCTCCCGCCGCCGCAGGTCCTCCCAGGCGCGCCAGTCCGCGTCCAACCGCTCCTGCTCCGCCTCCGCCGCCCGCAGGCGCTCCAGGGCCAGGCGGCGCTCCGCGAAGGCCTGTTCCGTCCGCCGCAGGTGATCCAGCCTCTCCATGACGTCCCGCTCGCGCGCCTCCGCCCGGGCGAGCTCGGCGCGCAGCCCCTCGCTGGCGTCCAGGGACCGCCGCCCCCGTACCAGGCGCTCCTCGAGGGCGGCGACCCGTTCCTCCAGCTCCTCCACCCGCCGGGGCTTGGTCAGGTCGCGCCCCGGCAGGCCGTAGCGACTGGCCGGACGCATGGTCAGCTCCCTGACACGGGCGGCCAGACGGTCGAGGGCCTCGGCCACGGTGCGGCCGCCGCTGCCCGCCAGCAGGACCTGCACCGCCGCGGGCAGCGCCCAGCCGTCGCCGGCGGCGGGAAAGGCCTCGCCGCCGCCGGGGAGGAGGCCCTGTCCCAGGCAGAAGGTGGCGGAGAAGAGATCCCGCCCCGTGAACCCCACCGTTCGCTCCAGCCACTCCTCGTAACGCGGGTCGTTCCGCTGGCCGCGGGGATTGTGGGGACCGGCGAGGAGCTGGACCCAGCCCCGCGGCCAGGCGCGGAGATCGGGGTCAGAGACCGCGGTCCGTCCCGCGCCGCCTGCGGGCCGGCCCGTGGCCGGCGGCCCTTCCCACACCTCGACCCGCTGGCGCTCGAAGTCCCTCACGATCAGGTGGAGACGGTCCGCCGCCTCCAGCACGAGGCAGCCGCCGCAGGCCTCCCCGCTCCAGGAGCGGAAGCGCCCCCGGCTGAAGGCGGTCCTGCTCTCCCCGCCCTCGAGCCCGAAGAGCACCGCCTGGAGACCCGCAAGGAGGGTGGACTTGCCCGTCTCGTTGGGCGCGGCCAGCACGTTGAGCCCCGGCCGGAAGCCGACCCCCACCCCCGCGGCGAAGGGTCCGAAGCCCCGCAACTCCAGCCTCCGCCAGGAGACGCGCCCGCGGGTCACCGGCGCCTCACCCGCCTTCCCGCCCGCCTCGGCCGAAGCCGAGGGCCGCCAGACCCAGCATCAGCGCCCGCCGCGCCCGGGCCCGCTCCGCCTCGTCACCGGCCGCCCCCATCCTGGCCAGGAGGCGCCGCACGAAGGTCCCCGCCACCGTGTCCTCCCTGGCCAGGGACGAAACGGCTTCATCGGACACCGTCTCGGTGCCGTCCTCCACGCGCACGTGGAAGTAACGCCGGCCCAGGACCTCCGCCATGGCCTCCCCGTCCCAGTCGAACCGGCACACGCCACCGACGCGAAAGAGGACCATGGCCTCCTCCTCCGCCATCCTCTCCAGGGCCGCCGCCATCTCGCCGGCCTCCCCGTAGAGACCTCCGTCCACCGCCAGCACGCGCAGGGGCCGCACTCCGGCCGGCAGGCGTCGCACGGCGGCCCCGTCGCCGTCCAGGTCCACCAGCGTCCAGCTCCCTTCGCCGGGGTCGCTGAAGTCGGTGCCGGCCACCGCCCCCGGATACACGGCGGTGGTGCGCCCGAGGCGCCGGACCCGGTGGGCGTGCAGGTGGCCCAGGGCGGCGTAGTGGTAGCCGGCCGCCGCCAGGCCCCGGCCCGCCAGGCAGGGGCTCCTCCCCTCCTCCCAGTCGAGAGCGCCGTGGAGGACGGCGATGTGGAGGCCCTCCTCGGCCTCGCGGGGAAACGCCTCGACCCGACCCGGCGTGCGCCCGCCGGTGAAGGCGAAGCCGTACACGTGCACCCGCGTCCCGCCGACCTCCAGCACGGCGGCCCGGTGGGGAACCGGCTCGCGGACCAGGACTCCCGGCCACGAGGAGGCCCTCTCCCGGTAGACGGACTCGCGATAGGTGATCTCGTCGTGGTTGCCGGGCGCCGTCACCACGCGCACCCCCGCCGCCTCCCAGCGCGCCAGGGTGCCTACGACCCTCTCCGCCAAGGCCGGGGGCGGCCGGTGATGGTCGAAGAGGTCGCCGGCGACGAGCACCAGGTTGACGCCCTCGCGCCGCACCACCCGGTCCGCCAGGTCCAGGAGGCCGTCCCGCTCACGCCGCCAGACCTCAGCCTTCTCCGCCGGGAGAAACCGCGGCTCCCAGCCCAGGTGCAGGTCGGCCAGGTGCAGCGCTCGCATCGTCACCGTCGTCCCTCCCCTCGGCCACCCGGCTCGCTTCGTCAAGGCCGCCCGCCGGGGCCAGGAGACGCTGGACCGTCTCCACCAGTTCCTCCACGGAGAACGGCTTGTAAAGGAAGGCGGCCGCTCCCTCCCAGTCCTTCAGGGTGGCGGCGTCCGCCCAGGCCGACATGACCACCACCGGCACCGACCTCAGATCCGGATTCGCGCGCAGGGCGGCCAGGACCTGCCGCCCGTCCAGCCCGGGAAGGATGAAGTCCAGTAAGACGATATCGGGACGCAACCGGGCCGCCGTCTCCAGAGCCGCGCGCCCGTCGGGGACGGATTCCACCCCGAATCCGGCCGAGCTGAGGACGGCCTCCAGCAGCTCGCGCACATAGGCCTTGTCCTCCACCACCAGGACCACGGGCCCGCCTTCCCTGGCAGCCACCGCCTACCCCCGCTCGCGCCGACCCCGCTCCCCGGTGAGGCCGGCCATGTCCCCATGGGAACGTATCTTCGCTGGCGAGGCGCCCATCCCTTCTCCGGATCACTCCCGGAGGGCGAGGAGGCCCAACCTGGTTTCGACGCGAGAGGCCCGGGCGACGGCGCGGGCGCGGGTGCCGGCTCACACGTGTCAGACGTGGGTGAGGCGCATCTGGCGCAGGCGGCGCACCCGCTCGGCCACGGGCGGGTGGGTGCTGAAGAGGCTCAGGAGGGCGTCCCCGCGCAAGGGGTTGACGATGAACAGGTGAGCCGTGCCGGGATTGACGGCCATGGGCAGGGCGTGGGCGGCGCGCTCGAGCTTTTCCAGCGCGTCGGCCAGGCCGTGGGGACTGCCCGCGATCCTGGCGCCCGTCTCGTCGGCCAGGAACTCGCGGGAGCGGGAGATGGCCAACTGGACGAGGGTGGCGGCGAGAGGGGCCACCACCAGGGCCACGATGGCTCCCAGGGCCGAGCCGGCACCCTGCTCGCGGTCGTCGCGGTGCCCGAAGCCGCCGAACATGAGCGTCCAGCGGGCCGCGTCGGCCAGCATGGCGACGGCCCCGGCCAGGGTGGCGGCCATGGCGCCCACCAGGGTGTCGCGGTTGCGGACGTGGGCCAGCTCGTGGGCCAACACCCCCTCGATCTCCTCCCGCGTCAGGAGCCGGATCAGGCCGTCGGTCACCGCCACTGCGGCGTGGGCGGGATCGCGGCCGGTGGCGAAGGCGTTGGGCTGGGGCGACGGCGTCAGGTAGACGCGCGGCATGGGCAGGCCGGCCCGCTGCGCCAGACGCCGGACGAGGGCGTGAACCTCCGGCGCCTCGGCCTCGTCCAGGGGCCGCGAGCCCGTCATGCGGAGGGCCAGCGAATCGCTGTAGTAATACGTGAAGGCATTCATGGCCAGGGCCAGGAGGAAGAAGAACCACATCCCCGCCTGGCCGGCCAGGAGACGGCCCACTCCCACGAAGAGGGCCGTCAGGGCCGCCATCAGTATCCAGACCCGCATGTGCTGCACCGCCGCTCACCACCGCCTCTGAACCGGTGTATTTGGTCGCAGTCCAGTTTAGCACCCGGCCGCGCCCCTTGCCAGCGCGACTCGGGAGGCCGCGCGGCGCCGGGACCGCTCCCGGCGACCGCGGTCGGCCTTGCGCCCGGTGCTATAATGCTTCCGTATTTTGCCCCGAAGGGGGACGAGCGGTGCTGCCCACGCCCAAAAAGGTCAAGCTGGCCGCGGGGAGAGGAGACGGGGCCGAGAGGCTCCTGGCCTTCGATCGGGCCCTCCTGGATGCCGGCGTGGGCAACCTCAACCTGATCCGGGTGTCCAGCATTCTCCCGCCCAACTGCCGTTACGAGGAGGACTTCCCCGTGCCGCCGGGCTCCCTGGCGCCCACGGCCTACGCCGCCCTCATGTGCGAGGAGCCGGGGCGGGAGATAGCGGCCGCCATCGGGGTGGGGTTCGCCACCGACGACTACGGCGTCATCATGGAATACTCGGGCTTCTGCGGCCGCCGCGAGGCCGAGGAAAGGGTGGCGGCCATGGTGAGGGAGGCCTTCGCCTACCGCGGCAAGGAGTTGCGCGACCTCAAGGTGAAAGCCGTGTCCCACCGCGTCAAGCGGTGGGGGGCCGTGGTGGCGGCGGCCGTTCTCTGGTACTGAGGCGCCGGCGGCGGCAGCGCCGCGCGGGGCTCTGGTACTGAGGCGCCGCGCCGGGACGGAGAAGCGCCGCGCGGCCCGCGGCAGCGACGGGAGGCCGGGGGTGACGGGGATGGAGCTGTGGTTCAGCGAGAACCAGACGGAGGACATGCGCATCTCGTGCCGGGCGACTCGGGTCCTGCACCGGGAGCGAACCCCCTTTCAGGAGATCGCCGTCTACGAAACCCCCCAGTTCGGACGCCTGCTCGCCCTGGACGACGTCATCCAGACCACCGAGCGGGACGAGTTCACCTATCACGAGCTGATGGCCCACCCCGTCCTGTGCGCCCACCCGCGCCCGCGGCGGGTGCTGGTGGTGGGGGGCGGCGACGGGGGCGTCCTCCGGGAGGTCCTCAAGCACCCGTGCGTGGAGGAGGCCCACCTGGTGGAGATAGACGAGCGGGTGATGGACGTGGCCCGTGAGTTCCTGCCGGGCATCGCCGTCGGCTTCGCCGACCCGCGGGCCGTGGTCCACGTGGGGGACGGCGCCGAGTTCGTGGCGCGCCACACCGACGCCTTCGACGTGGTCATCGTGGATTCCACGGACCCGGTGGGCCCGGCCGTGGGGCTCTTCGAGGAACCCTTCTACCGCTCCGTCCACGCCTGCCTGCGGGAGGGCGGCCTCTTCGCCGCCCAGACAGAGTCGCCCTTCTTCAACGGCGACCTCATCGCCCGCGTGCACGCCGTCCTGCGGGGCCTCTTCCCCGTGGTGCGGCTCCTGCTGGGCGTGGTGCCCACCTATCCGGGGGGATATTGGTCCGTGACGGTGGCCTCGCGGGGGCCGGACCCGGCCTCCTTCGACGAGGAGCGGGCGGCCTCCCTCGCGACCAGGTACTACTCGCCGGCGGTCCACCGGGCCCTCCTGGCCCTTCCTCCCTTCGTCCGGGACCTGCTGGCCGCGCCCGCCTCCTAGAGCGGCGGGCGGGGCGAGGGCGATGACCGTGTCGGTGGAAACGACGGGAGAGCGGCCCGGCTGGCGGGAGCGCCTGACGCCGGGGGGCGCCTTCCTCGGGGCGGTGACGGACCGGGAGCGGGCCCGGGCCGTCCTGGTGGGCGTGCCCATGGACTTCACCGTCACGGCCCGGCCGGGTGCCAGGCTGGCGCCCCAACGCATCCGCGCCGTCTCCGACGTGCTGGAGGAGTACAGCCTGGAGCTGGACGCCGCCCTGGCGGACCACCCCTTCCACGACGCGGGCGACGCCACGGTGACGTGGGGCAACGCCGCCGCCACCCTGGCCAACGTGCGCGAGATCGTGGCGGGGGTGGCGGCGGAGGGCAGGGTGCCCTGCCTCCTGGGAGGCGAGCACCTCCTGACGCTGGCCGCCGTGGAGGCGCTGCGCTCCCGCCACCCCGAGCTGGTCGTGGTCCAGTTCGACGCCCACGCCGACCTGCGGGACTCCTACGCCGGCGAGACCCTCTCCCACGCCACCGTCATGCGGCGGGTGGCGGAGCTCCTCCCGCCGGGAAGGGTATACCAGTTCGGGGTGCGCTCCGCGACGCCGGAGGAATTGGCCTGGGCGCGCGGCCGGACGCGGGTTTTCCCGGGCGAGGTGCTGGGCCCCCTGCGGGAGGTCCTGCCCGAGTTGCGGCGCTTCCCCCTTTACGTCACGGTGGACGTAGACGTGGTGGACCCGGCCTTCGCGCCCGGCACCAGCACGCCCGAGCCGGGGGGCGTCACGGCGCGGGAGATCCTGGCGGCCGTGGCGGCTCTGCGCGGCTGCCAGGTGGTGGGCTTCGACCTGGTGGAGGTCTGTCCCCCGTGCGACCCGGCGGACGTGGCGGCCGTGCTGGGGGCGCGGATCGTGCGGGACGCCCTGCTCTGCTTCGCCTGAACCGCGTTGCGCCCGGCGCGCGGACGGGCCCGCGCCCGCTCCGCGGGCGGCGAGGCGGCGAGCCGGCCCCGGGCATGCGGTGCCCAACGGGAGGATGAGGTCCTTGGTGTGGCAGCGGGCGGTGGACACGGTGAGGGAAGCGTTGCTGGCGGCCCTGGCGGACGCGGTGACGGCCGCCGAGCTGCCCGCGCCGCCCGACCTGCCGCCGGTGGAGGTGGAGCGCCCGCGGGAGAAACGGTTCGGCGACCTGTCCACCAACTTCGCCCTCCTGCTGGCCGGGAGGGTCGCCCGGAGCGGCCGGCAGGTGGCCGACATCCTGGCCGCGCGCCTGGCGACCGCCGCGCCGCCCGCGGCTGCCGCGGCAGCCGACGGATCGCGGGACGGGAACGCCCCCTGGGAGGCGGTGGAGGTGGCGGGCCCCGGTTTCCTCAACTTCCGGTTTCCCCGCGGCTGGCTGCGTCCGGTGGTGGGCGAGGTGCTGGCCGCGGGGGAAGCCTACGGACGCAGCCGCCGGGGCGAGGGGCGGCGGGTGCAGGTGGAGTTCGTGAGCGCCAACCCGACGGGCCCCCTCAACGTGGTCAACGCGCGGGCCGCCGCCTACGGCGACGCCCTGGCGCGCTGCCTGGAGGCCAGCGGCCACCGGGTGGAGCGGGAGTACTATGTCAACGACGCCGGGACCCAGTTCGAGAAGCTGGCCCTCTCGCTGGAGGCACGGGCCAGGCAGGCCCTGGGCCAGCCCGCCGAGCCGCCCGAGGGGGGGTACCCGGGCGACTACGTGGCCGACCTGGCGCGGGACTTCCTGGCGGGTACCGGGGGGGAGGAAGCCCGCCGCCTCCTCCTGGCCACTTGGCCCGAGCCAGGGCCGCTGGCGGCGGAGCTGGCGGCACTGCGCCAGGAGTTGGGGCGCTATGCCGTGGAGCGCATCGTGGCCTGGCAGCGCCGCGCCCTGGAGGACTACGGGGTCACCTACGACCGCTGGTACCGCGAGTCCGAGGTGCGGGCGGCCGGCAAGCCCGAGGAAGCCCTCCGCCGCCTGCGGGAGGGCGGCCACGTCTACGAGGCCGAAGGGGCCCTCTGGTTTCGCAGCACCGCCTTCGGCGACGACCAGGACCGGGTGCTGGTCCGGTCCAACGGGGAGATCACCTATTTCCTGGCCGACGTGGGCTATCACCTCACCAAGTTCGAGCGGGGCTTCGACCGCGTCATCGACATCTGGGGGCAGGACCACCACGGCTACGTGCCGCGCATGAGGGCCGCCGTCCAGGCCCTCGGCTTCGCCGGCGAACGGCTGGAGGTGCTCCTGACGCAACTGGTCCGCCTCGTGCGCGAAGGACAGGTGGTCAAGATGTCCAAGCGGCGGGGCGAGTACGTGACCATGGAGGAGCTCTTGGCGGAGGTGGGGCGGGACGCGGCCCGCTTCCTCTTCCTCACCCGCTCCCTGGACGCCCACCTGGACTTCGACCTGGAGCTGGCTCGCCGCCAGGCCGCCGACAACCCCGTGTACTACGTCCAGTACGCCCACGCCCGCATCTGCAGCATCCTCCGCCAGGCCGAGACCTCGGGCGAGTCCCTCCCCTGGCCGCCCGCGGACGCCGGCGGCGCGACGGCGCTCGGCGGCGCACCGGCGGAGCCCCTCCTCCCGCCGGGCACGCTGGAGGGACCCGAGGAGGAGGACCTCCTCCGCCACCTGGCCTGGTTCCCCGCGGAGGTGGCCCAGGCGGCGGAGCGCCGCGAGCCGCACCGGCTCACCGTCTTCGCGCGGGAGCTGGCCACCGACTTCCATGCCTTCTACACCCGCTGCCGGGTCCTGGGGGAGGAGCCGGACGTGACGCGGGCCCGGCTGCTCCTGGTGACGGCCGTGCGCCAGGTCCTGGCCAACTGCCTGGGCCTCCTGGGCGTCTCCGCCCCGGAGCGGATGTAGCCGTGGGTGCCGGGCCCCGCGGCACGCCTTACGCGGCCGGGTCGCCGGCGGCGCCCCGAGCCGGCTCCCGGCCGTGCGTGCTGACGGTGGCCGGCTCCGACCCGTCCGGCGGCGCCGGCCTGCAGCTGGACGTGCGCGTCATCGGTCGGCTGGGGGGTCACCCCGCCTGCGCCGTGACGGCGGTAACCGTCCAGGACAGCCGGGCGGTCCGCGCCGTCCACGTCCTTCCGCCTGAACTGGTGACGGCGCAGATGGAGGCCGCCGCAGGCGACCTGCCCGTGCTGGCCGTCAAGACCGGCATGCTGGGCGACGCCCGCGTCGCGCGCGCCGTGGCCGCCTGCCTCCGCGCCCTCGGCCTCGGGACCGTGGTGGTGGACCCCGTGCTGGCCGCCGGCACGGGTGAACCCCTCTGGACGGCAGCCGGGACGGGCCCCGGGAGCCGCGAGGCCGTCCCCGCCGCTGCCGCCGGCCTGGAAGCCTGGCTCGACCTTCTCTCCCTGGCCGAGGTGGTCACCCCCAACGTCCCCGAGGCGGCCGCCCTGCTAGGTTGGGAGCCGGAGCGGCTCCGCACCGAGGCCGACCTGGAGGCGGCGGCCCGGTCCCTGCGGAGGCTGGGGCCGCGCTGGGTCTGCGTGACGGGGGGGCACCTCCCCTCCCCGGACGTGGTGGCGGACGTCCTCACCGACGGCCGGGACACGTGGACGGAGCGCCGGCGGCGGCTCCCCCTCGCGGCGCCCCACGGCGCCGGGTGCGCCTTCTCCGCCGCCCTGGCCACGGGTCTTGCCCGGGGACTGACGGTGCCGGCGGCCTTTCGGCTGGCGGGCTCCTACGCGGCGGCGGCCCTGGCCGGAGCCCTTCCCCTCGGTCGCGGCCGCCCCTTCGCCGACCCCGAGGTGGAACCGCCCCCAGGCGCCCCCGGCGTCCGGGACGAGGACAGCCGCGGAGGTCGCGGGGCCGCGCACCGCGGAGAGGGCCGGGGGCCGTGGCGCGCGTGAGCCGCGACGCGCTGCGGCCCCGCCTGCGCCTCTACGTCGTCACCGAGGACGCCGGGGCGGGGCGGTCCCACCTGGACGTGGTGCGGGCGGCGGTGGCCGGCGGCGCCACGGCCGTTCAGCTCCGCGAGAAGCTCCTTCCAGACGCCGAACTGACGGCCCTGGCCCGGGAGGCGGCGCTGCTCTGCCGGCAGGCGGGCGTCCTCTTCCTGGTCAACGACCGGGTGGAGGTGGCCCGGGCGGCGGGGGCCGACGGCGTGCACCTGGGCCAGGAGGACGCGCCCGCGCGCCTGGCCAGGGCGGCCCTGGGCCCGGAGGCCGTGGTGGGCGTCTCCTGCGCCACGCCGGCCGAGGCCCGCGCGGCCGAGGCGGCCGGAGCCGACTACGTGGGCGTGGGCAGCGTCTACGCCACCGCCACCAAGCCGGACGCCGGGGCGCCCATCGGTCTCGAGGGGCTGCGCGCCGTGCGGGCGGCCGTGGCCCTGCCCGTGGTGGCCATCGGCGGCATTGGCCCGGCCAACGCGGCCGCCGTGCTGAGGGCCGGGGCCGACGGCGTGGCGGTGGTGAGCGCCATCACGCGCGCCCCCGACATGGAGGCGGCCGTCCGGGCCCTGCGCGCCCTCCTCGACTCGGTCAGGCGCGGCGGCGCGTCGCCGGCTTCCCCGCCCGTCTGACAAGGGGCGTCGGACGGCCTCCGGCCCCGCCTTGACACCGGCGCGGGGCGCCTGTTCTATTGGAGCGGCGGGGGGAAACATGCGCACCTTTCTCCTGGGCAAACTGCACCGGGCCACCGTGACCGAGGTGAACCTCCACTACGAGGGCAGCCTCCTCGTGGACGCCGACCTGCTCCGCGCCGCCGGCTTCCTCCCCTACGAGCAGGTCCACGTCATCAATGTTTCCACGGGGGCGCGCTTCGAGACCTACGTGCTGCCCGCGCCGGCCGGGTCGAGGACGGTGGGGCTCATGGGCGGGGCCGCCCGCTTCGGTCACCCGGGCGACATCCTCATCGTGCTGGCCTACGCCCTCTTGTCGGAGGAGGAAGCCGGCCGCCACCGGCCCCGCATCGTCCTCCTCGATCCCGGCAACGTCATCCGCGCCGTCCGGGAAGGCAGCACCGCTGACGCCGTTTGACACCCCGTTGAGGGCGCGGCTACAATGGCTCCGGCAGGCGGAAAGGAGCCGTCTCCTTGGCCAAGTTCGTGTTCGTCACGGGCGGCGTGGTCTCCGGTCTGGGCAAGGGGATCACCGCCGCCTCCCTCGGCCGCCTGCTCCGCAGCCGGGGGCTGCGGGTGGCCCCCCTCAAGATCGACCCCTACCTCAACGTGGACGCCGGCACCATGAACCCCCTCCAGCACGGGGAAGTCTTCGTGACCCGGGACGGGGCCGAGACCGACCTGGACCTGGGCCACTACGAGCGCTTCCTGGACCTGGAGCTGGGCCGCGAGAACAACCTGACGGCCGGCCAGGTGTACCAGGCCATCGTGCAGCGCGAGCGGCGGGGCGACTTCCTCGGCGCCACGGTCCAGGTCATCCCCCACGTCACCAACGAGATCAAGGAGCGCATCCTGGCCGTGGCGGCCCAGGACGACCCCGACGTGGTCATCGTCGAGATCGGCGGCACCGTGGGTGACATCGAGAGCCTGCCCTTCCTGGAGGCCATCAGGCAGCTCAAGACGGACGTGGGCCGGGACGATGTCCTCTACGTCCACGTCACCCTGGTCCCCTACGTGGCGGCGGCGGGCGAGCTCAAGACCAAGCCCACCCAGCACTCGGTCAAGGAGCTGCGCAGCATAGGCATCCAGCCCGACGTCATCATCTGCCGCTCGGAGCGGCCCATCTCCCGCGAGGTGAGGGAGAAGATCGCCCTCTTCTGCGACATCGCCCCCGAGGCCGTGGTGCAGAACGTGGACGCCGCCAGCATCTACGAGGTGCCCCTCCTCCTGGAGCGGGAGGGGTTGGGCAACATGGTGGTCAACATGCTGGGACTGCGCTGCGGCCGGCCGGACCTGCGGGAGTGGGAGGAGTTGGTGCGCCGCGTGCGGGAACCGCGCGGCGAGCTCACGGTCGCCTTCGTGGGCAAGTACGTGCAACTGCCCGACGCCTACCTCAGCATCGGGGAGGCCCTCCATCACGCCGCCTTCGCCGCCGGAGCCCGCCTCCAGGTGCGCTGGGTGGACTCGGAGACCCTGGAACGGGAACCGGCCGCCGAGGTCCTCGCCGACGCCCAGGGTGTCCTGGTGGGACCCGGCTTCGGCCAACGGGGCATCGAGGGCAAGCTGGCGGCCGTCGGCCACGCGCGCCGCCGCGGCGTGCCCTTCCTGGGAATCTGCCTCGGCCTCCAGTGCGCCGTGGTGGAGTTCGCCCGCAACGTGCTGGGCCTGGCCGGCGCCCACAGCACCGAGTTCGACCCCGGAACGCCCCACCCGGTGGTGGACCTCCTCCCCGGCCAGCGGGGCCTGGTGGAGAAGGGCGGCACCATGAGGCTCGGCGCCTACCCCTGCCGGCTCCGGCCGGGCACCCTGGCCCGGGCAGCCTACGGTACGGACCTGGTGTGGGAGCGCCACCGGCATCGCTACGAGATCAACAACGCCTACCGGGACGCCCTGGCCCGGGCGGGTCTCGTCCCCGCCGGCCTCTGGGAGGAGGCGGACGTGGTGGAGATCATGGAGTTGGCCGGCCACCCGTGGTTCGTCGGCACCCAGTTCCACCCCGAGTTCGCCTCCCGGCCCAACCGGCCCCATCCCCTTTTCCAAGGCTTCGTGGACGCTGCCATCCGGCACGGGAGCAAAAGCGGCTGGGCCTCCCGGCGCGAGACCCGTTCCCGCAGCCACGCCTGATCCGTCCCTCACCGTGTTTGAGGTGACCCCTCGGGACCAACACTAATCCCATGCCGAGCAGGCGGGAACGCAAGCGGCGGCGCCTCCAGGCGTGGCGCCCGTGGGGGCTCGCGCTCGCCGGCCTTTTCGCCCTGGTCGGCCTCCTCTTGCTGGCGGTCCTCGCAGTGCCGCTGCCGCCGCCCCGGGTCGCCCGCGCCACCATCCTCTACGACGTCAACGGCACGCCCTACGCCCGCCTCTTCACGGAGAACAGGACGCCGGTGCCCCTGACGCGGGTCCCCGCCTACCTCCAGGACGCCGTGGTGGCGGCCGAGGACGACCGTTTCTACCGCCACTTCGGCCTGGACCCGGTGGGCATCGCGCGGGCCGCTGTCCGCAACCTCCTGGCCGGCCGGGTGGTGGAGGGGGGCAGCACCATCACCCAGCAGCTGGCCCGCAACCTCTACCTCTCGCAGCGGCGCACCGCGGGGCGCAAGCTGCGCGAGGTCTTCCTGACCCTGCAACTGGAAACCCGCTATTCCAAGAAGGAGATCCTGGCCATGTACCTCAACCAGATATACCTGGGGGAGGGGGCCTACGGCGTCGAGGCCGCCGCCGAGACGTACTTCGGCAAGCCCGTGTCCCGGGTCACCCTGGCGGAGGCCGCCCTGCTGGCGGGCCTGCCGCGGGCGCCCGAGCTCTACAATCCCTTCCGCAACCCCCAGGCCGCCCTGAGCCGCCGCAACTACGTCCTGGACCGGATGGTGGCCCTGGGCATGGTTGACCCCGCCTCGGCCGCCGAGGCGCGGGCCACGCCCCTCCGCCTGGCGCCCAGGCGCCCCTCCCTGGCCGCCGCCCAGTTCACGGACTACGTGGTGAAGGAGATAACGTCCCGCCACCCCGAGCTGGCCGGCGACCTCCACCGGGGCGGCTACCGCATCTACACCACCCTGGACGCTCGTATGCAGGCCGCGGCCGAGGAGGCGGTCCGCCGCTTCCTGACAGCGGGCCAGCCGGACGCGCGGGGCGTCCTGCAACCCCAGGTCGCCCTGGTGGCCGTGGATCCCAGGAACGGTTACATCAAGGCCATGGTGGGGAGCAGAGACCCGTCCGGCGGCACCTTCAACCGGGCCGTGGACGCTAGGCGCCAGCCCGGCTCCGCCTTCAAGCCCTTCCTGTACGCCGCCGTCCTCAGCACGGGTTACACCCTTGCGGAC
>CAYXQP010000003.1:0-35136 GCA_964467515.1 uncultured Eubacteriales bacterium | reverse complement strand
GGGCGAACCGTACGTGCCCAAGGACTACACCGAGGGAGGACGGCGGCCTCCCTACCACTGGCGCCCCATGGCAATTCGCGAGGCCATCGAGATCTCCGACAACGTGGTGGCCGTGCGGTGGGCTGCCACGGTGGGGCCCGACGCCGTGGCCACCATGGCCCGCCGCCTCGGCATCGAAAGCCCCCTGGAGCCCAGCCTGCCCCTGGCCCTGGGCACCTCCGAGGTGACGCCCCTGGAGATGGCCGTGGCCTACGCGCCCTTCGCCAACATGGGTTGGCGCGTGAAGCCCCTGGCCGTCCTGCGCGTGGAGGACGCCCGGGGGCGCGTGCTGGAGGCGAACAAGCCCGAGTTGAGCAAGGTCCTGGACGAGGGGGTGGCCTACCTGGTGACGGACGCCCTCCGGGGGGTCATCACCCGCGGCACGGCGGCCAACCTGGCGGGCTGGCTGGACCGTCCCGCCGCCGGCAAGACGGGCACCACCGACGACAACGAGAACGCCTGGTTCATCGGCTACACTCCCGACTTGGTGGCCTCGGTGTGGGTGGGCAACGACACGCCCTCCCCCCTGCCTGGCTTTGGCAGCACCCTGGCCGGTCCCGTCTGGCCCGGGTTCATCACCCGCGCCCTGGCCACCTATGCCCGCAGCGACTTTCCCCGCCCCGGCAACGTGGTCGCGGTCCCCGTCTCCGCCGCCGACGGCCTCCTGCCCAACCCCACGTCACCCGTGGTGGAGGAGATCTTCCTCGACGGGACCCAGCCGACGGAGGTGAGCCCCCTCTACGGCTGGGGCGGGGGGCTGGAGCCCTCCCTGCCGGCCATCGGCGCTAGTCCCCCTCCACCAGGCGCACATCGGCTCCCAGGGAACGCAGCTTGCCTATGGGATCCTCGTAACCCCGCTCGATGTGCTCCAGCCCCGTCAGCACCGTCTCCCCCTCCGCCATCAGGCCGGCCAGCAGCAGAGCCGCCCCCGCCCGCAGGTCCGTAGCGCGCACCGGGGCGCCCGTCAGGCGCCTGACCCCTTCGATGACGGCGGTGCGGCCCTCGACGCGCGCCTGGGTCCCCATCCGCTCCAGTTCCTCCAGGTGGCGGAAGCGACCCTCCCAGACGTTCTCGGTGATGATGCTGGTGCCCTCCGCCAGGGAGAGGAAGGCGCTCATGGGCTGTTGGGCGTCGGTGGGGAAGCCGGGATAGGGGCGGGTCTTGACCGTGACGGCGCGCGGCCGGCCGTTCCCCACAGCCGTCACCGTCTCTCCGTTCTCCCGCACCTCCACGCCGGCTTCCCGCAGCTTGGCGACGATGGGTTCGAGATGCTTGGGGATGGCGTTCTCCACCGTGACGGTGCCGCCCGTGCCGGCGCCGGCGAGCAGGTAGGTGGCGGCCTCGATCTCGTCCGGGATGATGGCGTAGTTCGCCCCCCGGAGTCGGGGAACACCCCGGACCCGCACCACGTCGGTCCCCGCCCCCGACACGTCGCCGCCCATGGCGTTGACGAAGTTGGCCACGTCCACCACGTGGGATTCGCGGGCGGCGTTCTCGATGACCGTCACGCCCTCGGCCAGGGCGGCCGCCAGGATCAGGTGGATGGTGGCCCCCACGCTGACGGTGTCCAGGTAGATGCGGGTGCCGACCAGTCGCCGGGCCCGCGCGCGAATGACCCCGTGCTCGATGGCGATCTCGGCCCCCAGGGCCCGCAGACCCTTTAGGTGCTGGTCTATGGGGCGCGGCCCGATGTCGCATCCGCCCGGCAGGGGCACCTCGGCGCGGCCGCAGCGCGCCAGCAGCACGCCCAGGAGGTAATAGGAGGCGCGCATCCGCTTGCCCAGCTCGTAAGGGGCCGTGGGTCCGACCCCGTTGGGGCTTATGGCCAGGGAGCCGGCCCGGGGGCCCCGCACCCGCACCCCCATCTCTCCCAGCATGCGGACGAAGGTGTGCACGTCGCCGATGTCGGGTATGTTCTCCAGGTTGCTCTCCCCGTCCGCCAGGAGGGCCGCGGGTATGACGGCTACGGCGGCGTTCTTGCGGCCGGAGGCGCGAACGGTGCCGCCGAGCCGCCTCCCCCCTCTGATCAACAACCTGGGCACGGACCCTCTCCCCCCTCGCTTCGACCAGGTCCCCGCCCTCAGCGGGCCGCCTGGACCTCGCCATCGGGATTGTACACGTAGAAGGCCGTGCCGCCTCTGGTCAGAACGCGCCAGACCGGTCGGAGGACCCAGGAGTCGACGCCCTCGGGGCGCTCCCCGGCGAAACCGAGTTCCACCCTTTCGACGACGAGGCGCGCCGTCCTCCCGCGCCCGGCGTCGCGCCCGGACCGCACCCAGTCACGGACGCGGCGCAGCGCCTCGGCGGGCGGCAGCACCGCGAAGCTGTCGGAGGTCGATCCCTGGGGCGCCAGCCACTCCTGCTCGGCGGCCTGGACGCCGCTCGGCGTCACCAGGAGGGAAAGAGAGCTGGAGAAGACCGGCAGCTCTCCGTACCGGCCGGCCAGCGTGACCTGGTAGTCTCCCCCCGCCAGCGGCAGGACCAGGTCCTCCGCCCCGTCGGCCGGCAGCCACCGCCGGGCCGCGAGGAAAAAGGCGGCCGCCCGCCGGGCGCCCGTTCCGTCCAGGGGCGGCCCCACGTTGGCCTCGCCCAGGGTGCGATTCTCGTACAGCACCAAGCCGCCCTCCAGGAAGATCAACCTTTCTTTCCCCTTCTCGAAGATGGCCCCTTCCCCCGTGCTTCCCCCGGAGAGGTCCGCTCCCTCCCCCAGCACCCGGCGGGCCATCTCCGCCGGGTCCACGGGGGCCGGGCGGACCAGCAGGCCCCGCACGCGCCGGGGGTAGGAGGCGGGCATCCGGCCCAGCAGCACGACGCCCTCCCGCGCCAGGACCCTGCTCCCCGTGGGGGAGCCGGCCGGCAGCCGGAGAGCGGCGCCCCCTCCCCAGACCAGGTCGTAGGCCAGCAGCAGGTCCACGATGAGAAAGACTCCCACCAGGTAGGCCTTGGCCCTGGGCCAGTCCACCTCAACCACCCCGCCAGCGCCAGAGGAGCAGCAAGAGGCTCAGGAGCACCAGCAGGGCCAGCAGCCACGTTGTCACCGCCTCACGCCGGCCTCTCAGCCGCAGCCACCTCCCCCAGGGGCAGGAGGATGGTGGCCCTGGTGCCCTCGCCCAGCCTGCTGGTCAGCTCGATCCGACCGCCGTGGGCCTCCACGATCTCCCGCGCGATGGAGAGCCCTAGGCCCGTGCCGCCCAGTTCGCGGGAGCGCGCCTTGTCCACCCGGTAGAATCGCTCGAAGACGCGGGGCAGGTCGGCGGAGGGTATCCCCGCGCCGTTGTCCCTGACCTCGACGACCAGGTCCTCCCCCCGCACGGCCACCTCCACTTCTATGCGCCCCCCGGTCGGGGTGAAGTCCACCGCGTTGCTGAGAAGGTTGGCCAGAGCCTGCTCCAACCGCTGGGGATCGGCCCATACGGCCGGAATCCCCGTCCCGAACGAGGTCCTCAATTCCACGCCCTTCCGCTCGCACTTCTCCATGAACTTCTCGCTGACGGAGGCGACCAGCTCCGGCACGTGCACCTCCTGGCGCTCCAGGGTCAGCCGGCCGGCGTCCAGGAGGCTGAGGGTCAGGAGGTCGTTCACCAGCCTGGTCATGCGATCCGCCTCCGCGGCCACGGTGCGGAGGAAGCGCACCTCGGTGGCCCGGTCCTCCACCTCCCCGTCGAGGAGGGTTTCCACGTAGCTCTTCACGGTGGTGAGGGGCGTGCGCAGCTCATGGGAGACGTTGGCCACGAACTCCCTCCGCATGCTCTCCAGGCGCTCCTCCTGGCTCACGTCCCGCAGGATGGCCACCGCACCGCTCACCGCGCCGTCCTGGTCCCGCAGGGGAGCCACGCTGGCGCGCAACACGAGGCCAGGGGGGCCCGCCGTCCGCTCCGCCACCCGGCAGTCCTGGTCCCTCCCCGAGTCCAGCGCCGAGCGCAGGGCCGCAGCCAGC
The DNA here is from genome assembly GCA_964467515.1 of uncultured Eubacteriales bacterium. Classification (GTDB taxonomy): domain Bacteria; phylum Bacillota; class Sulfobacillia; order DYIH01; family JBBIPI01; genus CAYXQP01. Next base: position 31,160 of record CAYXQP010000003.1, on the reverse strand, counting down.
TCCACCCCCGCCACCTCCTCCACCGGCCGCCCCGAAACATCACCGCCCAACCTGAGGAGCGAGCCGGCAGCCGGATTGGCCACGAGGACCCGCCCCTCCCTGTCCACGGCCAGCACGCCGTCACCCATGTGGGTGAGGACGGCCTCCGCCTTGCGCTTCTCCGCGGAGATCTCCTCCAGGGTCCGGCGGAGACGGGCCGTGAGAAAGTTGAAGGCCGCCGCCAGCTCGCCCACCTCGTCCTGGGAACGGACGGGGATCTCCAGGTCGAACCTGCCACCCGCCAGCAGCCGCGCCCGCCCCGTCAGCTCCCGGATGGGGCCGCTGATGGTCCGCGCCAGGAGGAGGCTCAGGAAGGCGGCCAGCGCCATGGCCGCAACGGTTGCCGAAAGGACGATGCCCCGGGTGCCGCGCACCGTGGTCTCGACCTCGTCCAGGGAAGCCAGCGCCCGGACCGCGCCCAGGACACGCCCCGGATCGCCGGGCGCCACCAGCGGCTCCGCCACCGCCAGCCCGGCCTCTTCCAGCCTGCCCCCGACCAGGCGTTCGGCCGGCGTACCCTGCAATGCCGAACGCGTCTCCGGCTCTCCCAACAGCGAGCTGCCGAGGAGATCGCTGCGCGTGGCACTCAGGACGACGCCGGCGGCGTCGGTGATGGCCAGGATGATCCCCGGCTGGGCCCACGACTCCACCAGGCGATCCAACTCAGCCTTCCAACCGGGGGCCGGATTCCTGGCGCCCTCGGCCACCACCTGCCCCGCCTGCCCGGCCAGGGTCACCACCAGGTCGCGCACGTACTCGCGGTGCCTGTCCAGGTAATAGACCTCCAACCGGTGAGAGAGGTAATAGCTCACCACCTCCATGACCGCCACGGCCAGGAGGACGAAGATGAGAGCCATGCGCGCGGCCAGGCTCCGCAGGATCATGCCATCCTCCCGCCGCCGGCTCCGGCGCCCGCGCGCGGCCTCGTCTCCGTCACGCGGGGCCCTGCGTCCCGAAGGCCCGCCAGAGGTAACCCACCCCGCGCCTGGTGAGCAGCCACGCCGGGTCGGAGGGATCGTCCTCGATCTTCTCGCGCAGCCTGCGCACCGTCACGTCCACGGTGCGCAGGTCCCCGTGGTACTCGTACCCCCACACGTCCTCCAGGAGGGCCTCCCGCGTGAAGGGCTGCCCCGGCCGGAGCACCAGGTACTTTAGCAGCTCGAACTCCCGCACGGTCAGGGCCACCGGCTCACCCCTCCGCCGCACCTCCCGCGCCGCCAGGTCCACCTCCAGGGAACCGAAACGCAGGGGGGCCTCCCCCCCCTGGCCAAGGCCGCCGGAGCGCCGGAGAAGGGCCCGCACGCGGGCCACCAGCTCGCGGGGGCTAAAGGGCTTGGTGACGTAGTCGTCGGCGCCCAGGTCAAGGCCGTGGATCTTGTCCGCCTCCTCCGCCCGCGCCGTGAGGATCAGGATGGGCACGGCGGAGCGGGCCCGCAGGTGGCGGCAGACGGCGAAGCCGTCAAGTCGGGGCAACATCAGGTCGAGGATCACCAGGTCGGGATTTTCACGCGCCGCCTTTTCCAGGGCCTCCTCCCCGTCGCCCGCCAACGCGACCCGGTAACCGGCCCGCCGCAGGTTGAAGGAGATGATCTCGGCGATCTGCCGCTCGTCCTCGATCACCAGCACCTTGTCGCCGGACCTGGCCTCGCTCATACGGTTTCGCCCCCTCATCGCCCCCGCGACTGCGACCCTGAAACCTTTTTTTCGCCGTGTTTCACCCTTTCCCTCCCGAAAAGGTCGCCTCCTGTGCTGCGTCCGCCCTATCGTCCCCGACCATCCTCGACCCCGGGACGATCCGGCCGCCGCTCCTCGAGCCACCGCCGCCACGCGGGCTCGAGGGACGCCACGTCCAATCCGGCCACGCGGGCGAAGGCCGCCAGACCGTCCTCGCCCCGGCGCAGCCCGGCGGTCAGCTCGGCCAGAGCCCCTTGGCCGCGACGCTCCACCAGGAATCTCACAAGAAGAAAGGCCTCCCGGTAGGCCAAGGCCTCGTCGGGCAATTCCCGGAACGAGCGCGCCAGCTCGGCGAGGGGGTAGCCCGCCTCCACCCCCACTCTCCCCTCCGTCCATTCATATCCGGTGAGAGCGAATTCCACGTACTGGGCCAGCCCTTCGTCCAGCCAGGGCGGAACCCGGCCCAGGGTCGCCCGGTCCAACACCAGGTGGGCCAGCTCGTGGACCACCGGCCCTTCCTCCAGAAAGCGCTCCCGCCAGGCGGGGTCGGAGGTGCCCAGCCACGCCCGCGGCGACAGCACCAGGATCGTCCCCCGCCAGTAGGCTCCCAGCGTGTTGAACCCATAGCGTGGCCCCAGGAAACCCGCCATGTCCCTCTCGTCCCCCACCAGGACCACCCACACCCGCGCGCCCGGCCTCGGTCCCCCTTCCCCCGCGGCCCCCAGCATCACCCGGATCTTGCCCACGGATTCCCGCACCTGGTCGGCCACGAGGGAGGCCGACTCGGCGTCCGCCTCCCCGTGCACCACGGTGACCCCTTCCACGGTCTCGTCACGGCGCATCTCCCCCCTCGCCGCAAGGCGGGAGAGGAGCCACGTGCGCCCCACGGCCGCCTCCAGACCCCGGAGGGCAGCCAGCAGCCGCGCCGACGGTCCCTCCGCCGCCGTCGGAACCACGCCACCGCCCAAGGCCGGCGCCAGCTGCGCCGGAACCACGAGCCCTGTCACGAGGCCGGCCAGGAGAGGGCCCAACATGGCGGCAATGGCCAACGGCCGCCTGGCGGCGCGGACCCGCCCCATCATGGCGAGCCCTAATTCCACGGCGAGGGGTGGGTCACCTTGCACAACTTTCAGGTAAGGAAGGGGTCTCTCTGCCGGTGCACAGCGGCACGTCCGCCTGCTCGCCCGCAGCGGGTCGGCCCCCTGCCGGACGCGGTGGAGCTGGCGGCGGGACTCGAACCCGCGACCTATCGCTTACGAGGCGATTGCTCTGCCGCTGAGCTACGCCAGCCAGTGCTCACCGTTGGGCCAATCCCGCCGGCCCCTGCGGGGCCGACCGGGTCGCCGACAGGCCTCGCGCTTGCCGCAAGACACGGGGCGCTGCCGGGGAAAAAAGTTGGAGCGAGTGACGGGGCTCGAACCCGCGACCCTCGGCTTGGGAAGCCGATGCTCTACCGGCTGAGCTACACTCGCTCGCGGCCGTGATTATACGCCACCATCACCGGCGAGGCAACGGCGCGAAGGGGCCTCCCCGCCCCCTTGGGGCCCGCGGGATGCGCGGCCGCGAGGAAGCCGGGTCAGGACCCGCTCCCGTCCCCGCCGCGCCCGCCCCTTCCCTCCTCCTGCAAACCGCCCAGGAGGAACATGGCGATCCCCGCCACGATGACCAAGAGCCAGAGGACGACGGACCACGCGCTCCAGCGCGTCAGCACGACGAGGAGCATGCTAGCCGCCAGGGCCACCGCCCAGACCTTGTACCGGGCACCCATCGGCCCACCCCCGGAACGGTCCCACCACCGGCAACGCAGGACCTGGTCATGGCGGGAGCGAAACGTTGCACGGAAAACGATCCGAGGTGGCGGTGGCGACGGGAATCGAACCCGCGATCTCCGGCTTGACAGGCCGGTGTGTTCTCCACTACACCACGCCACCGCTGCACAAGTCAGGCGCAGCAGGCGCTGCGCCTGCCTAACCTTATCACGCCGCCGGTCCGCTTAGCAAGCGCCGGCGGCGTGGCCGCGGCTGGGCCGCGAGACCCACGCCGGCCGCCGCCGACGCCGACGGTCCCGCCGCAGGGCGGACTAAAAGTTTCATCGGCGCAAACCGATAGCACCATCGGCAACCAGGTGGAAGGGGTGTTTTTTGCTCGTGAAGAAAAAGTCGCTGACCCGCAAGCTCCTGACAGTGGCCCTGCTCTGCGGCCTGGTCCCCGCCACCCTGGGGCTCACCTATAACATCTACACCGCCTGGCGGTTCCTCGGCCGGCGGACCATGACCGAGATGGAGACCCGCGTCAGGGACAAAAAGAATCTCCTCACGCAGCAGGTGGAGAAGTTCCGCCAGATCCTGCTCACCACCTCGCGCAACCCCGCCTTCACCCGTTACTACACGGCCGCCGACCCCGCCGAGCGCGAGGCGTGGCGCCGCGAGGCCGAGCGGGCCATCGGCTTCCTCACCGGCACCTTCAAGGGCATGATAGACGAGTCCTGCTTCATCCACGGGACGGGCGCCGAGCTGGCGCGCGTCACCTTCGGAGAGCCAGCCCCGGCCTCGGATCTCTCGCCCGACGAGTCCGGCAGCGTTTATTTCCGGCCCACCATGGACGCGGCCCCCGGCCAGGTGGTGACCGTCGGACCCTACGTGTCACCCGACAGCAACCGGCCCGTCCTGGCTTTCGCCACGCCCATCGCGGACGAGACCGGCAGAAAGCTGGCCCTCCTCCACATGGAGGTGCCCCTGGCCTACTTCCGCCAGCTTCTGGCCGACAACCTGGAGGAGGCCATGGGCGGGGCCGGCGGCGGGATGGAGGCCATGGACCAGACCGGCCGCCGGGAGGCCGGGATCTTCTTCCTCGCCGACGGTCAGGGGCGCGTCCTGGCCCGGACCGACTCCGAGGTCCCGACCACGGGGAAGTACGATTCGCTGAGTGCCGTCCTGGGCCTGGACAAATTGAACGAGGAGGTTATGACGGTAGGCCGCCGCGGCGGCCGGCCGTGGGACGTGCACGCCGACCTGGTGCCTGACCTCGGGCTCTTCGTGGGCTACGCCCATCGCGACGAGCGCGGGGCCGTGCTCCTGGCCCAGTCCTTGGCGCCGGTGGGGGTGTCGGTCCTGGCCCTGGTCCTAGTCCTGGGCCTGGCCGCCTTCCTGAGCCGGCGCGTCACCCGGCCCATCACGCAGCTCACGGGGGCGGCTCAGGCCCTGGAGGCCGGCGACGTGACCTCCGCCCGTTCCCTGGCGCAGGTGACGTCGGGCGACGAGGTGGAGATCCTGGGACACGCCTTCCTAGCCCTGACGGAGCGCTTCGAGGACCTGGTCTCCCACCTGCGCGACGCCACCGGCTTCCTGGGCGAGACCCAGCGCAACCTGGCCCAGGCCATGGAGAGAAACCGGGAGGCCATCTGCCAGGCCCACGAGGGCGTCCGCTCCCTGGCCACCAGCGCCGACGCCCAGATGGAGGTCCTCACCGAGACGGCCCGCCAGATGCGGCAGGTGGAGGACTCCATCCTCCAGGTGGCCCAGGGGACGGAACGCCAGGTGGTGGCGGCGGAGGAGGCCAGCAACGCCATCAACACCATGACGTCGACGGCCGCGGCCCTGGCCGCCGCCGCCGCCAAGGTGCGCGACCTGGCCCGCACGGGGAGGGATAAGGCGGAGGCGGGCATCTCCTCGGTGCAGAACGTGCTGGACCACGTGTCCGTCATCTCGCAGACGGTGCAGCGAGCCTTCACCGAGGCGGTGGAGCTCTCCGCCGAGTCGGAAAAGATCGTGTCCCTCACGGCCACCATAGACAACGTGGCGCGCCACACCAACCTCCTGGCCCTCAACGCCGCCATCGAGGCGGCACGGGCGGGCCACCTCGGCCAGGGCTTCGCCGTCGTGGCCGAGGAGGTGCGCCGGCTGGCCGACCAGGTGCGCCAGGCGGCGGAGCAGATCTCCTCCGTGACCCAGGAGATGAAGAGCCGCGTCGGCGACACCTGCGAGGCCATGCAGGCCAGCGTGTCCGCCGTCAGCACCGCGGTGGAGGACGCCTCCCAGGCCAGCGAGCATCTCAACTCCATCCTGGGGTCCACCCAGGAGGCCGAGGGCGCCGTCAACTCCATTGCCGACGAGGTGGAGCACCTGAGCGGTCTGGCCGAGCGGGCCAGCGCCGCCTTCCAGGACGTGGCCGGCATCGCCGCCCAAAACGCCTCCGCCGCCCAGGAGATGGCCGCCATCTCCCAGGAGGTGGCGAAACTGGTCGAGGAAGTGGTGGACCTGAGCAAGGAGAGCTCGGGCAAGGCCCTCGGCGTCCTCTCGGAGCAGGAGGCCGTGACGGCGGGCGTGGCCGAGGTGCAGAACCAGGGGAAGGCCATGTCCGCGGCCGCGGCCCGCCTCGAGTCCCTCCTGGCCACCTACGGGCGGCTCAGGCTCTGACTTCCCAGGGAGCGCACGGCCGCCTCGGCCGCCTCCCGCCCCGACCGAATGCAGTCGCCGGCGCCGATGCCGCGGTAAGCGCTGCCGGCCAGGTGCAGCCCCGGCCAGGCGGCCAACCTCTCCTGGATCCGGGCCAGGCGCTGCAGGTGCCCCACCACGTACTGGTGAAGGCCGCGAGGCCAACGGTGCACCCGCGCCAGGAGGGGGGAGGCGGTGAAACCCAGCAGGGCGCCCACCTCCGCGGCGGCGAGGCCCGCCAACTCGTCCGCGCCCAAGCCCACCAGGTGCTCCTGCCCCGGCCCGCCCACGAAGACCCGCAGGAGAAGATAGGACGGATCGGGAACGCGACCATCCCACTTGATGGAACTGTAGGTAACGGCCTTGATGCGGCGCCCCTCCACCCGCGGCACCAGGACGCCGAAACCCTTGAGCGGAGGCAGATCCTCCCGCCGGTAGGCCAGGTGCACCACGGCGGTGGAAACGGTGGGTATGCCCCCCACCAGGTCGGCCAGCGCGGGATCCAGGTCCGCCAGCAACTCGGCCGTCGCGTAGGACGGGGTGGCCAGCACCAGGCTTCTGGCCGTCAGCCGGCCGCCGCCGTCCAACTCCAGTAGGAACCGCGGCGCCGCCTCACGCGCTCCCCGGCCGGGCAGGACCCGCCTCACCCGCGCTCCGGTGAGGGCGCGCCCGGGCGGAAGCTCCCGCCGGACGGCGGCCGTCAGCTCGCCCATCCCCGCCCGAAAGCTCATGAAGAAGGTGCGCGAGGGGACGCCCTCGGCCTGCCGCCGCGCCGGCCGCCGCCGGGCCGCCAGCATGGCGCGGATGAGGCTGCCATGCTCCTCCTCCATCCTGATGAAGCGCGGGAAGCTGGCCCGGACGCTCATGGTGCGCGGGTCGCCGGCGTGGATCCCGGCCACCAGGGGCTCGGCGATCCGGTCCAGGGCCTCCCGCCCCAGCCGCCGCAGCACGAACTCCTCCAGGCTCTCGTCGGCGCCGTCGCGCCGCGTCGGTAGCACCAGGTCCAGCGCCAGGCGCAACTTGCCTCGCCAGGAGAGAAGGGGGCTGGCCAGGAAGGGCCGGAGGCGGGTGGGCACGAGGAGGAGGAGTCCCTCGGGCAGCGCCACCACGCGCCCCCGCGACAGGACGTAGGTGCCCCGGTGGGCCTCGTTGGAGGGAAGCAGGCGGTCGCCGATGCCCAGCGCCGACGCCAGCTCGATGACGCCGGGCTTTTCCGTCACGAAGCAGTCGGGGCCGGCGTCGAAGAGAAAGCCGCCCTCGCGCTCCGTCAAGATCTTCCCCCCCAGGCGATCCTCGCCCTCCAGGAGCAGCCACTCCACCCCGCCACCGGCCCGCCACCATTCCTCCAGGCGGTGGGCGGCCGCCAGGCCGGCGATGCCTCCTCCCACGATGACCGTGTCCAGGACCCGGCCCTCGCTCTCCATCACCGCGGCCGAGGGCGGTCGCCGCCCGCCGCGCCCGCGCCTCCCTCCTCCCCCAGGGCCTCCCCCACCACGTCCGCCAGCGCCCCTATGAAGGTGGGCGAGTCATTGAGGCAGCGGCAGCGCACGAAGAGGAGCCCCAGCTCCTCGGCCCGGCGACGGTGCAGCACGTCGTTGTCGTAAACGGTCTCCATGTGGTCCGCCACGAAGCCGAGGGGCTGCAGGACCACCCCAGGTGCCCCTGCCGCCGCCAGTTCGCCCAGCACCTCCTCCACCTCCGGTCCCAGCCACTCGCCGCCCGTCATGCCCCTGCTCTGGTAGGCCAGCCGCCACGGCCGCCCGCCCAGGCGCGCGGCCAGCGCGCCGGCCGTCGCCTCGAAGTCGGCGGCGTAGGGATGGGCCGCGGCCTCCGCCACGGGCAGGCTGTGAGCGGTGAAGACCACGGGCACGCTCTCCCGGCAGGCCACCGGCACCCCCTGCAGCCCTTCCTCCAGTCGCTCCCACAGGGCATCCAGGAAGCCGCGGTGATCATGCCAGGGGCGCGCCCGCACCAGGGCGAAGGGACGGCCCGCCTCCTCCCATGCCCGCGAGGTCTCGGCGTGATAGGCCTCCGTGGAGACGCCCGCCCGGAAGGGGGAGAGGGGCAGCGCCACCACCCTCGCCACCCCGGCCTCCGCCAACGAGCGCACAGCCTCCCCGACGGAGGGACGGGCATAGCGCATCCCGACCCTCACTGCGGCCGCCCACCCCCGGCGGGCCAGCTCGGCTGCGAGCGCGGCCGCCTGCACCCTGGTGACGGCGGGCAGCGGGGAGCCGCCGCCCACGGCCTCGTACCTCTCGCGGACGGCGCCGAGCACCGCCGGCGGCGGCTCCCTGCCCAGCAGGGAGCGAAGGAACCCGGGAACGTCCGCCAGCGTCTCCGGTCCGCCGAAGGCGAGGAGCAGGACACCACCCGGTCCGCACGTCAAGCCTGGGTCGTTCCTCCCACAGGGGCCGCCCGCCGCCTCAGCTCGGCGCTGGCGCGATGCACCGTATCCACCATGAACTGGACATGCTCCACCGGCGTTTCCTTGTGGATGCCGTGGCCCAGGTTGAAGACGTGTCCGGGCCGGCCGCCGGCCGCCGCCAGGATGGCCCGCACTTTGGCCTCGATGACCGCGGGCGGTGCCAGGAGCGCCGCCGGGTCCAGGTTGCCCTGGACGGCCACACCGGGGCCCAGCCGCTGCCAGGCCTCTCCCAGGTCCACACGCCAGTCGAGCCCTATGACGTCGCCGCCCGCCTCCCGCACCAGCTCCAGCAGGGTGGAGGCGTTGTTGGCGAAGTGGATCACGGGCACGCCCTCTCCCCGCAGCCCCGCCAGCACGTGGCGGGAGTAGGGCAGGACGTAGTCCCGGTAATCGTCGGGAGAGAGGGTGCCGACCCAGGAGTCGAAGAGCTGCACCGCCTGGGCGCCCGCCCGGATCTGGGCGCGCAGGTAGCGGAGGGTCATGTCCGCCAGCCGCTCCAGGAGCGCGTGCCAGACGGCGGGCGATTCCCACATGAGCCTCTTGCAGGCCAGATAGCTCCGGGAGCCCCCTCCCTCGATGGCATAGCTGGCCAGGGTGAAGGGGGCCCCGGCGAAGCCGATGAGCGGCACGTGCCCCTCCAGCTCCCTCCTCACGAGCCTGACCGCGTCCATGACATAGCCGAGGGATTCCTCCGGGTCCGCCGGCCGCAGGCGCCGCACGTCGGCCGCGGTGCGGACCGGGTTGTCGATGACGGGCCCCTCGTCCCGGCCGAAGCGCAGCTCCAGGCCCATGGCCTCGAGCGGCAGGAGGATGTCGGCGAAGAGGATGGCGGCATCCACCCCCAACCTCCGCACCGGTTGGAGGGTCACCTCGGCTGCCAGCTCAGGGGTTCTGCACATCTCGAGGAATCCGTGCCGGCTCCTGATGGCCATGTACTCCGGCAGGTATCTCCCAGCCTGCCGCATGAGCCACACGGGCGTGCAGTCGGTCGGCTCCCGCCGGCAGGCCCGCAAGAAGCGATGATCCATGGGCTCCTCTCCCTTCCCCACCATGATAGCACGGCGGGAGGGCCGGCCCGTCGCCCGCCCTCAGCGCAGGGCTGTCGCCAGGCCGGCTCCGGTGGAGAAGGCCAACAGCGCCACGATCCCCAGCACCACCGCCAGAGCGATCTCCTTGACCGTCGCCACGGCTACCACCTCTTTCGCTGGATTCCGTGGCTATAATCCGGTCAGGAGATTGAATGAGCTTTAATTCCTCCTTCAAAAACGCTTAAAATCCCGTCTCAATCCCCGGAGTCGGCCTCCACCAGGGAGATGCGGCCCGGTTCGCCCTCCACCAAGCGCCCGATGACGGAGGCACCGCAGCCTCTCTCCCCGAGGGCGGCCGTGAGAGCCAAGGCGCGTTCCGGCGCCACCGCCAGGAGAAGTCCCCCCGAAGTCGTGGCGTCGGCCAGCACGAGCCGGTCCACCTCGTCCACGCGCCCCCAGGCCACATAGGGGCTCACGTAGGCCAGGTTCCTCCTGGTGCCCCCGGCGATGGCGCCCGCCGCGGCCAGCTCCCGGGCGCCCTCGAGGACGGGGACTCTGGCCGGTGCCAGGCGCGCCGCGACGCCGCTTTGGGCCGCCATCTCGTGCAGGTGGCCCAGGAGGCCGAAGCCGCTCACGTCGGTGCATGCCCGGACGCCGCCTGCGGCGCGGGCCGCAGCGGCGGCGGCCTTGTTGAGCTCCAGCATGCACCGCACCGCCGCTTCCACCACCTCCCGCGGAGCCTTGCCCTGCTTGAGGGCGGTCGTGATGACGCCGACGCCGAGCGGTTTGGTGAGCACGAGGACGTCGCCCGGGCGCCCCCCGCCCCGCCGCCACAGCCGAGCGGGGTGGCCCAGAGCTGTTACGGCCAGCCCGTACTTGGGCTCCGCATCCTCGATGCTATGGCCGCCCACTATGACGGCGCCGGCCTCGGCGCATTTATCGGCCCCGCCCGCCAGGACCCGCACCAGAGCATCGCCTCCCAGCCGCCGCACCGGGAACGCCACCAGGTTGAGGGCGAAGAGGGGATCCACGCCCATGGCCCAGCAGTCGCTCATGGCATTGGCGGCCGCGATCTGGCCAAAGACGTAAGGGTCGTCCACAACGGGGGGGAAGAAATCGACGGTCTGAACGACGGCCAGGTCGGGGTTCACCAGGAACACCGCCGCATCGTCGGGAGCGTCGAGCCCCACCACCACCCGCTCGTCACGCGGGACCGGAATCCTCCTCAGGACCTGGACCAGGTCCTCGGGTGACACCTTGGCAGCTCAACCGGCGCACGACGCCAGGTCTGTCAGGCGCACCTGCTCGCGCTTGTCGGCCTGATCGTTCACGGCACCACCCCCCTTCCGCGACGGCCGGACCCGCAGCGCCCGCACCTGCTAGCCCATGTCCAGGCGCAGATCACCGCCGATGTTTCACGTGAAGCGCGCACCGGCCCGGCCGCCCGCCGGCCTGCCCCGGCCTACAACCCGCCGCCCGCGCCCCCCTCCCTGCCCAACAGGACGTCGCAGATGCGCGCCAGGTCCTCCTCGCCGAAGAAAACGATCTCGATCGAGCCGCCGCTCTCCGCGCCCCGGCGAATCCGCACGGGGGCCGCCAACCGCCTCCGCAGCTCCTCCTCCATGTGCCGCACCGCCGCCCCGGCCGCCCCTCCGCCACCCGCCCGCCCAGCCACCGGCACCGCCCGTCCCGGCCCCCGCCGGACGGCTGCCCGCACCGCGGCCTCCGCCTGGCGGACGCTCAGACCCTTCTCCGCCATCACCCTCGCCAGCTCCCGCTGGGCCGAACGGTCGGGCAACCCCAGGAGCGCCCGCCCATGCCCCTCCGTCAACCTGCGGCTCTCGATCAGGTCCTGGACCTCCGGATCCAACTGCAACAGCCGCAAGGTGTTCGTCACCGCCGCCCGGCTCCTCCCCAGCCGCGTCGCCAGCTCCTCCTGCGTGCACCCAAGGTGCCGCAGCAGAGCCTCGTACGCCCGCGCCTCCTCCAGAGGCGTCAGGTCCTCCCTCTGGATGTTCTCGATGAGAGCCACCTCGAGCAGCCGCTCGTCAGGAACCTCCCGCACCACCGCGGGGATCCGGTCCAGCCCCGCCAGTCGCGCCGCCCGCCACCGCCTCTCGCCCGCCACCAGCTGATACCGCCCGCCGACCGGCCGCACCACCACCGGCTGCACAACCCCGTGCTCCCGGATGGAGTCGGCGAGCTCCTCCAACTCAGCCTGCCCAAAACGCCGGCGCGGCTGATGGGGATTGGGCTCGATCTCCTCCACCCCAACCTCGGCCGGCCGCGCCTCGGCCGCCGCCTCCCCCAGGAGAGCCTCCAAACCCCGGCCCAGTCCCCTCCTACGCCCACCCACGCTCCCTCACCTCCCGCGCCAGCTCCAGATACACCTCCGCACCCCGGGAGCGGGCGTCATACAGCAAGGCCGGCAGCCCGTGACTCGGGGCCTCGCTCAGACGCACGTTCCTCGGAATGACCGTAGCGAAGACCAAGTCCCGGAAATGCCGCTTCACCTCGTCGGCAACCTGGATGGCCAGGTTTGTCCTGGCATCGAACATGGTGATCACCACGCCGGCGATCCGCAAGCCGGGATTCAGCTGCCGCCGCACAACCTCCACCGTGGCCATGAGCCGGGCCACGCCCTCCAACGCGTAGTACTCCGCCTGGATGGGCACCAGGAGGCCGTCGGCCGCCACCAAAGCGTTCAGCGTCAGGATCCCCAGCGACGGAGGGGTGTCCACCAGGACCAGATCGCCCCCCATCCGGGAACCCGCCAGGGCCCGCCGCAGCCGCACCTCCCGGTCGCCCTCCGCGGCCAGCTCCACCTCGAGGCCCGCCAGGTCTATGCTGGCCGGAACCACCGCCAGCCCCCTCACGACCGTCTCCGCGGCGGCCTCCTCGAGCGGCGCCTCCCCCGCCAGAACCTCGTACAGGGTCGGCCGCCCCCGCTCGACCCGCACCCCCAGCCCGCTCGTCGCGTTTCCCTGAGGATCGGCGTCCACCACCGCCACGCGCCGGCCCAACCGCGCCAGCGACGCGGCCAGGTTCACCACGGTCGTGGTCTTACCCACCCCCCCCTTCTGGTTGGCAACGGCCACGACCCTCATCCCGACGATCCCTTCCGCCGCGGCCGGCCCGCCGCCCGCCCGGACAGGCGCAGCCGCATCTCCACCGCGTCCCCGCCCACCGTCTCCTCCAGCTCCACCCGCAAACCGGCCTCCCGCGCCCTCCGCGCCACGTCCCGCACCGAATTGACGAAAATCCGCCAGTCCCCCACCGCCGCCAGCCGGGGACGGGCCCGCCGCCCCGCCCGGGCGGCGACCAGCCGCTCCGTCTGCCTGACGGTGAGGCCGTCCCGCACGATGGCCTCCAGGACCTCCGCCTGGGCGCCGGGGTCAAGGGCCAGGAGCTCGCGCGCGTGACGCTCCGAGATCATTTCCCGGGAAATGCGCCTCCGGATCTCCTCCGGCAGTCTCAGGAGGCGCAACTTGTTGGCCACGGCCGCCTGGCTCTTCCCCAGGCGCCGGGCGAGCTCCTGCTGGGTGAGCCCGAACCCCTCCATCACCCGCCGGTAGGCCTCGGCCTCCTCCAGGAAGTGCAGATCCTCCCGCTGCAGGTTCTCGACCAGGGCGGCCAACGCAGCCTCCTCGTCGCTCATGCGCCTCACGACCGCCGGGATCTCTGTCAGCCCCGCCAGAGCTGCGGCCCGCCAGCGACGCTCGCCGGCCACCAGCTCATAGTGCTCCGCCAGAGGCCGCACCACCACCGGCTGCAGGACGCCCTGCGACCTGATGGACTCGGCGAGTTCGTGCAGGTCCGACTCCCGCATACGCGTGCGCGGCTGAAACCTGCCCGGGCGAATGCCCGTCACCGGCAAGTAAACGACGGCCTCCCCCTCCCCGCCGTGCGCCACCCGCCCTCACCCCCGGCCACCCGCGCCGTCCCGCTCGCCCTCGCCTATCCGGTACGACGCTCCCTCTCAATTCACCTCTCGCGCCCGCTGCGCCACCACCACGAATCGCTCGCGCCCGGAGCCCGGCACGAGATACGCCTCCACCCCCGCCAGCACACCCCCGTGGGCGGCCAGGGCGGCGGCCGCCGCCGGCAGTTCGGCCCTCCAGCCGGGGCCCTTCTGCGCCAGCAGAAGACCCCCGACCCGCAAGAGGGGCATCACCAGACCCACCACCCTCGCCAGCGGACCCACGGCCCTCGCGGTACCCACGTCACACGCGGCGGCCAACCGCCGCCGTCCCTCCCTCTCCGCCCGACCCCATATCACGGCAACGCGGCGCACTCCCAGGGCGCGCACCGCCTCCTCCAGGAAGACCGCCCTCCTCTCCCTGCCTTCCACGAGGAAAACCTCCAGCTCCGGACGCAGGGCCGCCACCACCAATCCGGGGAAGCCGGCTCCCGCCCCCACGTCCACCAGCCGCCCCCCCTCGAACCAGCCCCGTCGCGTCCCCACCGCCACCAGGCCCAGACTGTCGAGAAGGTGCTCCCTCACCACCCCGTCCTCGTCGCGCGCTCCCGTCAGGTTGACGGCCCTCCCCCACCTGGCCACCATCCCCACGTACCGCTCCAAACGCCCCAGGGTGTCCGGGGGCAACGACAATCCCAGGGCCTCCGCCCCCTCCCGCAACGTCTGTCGCCAACCCGCCGCTCCCCCGCCCATTCCCTCCCGCCTCCCGCCAGGGTCCGGAAAACAAAACCGCCCGGCGCCCCCGACGCCGGGCTCCCCAGCCCGCCCACCGCCAAAACCGGCCCGCGCGGCGCCTCACCGCCGCGGCGGACCGGCCCTCCCGTCCACGGGCGCTATCACCACCTGTCTGTTGGGCTCCTCCCCCCGGCTCACCGTCTGCACCCGGGGATGGTCCGCCAGCGCCAGGTGGACGACCCGCCTCTCCTGGGCGCTCATGGGCCTCAGCACGACCTCCCGGCCGGTGCGAACGGCCCGTTCCGCCATGGAACGGGCCAGACGCTCCAACTGCTCCCACCGCCGCCGGCGGTAGCCGCCCACGTCCACCACGATCCTCTTGCCGCGCCCCGCCGCCCGCGCGGCCACCCGGTTGGCCAGGAACTCGAGGGCGGCCAGCATCTGTCCCCGCCGGCCGATCAGGAGGCCCACGTCGTCCCCCTCCACCTCCAGGCGCAGCACCTGGTCCTCCTCCACGGCCACCACCTTCAGCGGCACCTCGAGCAGATCCCCCACCTGCCGGACGAAGTCGGCCGCCACCCGCGCGCGGTCCGGCTTCTCGCGCACCAGCACCCGCACCTCGCGGCTCCCCCTCCACAACCCGAAAAGGCCGCCCCTCGGCTCCTCCAGGACCTGGACCTCCACCTCCTCCCGCCCGAGCCCAAGCTCCTCCAGCGCCGCGTCCACCGCCTCCTCGACGGTGCGGCCGCCCTTCACGACCTCACGCACGCTGGCTGCCCCCCTCCATCGGCACCGACCGCAGACTGCCCACGTACTGCTGGGCGATGCTGACCAGGTTGCCAACGACCCAGTAGAGAGCCACCCCGGACGGCAGTGACAGCGTGAGGAAGGCGATCATGGCCGGCATCATCCACATCAGCACCTGCTGCGCCGGCTGTTGCGCCTGGCCTCGCGGCGTGGCCGTCCAGGTCTGCACAAAGGTGGTGACACCGGCCAGGATCGGCAGGATCATGCTGCGATCGGCCGCCGCCAGGTTGGCCACCCAGAGAAAGCCCTGCCCCTGGAATCCCTGGTACTTGACCAGGACCTGGTAGATGGCCCACAGGAAGGGGAGCTGCACCAGCATGGGCAGGCAGCCGGCCGCGGGGTTGACGCCGTGTTTGCGCCAAAGCTTGACGATCTCCTGATTGAGGCGCTCCTGGTCGCCCTTGAATCGCCGCCGCAGCTTCTCCATCTCCGGCTGCAGGGCCTGCATCCTCCGCGTCGAATTGACCTGCACCTGGTAAAGGGGCCACATGGCGAGGCGCAGGGCCAGGGTGAGGAGGATGATGGCCACGCCGTAACTCCCCGTAAGGCCGTGGAAGAACTCCAGGATGCCGCTAAAGGATCCTATCAGCCATTGCCACACGCAGGCCCAGCCTCCCCCCGGTCCGACCCGGGCACGGGATCATAGCCCCCGGGGTGCCAGGGCCCGCACCGGAGAAGCCGCCGCAGGGCCAGCCACGTGCCGCGACCGAGACCGTGCCTCTCCAGGGCCTGGACGGCATACTCCGAGCAGGTGGGACGAAACCGGCACACCGGCGGCAGCAGCGGCGACACGGCGCGCTGGTAGACCCGCACCATCCCCACGGCGAGTCTCTCCGGCCCGACGCCCAGCACCCTCACGAGCCTGGCCGCCCGCGGACCGACCCCAGGCCCGCCAGCGCGTGCCGCAACCCCTCCACCAGTTCCACGAAGGGGACCTCCATGGCCCCCGGCCTGGCCACCACCACCACCCACCATCCACCGGCCACCTCGCCGGCAACCCACCGGAACGCCTCCCTCACGCGCCGCCGGGCGCGATTCCGCCGGACGGCGCTGCCAATGGACCTAGCCGCCGCGAATCCGGCCCGGACGGTTTCCTCCCCCACCGGCAATCCGTACACGACGAGAGCGGCCGTCCTCCGCGCACGTCCGCTCTTGAAAACCGCCTCGAACTCGGCTCTGCTGAGAGGCCCCCAGGGTGACCGGCCGGCAGGGGGGACACCTCTCAAACAGCGATCCTCGCCCGGCCCTTGAGCCGCCGCCGCTTGAGCACGCGCCTCCCCGCCGGCGTACGCATCCTCGCGCGAAATCCGTGCGTTTTTTGACGTTTTCTACGCTTTGGCTGGTAGGTCCTCTTCATAATCCGCGCCTCCCGCCCCTTTAGCCGTCTGGATTATAGAACCTGCTACCAGCCCTGTCAACGCAAGCTTCGGTCCGGCTATTGTTCGCGGCCGGCACCCGATGCTAAGATTATTCACGCTCGCGCGCCCCCCATCCACCCCTCAGGGCGCGCGGTCCCGGTTTCGCGCAACGCCCGCTCCGCGGGTTCTTTGCACAGTTTGTGGATAATTTTGTGGATAACGTGTTAAGAGTTTCACACCCCGGGGGGAAACCCATGCCTGACGTCCAGGCCGCCTGGCACCAGGCTCTCGAAATCCTCTCGCCCGAGATCCCCGGCCACGGTCTCTCCCAGTGGCTGCGGGCGGCGCGGCCGGTGGCCCTCCACGACGACGTGCTCCTCCTCGCCGTGCCCAACCGCTTCGCCAGGACCTACATCCAGGAAAGGATGACGGATCAGCTGCGCACGGTGCTCTCCGTCTGTCTGGAGCGGGACGTCCGTCTCGAGTTCGTGGTGCCCCCGGACGGCGAGGGCGACCGCGTCGACGAGCACCCCCCAGGCGAGCCGGGCGGCCAGCAGCCGGCCGAGCCGCAACACGCCCTCAACCCGCGCTACACCTTCGATACCTTCGTCGTGGGCTCCGGCAACCGCCTCGCCCACGCCGCCTCCCTGGCCGTGGCCGAGGCCCCCGGCCGGGCCTACAACCCCTTCTTCATCTACGGCGGCGTCGGTCTCGGCAAGACCCACCTCATGCAGGCCATCGCCCACCATATCCTCAAGCGCAACCAGGGGGCCCGCGTGGCCTACGTCTCCTCGGAGAAGTTCACGAACGAGCTCATCACGGCCATCCGCGAAGGGAGGCAGCACGAGTTCCGCCACCGCTACCGCGACGTGGACGTCCTCCTCATCGACGACGTGGAGTTCATAGCCGGCAAGGAGACGACCCAGGAGGAGTTCTTCCACACCTTCAACACCCTGCACGAGTCCCGGCGCCAGATCGTCCTCTCCAGCGACCGCCCGCCCAAGGACATCCCGACCATCGAGGAACGCCTCCGGTCCCGTTTCGAGTGGGGGCTCATCTCCGACATCCAGCCGCCCGATCTGGAGACGCGCATCGCCATCCTGCAGAAAAAGGCGCAGCTCGAGTCCCTGGCCGTGCCCGACGAGATTCTGCAGTACATCGCCGAGCGCATCCCGACGAACATCCGGGAGCTGGAGGGTGCCCTCGTGCGGATCGTGGCCTATTGCGCCTTTCACCAACGGCCCCTGACGCTCTCCGTCGCCGAGGACGCCCTGCGCGACTTCCTCCCCCGCCTTCCCCAGAAGCAGCTCTCCATTCGTCTCATTCAGGAGGTTGTGGCGGAGCACTTCGGCCTCACCGTGCACGACCTCAAGGTCCGCAACCGCAGCCGCAACCTCGTCTTCCCCCGCCACGTGGCCATGTACCTCACGCGCCTCCTCACCGAGTCCTCCTTCCCCGTCATCGGCGACGAGTTTGGCGGCCGCGACCACACCACCGTCCTCCACGCCTGCGAAAAGATAGCCGCCGAGATACAACAAGACCCCCAACTGGCCAACACCGTAAACATCCTCAAAAAGCGCCTCCTCGGCTGACCGACCGCCCCCGATCCCCACCCTCTCGCCCTCCCCAACCACCGTGGACAATCGCGTGGATAGCCTGTGGACAGAGCAAGCCCGCCGCGGGAAACCAAGCTGCTCTCCCCCTTCCTCCCCACAGCCTCCACCGGCTGTCCACCCCGCTCTCCACACCCACGCGCCCAACGCCCGCAAAGGACTCGCCGCAACCGACCCACCTTTTCCACACACCTGCTAACGGCTGCTACCTACATCAAAACTAAAACAGTGTAAGGACCACCGAATCAGCCCGAGCCGCCCGCGAGCCACGGAAGGGTTTGGCCGCCCGTGCGCCGAAGACTTCCGGCGAGATTGCCTTCCCTGACGGTGGTGAGGAAAGGATGCGCCTTCACATCGACCATGCGGGCCTGGCGGGGGCCTTGCAGAACGCAGTGCGAGCCGTGCCGGCGCGCACCTCCCTGCCCGCGCTGAGCGGCTTCCTCTTGGAGGCTGCCGACGGGCACCTGCGGGTGGTCGCCACCGACATGGAGTTGGGTGTGGAGGCGGCGGTGGAGGCGGACGTGCAGGTTCCGGGTGCCGTGGTGGTGCCGGCAC
Organism: uncultured Eubacteriales bacterium; assembly: GCA_964467515.1. Classification (GTDB taxonomy): domain Bacteria; phylum Bacillota; class Sulfobacillia; order DYIH01; family JBBIPI01; genus CAYXQP01. The sequence continues at coordinate 12,571 of CAYXQP010000003.1, read as the reverse complement.
GGTACCTGGCTGAGATCGCCCGTCGCCTGGAGGCGGGCAGGGTGGAGTTCGGTCTTGGGAAGGAGGGCTCCACCATTCTCACGGTGCGCGGAGGGGCGGCTTACTTCGAGATCCAGGGGTTGTCGCCCGATCACTTTCCCGCCCTGGGGGAACCGGAGGACGCCGTACACGCCGTCGCGCCCCTGGCAGCTCTGGGGGAGGTGCTGGGGACGGCTGTGGTGGCGGCGGCGCGGGACGAGGGTCGCCCCATTCTCACGGGGGTGCTCTTGACGCTGGGCGAGGACGGCCTGGAGGCTCTCGCCAGCGACGGCTACCGCATCGCCCACCGGCGATTGCCGGCGGCGGTGCAGGGTGGGCCCGTGGCCATCGTGCTGCCGGCCAGGGCCGTGGCGGAGCTGACGCGGCTCCGCTGGCCGGGCGGTGACGTCGAGGTGCGGGCCGGCACCAACCAGGTGTCTTTCTCCGCTCCCGGCCTCCGGCTCGTCTCCCGCGTGCTGGAGGGCTCGTTTCCGGCGGTGCTGGCCATGCTGCCCAAGGAATACCCGACGCGCGTCACCGTTGTGCGCGACGCTTTTTTGAGGGCCTTGGAGAGAGTTTCCGTGATCGGCGATCCCTCCCTGGGTCCGCCGGCCGTCACCCTGCACTGCCGGGACGAGGGTCTCGCCCTCACCGCCAGCGCCAGCGGCATCGGCTCCGCCCGCGAGGAACTGCCGTGGCCCTGCGAGGGGGAGGCGGTGGAGGCCATCTTCAATGCCGCCTTCCTCCGGGACGGGATCGAATACGCGCCGGGAGAGACGGCGCGCCTCGAGCTGAGCGGTCCCCTCTCGGCGGCCAGGGTCGTCGGCGACGATGATAGCTACCTCTACGCCGTGATGCCCATGCGGCCCCAGGAGGGTGCCTGATTGCCGCCGGAGCGGCGGGTTGTCGCCATCCGCGGGACCGCCATAGAGTTGGGAGCGTTCCTCAAGTGGGCGGGCGCGGCCCGCACGGGGGGCCAGGCCAAGCAAATGGTCCAGGAGGGGCGCGTCCTGGTCAACGGCTTCCCTGAGAGGAGGCGGGCCCGGCGCCTCACGGCGGGCGACCAGGTGACGGTGGCGGGGTGGGGCACCGCCGTGGTGGCGGCGGGGCACGACGGGGGGGAGCGGGAGCCTGCGCGTTGAGAGCCTGACGCTCAGCCACTTCAGGAACTACCGGACCCTCGAGCTCGTTCTCCCCGGCGGCCTGCTGGTGTTCCGCGGTCCGAACGGCGCCGGCAAGACCAACCTCCTGGAGGCCGTCCACCTCCTGTGCCAGGGGCGCTCGCCGCGCACGCGGGGCGACGCGGGCCTCGTCTCCTTCGGCGAGGCCGAGGCTCGTCTCCGCGCCTCGGTGGGGCGGGGGCCGGCGTCCGCGGACCTGGCCGCCCGCGTGGCGGCGGAGGGGCGCAGCCACTGGCTCAATGGAAAGAGGATTGCCGGCGTCGACCTGGGACGGCGGTTCCCGGTAGTCTATGCCTGCCCCGAGGAGATAGGCATAGTGAGCGGGGGACCCGCCCTGAGGCGCGCCTGGCTGGACGAGCTGGGCTCCCGCTGCTGGCCGGAGCACCTCTTCCACTGGGAGGGATTCAGGTCCTGCCTGGAGCAGCGCAACCACCTCCTCCGGTCGGGCCGTCCGGGCTGCGGGCACAGCCTCCTGACCGTGTGGGACGAGCAGATGGCCGGCCACGCGGCGGCCCTGGCGCGGCTGCGCCGGCGCCTCCTTGAGCGCCTGGCCGGCCTGGTGGCCGATGAGCACCTCGGTCTCGCGGAGGGCGAGATGGTCCGCCTCTCCTACGAGCCCGCATGGCTGGCCGGGGCGGAGGAGGGGCAGGAGGAAGGGGCGTACTTGGCGGCCCTGGCGGCAGCTCGCGCCGCCGACATCGGTTGCGGGTTCACCACGGTGGGTCCGCACCGGGACGACGTCATCCTGGCCATCAACGGCCGGGAGGCCAGGCTGTACGCCTCGCGCGGGCAGCGCCGGACCCTGCTCCTCGCCCTCAAGCTGGCGGCGGCGCGGCTCCTGGAGGAGACGGGCGGCCGTCGCGCCCTCCTGCTTCTGGACGACGTCCTGGCCGAGCTGGACGCGCACCGGCGGGGGCGGCTCCTGCAGCGCCTGGAGGAGTGGCCGCAGGTCTTCCTCACCGCCGCCGCGGCGCCACCGGGGGAGGAGTTGCCGCCGGGACGGGGAACTTACTTTACTGTGGAGGAAGGGGAGATCAGGCCTGCCGGTGGGACGGGGCATGTCTTCGCTGGGATCGCTCTTGGCGGCGCTGGCTGAGGAGCGGGGCTGGAGTCGCCGCTGGGACGAGGAAAGGGCCGTCTCCGCCGCTGGGGAGGTGCTGGGCCCCGTCCTCGGGGCCCATGCCCGCGCCGTGGCCGTCCGCAAGGGGACCCTGGTCTTGGAGGTGGAGCATCCCGTCTGGGGCGGCGAGATACTGCTCCACAAGAACCTGCTGGTGGACCGCGTCAACGCGGCCGTGGGCCGGCCGGTGGTGGAGGATGTGCGCGTGCTGCGCGCGCCGGTTCGCCGGTCGCCCTCGCGCGCCGGGTTCGACAAGGGAAGAGGGGGCCCCCGGTGCCGGACGAGACACTGACCTATGACGAGGCCCAGATCCAGGTCCTCGAGGGGCTCGAGGCCGTCCGTCGCCGACCGGGGATGTACATCGGCAGCACCGACGCCCGCGGCCTCCACCACCTGGTGTACGAGGTGGTGGACAACAGCGTGGACGAGGCCCTGGCCGGCTTCTGCACCGAGATCCAGGTCCGCCTCGGCCGCGACGGCAGCGTCTCCGTCACCGACAACGGCCGCGGCATACCGGTGGGGGTGCACCCACAGGTGGGGCGTCCGGCCGTCGAGGTGGCCCTCACCATGCTGCACGCCGGCGGGAAGTTCGACGGCAAGGGATACCGCGTGTCGGGCGGCCTGCACGGGGTCGGCGTCTCGGTCGTCAACGCCCTCTCGGAGTGGCTGGAGGTGGAGGTCAGGCGCGAGGGGGGCCGTTTCCGCCAGCGGTACGAGCGGGGCCGGCCCGTCACCGGCGTCGAGCGCGTGGGCGACACGGACGAGCGGGGCACCACCGTCACCTTCGTCCCCGACGGACTCATCTTTCCGGAGACCGGGTTCGACTACGAGACCCTGTGCCAGCGGCTGCGGGAGCTGGCCTTCCTCAACCGGGGCCTCCTCCTGGCCATAGCGGACGAGCGGACGGGCGCCTGGCGGAGGTTTCTCTTTCGCGGCGGCATCGCCTCCTTCGTGGAGTACATCAACCGCAACCGCCAGCCCGTGCATCCCCGTCCCATCTATCTGCGGGCGGAGAGGGAGGGCTGCGAGGTAGAGGCGGCCCTCCAGTACACGGATTCCTACGCCGAGAGCATCTACTCGTACGCCAACAACATCCGCACCCAGGAGGGCGGCACCCACGAGACGGGGCTCAAGATGGCCCTGACGCGGGTCATCAACGACTACGCCCGCCGGGTCGGCGCCCTCAAAAACGGCCAGGATGCCCTCTCGGGCGAGGACATCCGCGAGGGGCTGACGGCCATCATCTCCGTCAAGCTGCTGGACCCCCAGTTCGAGGGCCAGACCAAGACCAAGCTGGGCAACAGCGAGATCAGGGGCCTCGTGGACTCGGTGGTGGGGGAGGGGCTGGCCGCCTTTCTTGAGGAGAACCCGGCCGTGGGGCGCACCATCGTGGACCGGGCCGTCACGGCGGCGCGGGCGCGGGAGGCGGCGCGGCGCGCGCGGGAGCTGGTGCGCCGCAAGGGCGGCCTGGAGATCACCTCCCTCCCCGGCAAGCTCACCGACTGCACCGTCCGCAATCCCGAGGAGGCGGAGCTCTTCATCGTGGAGGGCGATTCGGCGGGCGGGAGCGCCAAGCAGGGCCGCGACCGCCGCACCCAGGCCGTCCTCCCTCTGCGGGGCAAGATCCTCAACGTGGAGAAGGCCCGGCTGGACAAGGTCTTCGCCCACGAGGAGATCCGCACCATCATCACGGCCCTGGGCGCCGGCATCGGGGAGGAGCTGGACCCGGCGCGGCTGAGGTACCACAAGGTCATCCTCCTCACCGACGCCGATGTGGACGGAAGCCACATCCGCACCCTCCTCCTCACCTTCTTCTTCCGCCACATGCGGCCCCTTCTCGAGGCGGGCTACGTCTACGTGGCCCAGCCGCCCCTCTACCGGATCGAGGTCAAGCGCGGCAAGGGCAAGGGTCAGGTCCGGTACGCCTATTCGGACGAGCAGCGGGACGCGGCGCTGCGGGAGGTGGGGGCCATGCGGGCCGACGGGTCCGTGGACGCGGACCTGGTGGAGATCCAGCGGTACAAGGGTCTCGGAGAGATGGACGCCGAGCAGCTCTGGGAGACCACCATGAACCCCGCGGCCCGCACCCTCCTCCGGGTCACGGTGGAGGATGCCCTGGAGGCGGACCGGCTCTTCAGCACCCTCATGGGCGACCAGGTGGAGCCGCGGCGCGAGTTCATCCAGGCCCACGCCCGCGAGGTGCGCAACCTGGACACCATCGGTTGAGTCCCGGGGCGCCGGCGCCGGCCCCGGCCGCGGCCGGCGGCACCCGACGGCAGCGGGGAGGGGTCGGCCCGAGGGGGGCGCGAGCCGGTAAAGGGGGAGTGAGGAGTGGCCGTTTCGGAGACCAGGATCGTCCCGCGCGACATCTCCGAGGAGATGCGCCAGTCCTACCTGGATTACGCCATGAGCGTCATCGTCAGCCGCGCCCTGCCCGACGTGCGGGACGGTCTTAAGCCGGTCCAGCGGCGCATCCTCTACGCCATGGGCGAGGCGGGCAACACGCCCGACCGGCCCTACCGCAAGTCGGCCAAGACGGTGGGCGAGGTGCTGGGCAACTACCACCCGCACGGCGACGCCGCCGTCTACGACGCCCTGGTGCGCATGGCGCAGGACTTCACCCTCCGCTACCCGCTCGTCGACGGGCATGGCAACATGGGTTGTTTTACGGGTGATACCAGGGTTCGGTTGGCCGATGGAACCAGCCCTACCCTTGCGGAACTTGCGGCTCTGGGTCCTGATGCCCGTTTCTACGTCTATTCGGTAAACGGTGAGGGACGTATCGTTATCGCCGAAGGGCGTAACGCCCGGGTGACTCGTCTGAACGCCGAGATCGTCGAGGTCCTGTTGGATAACGGGGTGCGAATTCGTTGCACCCCAGACCATCGTTTCATGCTGCGGGACGGGACGTACAAGGAGGCCCGGAACCTCACCCCGGCAGACAGCCTCATGGCGGGCTATTTCGATATGGCGCCGGTGCGTCGCGGGACACAGGAATATCTGCGGATTAGACGTCTGAGCGCCGAACTCTTCGATAGCCGCAGGCCGCCGTGGGTGCCTCGGTTCAGCAAGGCCATGGGCTATTTGGCAGACATCGAGGACCTCCTCCGGGAGGCGCGCACCCATAACCATAGAGTTGTGGCCGTTCGGAGATTGGCCGAACGGGCAGACGTGTACGATATAACGGTCGATTATCACCATAATTTCCTTCTCGACGCCGGCGTCTTCGTCCACAACAGTGTAGACGGTGACCCACCAGCTGCTATGCGGTACACCGAGGCTCGGCTCTCGCGCCTGGCCATGGAGCTGCTCCGCGACCTGGACAAGGACACCGTGGACTTCCAGCCCAACTTCGACGGGACGACCACGGAACCGGTGGTGCTGCCGGCGCGCTTCCCCAACCTGCTGGTCAACGGCTCCTCCGGCATCGCCGTGGGCATGGCCACCAACATCCCGCCCCACAACCTGGGCGAGATCGTGGACGCCGTCGTGGCCCTCATAGACAACCCGCACCTCACCAACCAGGACCTCATGCGCATCGTCCGGGGGCCCGACTTCCCCACGGGGGGCCTCATCCTGGGGCGGGAGGGAATAGCCCGCGCCTACGAGACGGGGCGCGGCACCATCACCCTGCGGGCGCGCGCCACCATCGAGGAGGGGAGGGGCGGGCGCTGGCGGATCGTCGTCACGGAGCTTCCGTACGAGGTCAACAAGGCCCGGCTCCTGGAGCGGATCGCCGAGCTGGCCCGGGACCGGCGGGTGGAGGGCATCGCCGAGCTGCGGGACGAGACGGACCGGACGGGAACCCGCGTGGTGGTGGAGCTGGCGCGGGGGGCCAACGCCCAGGTGGTGCTCAACCAGCTCTACCACCACACCCAGATGCAGGTCAACTACGGCGTCATCCTGCTGGCCCTGGTGGACGGCCAGCCGCGGGTCCTGACCCTGCGCGAGGCCCTGCGGCACTACGTGGACCACCAGCGCGACGTGGTCACCCGCCGTTCCCGCTACGAGCTGGCCCGCGCCGAGGAGCGGGCCCACATCCTGGAGGGGCTGCGGATCGCCCTCGACCACATCGACGCCGTCATCGCCCTCATCCGGGCCTCCCGGACCCCCGACGAGGCGCGGGCGGGGTTGAGGGAGCAGTTCGGCCTCAGCGAAGAGCAGGCCCAGGCCATCCTGGACATGCGGCTCCAACGCCTCACGGGCCTGGAGCGCGAGAAGATCGAGGAGGAGTACCAGGAGGTCCGGCGCACCATCGAGTACCTGCGGGCGGTGCTGGCCAGCGAGCGCATGCTCTTCGGCGTCATCCGCAAGGAGCTCCTCCAGGTGAAGGAGCGGTTCGCCGACCCCCGTCGCACCCAGGTCACGGCGGCGGCCGCCGATCTCGGCGTGGAGGACCTGGTGGCCGACGAGCCCAACGTCGTCACCCTCTCCTTCGGCGGGTACGTCAAGCGCCTGCCGCTCGACACCTACCGCAGACAGCTGCGGGGGGGGCGGGGCGTGGTGGGCATGACGACGCGCCAGCAGGACTGGGTGGCCGACATCTACGTGGCCTCGACCCTGGACTGGCTCCTCTTCTTCACCAGCCGGGGACGCGTCTACCGCCTGCGGGTGCACGAGCTGCCCGAGGCCGGTCGGGCGGCCAGGGGAACGGCGCTGGTCAACCTGCTACCCCTGGAGGAGGGGGAGAAGGTGCAGGCCGTCGTCCCCGTGCGCGGTTTCGAGGAGCTGGTCCGGACCGAGGAGGAGAGAGGGGGCGCGGGCCCGGCTCGAGACGGGCACGGCGCGGCGGCGGAGGAGGTCGGCACCCAGGAGGGTGGGGCAGACGCGGTGGAGGGCGCCGGGCCTTACCTCTTCCTCGCCACCCGGCGCGGCTTCGTCAAGAGGACGCCCCTGGCCGAGTTCGCCAGCCTCCGGCGCGGCGGCATGATCGCCCTGACCCTGGAGGAGGGGGACGAGCTGATCGGCGCCCGCCTGACGGACGGCAACCGGGACATGGCCCTGGTCAGTCGCCTGGGGCTCGCCATCTGCTTCCCGGAGAGCGACGTGCGGCCCATGGGGCGGACCGCCCGCGGCGTGCGCGGCATCTCCCTCCGGGGGGACGACCGGGTGGTGGCCCTGGTCCTGGCAGGGGAGGGGGATCTCCTGGTGGTGACGGAGGGGGGCTACGGCAAGCGGACGCCCTGGTCCGTTTACCGGCGCCAGGGACGCGGCGGCAAGGGGATCAGGACCCTCCGCGTGACGGCCAAGAACGGCCCCATCGTGGCCGCCCGCTCCGTCGAGGAGGGGGACGAGGTGCTGCTCATCACCGGCCGCGGCGTCGTCACGCGCCAGGCCGTGGCGGGCATCTCCCGGCAGGGGCGGGACGCCCAGGGCGTCCTGCTCATGCGCCTGGAGCAGGGCGACGCTGTGGTGGCCATCGCCACCGTGGAGACGGAGGACTGAGGGAAGCCGGGCGGCGCCGCGGGGCGACGCCGCACCGCCGTCGGGACGGCCTGCGGCCGGGGCGGCGGCCGGAGTCCGCTCACAACCGGAAGCGGCCGACCAGGGACCGGAGCTCGCGGGCCGTGGCGGTCAAGGCCTCCGCCGCCGCCCGCGTCAGGTCGTTGGACGAGGTGACGCCCCGGGTGGAGGAGTCCACCTGTTCGGCGGCGGCTGCCGTCCGGTGGGAGACGGCCGCCAGTTCCCGGACCGAGTCGGCCACCTGGACCGTGGAGGCCGCCATCTCCTCGGTGGCGGCCGCGTGCTGCTCGGTGACGCGGGCCACCTGGTCCACGGAGCGCACCACCTCGTTGACCCCGGACGTCATCTCCTCGGCGGCGGCGGAGATGTTCTGCACCTGCAGGTTGGTGTCGCGCATGGCCTGGAGGATGTCCTGGAGCCCCAAGCCGACGGCGGAGGCCAGCTCGGTGCCCGTCGCCACCTCCCGCGTGGCCGCGTCCATGGCGGCCACCGCCGCCTCGACACCGCGGCGGATGGTTTCCACCAGGGCCGTTATCTCCCGGGTCGCCCGGGCCGACCGCTCCGCCAGCTTGCGGACCTCCTCCGCCACCACGGCGAAGCCGCGCCCGTGCTCGCCGGCCCGGGCCGCCTCGATGGCGGCGTTGAGGGCCAGGAGGTCCGTCTGATCGGCTATGTTCCCTATGGCCTGCACTATCTCTCCGATCTGCTGGGAGTGCCGTCCCAGCTCCTCGACGCGGCTCGCCGCCTCCAGGGCCGTGGTGCGGATGCGCGCCATGCCGGCCACCGTCTCCGTCACCGCCGCGCCGCCCCGCTCGGCGACGGCGAGGGCCTCGGCGGCCCGGGTGGCCACCTCCTGCGCCAGTCGGGCCACCTGGTCCACGGCCTGCGCCATCTGGTGCATGGCGGCCTGCGTGTTCTCCACGGCCCCGGCCTGGGACTGGGCCCCCTCGGCGATCTGGTCGGTGGCCTGGCGGAGCTGCTCGGCGATGGCGCAGGCCTCCTCGGCCCCCGCCTCCTGGCTTGAGGCTCCCTCCGCCACTTGGCGGATGGCCGCCGTGATCTCCCGCGTGCAATGGCTGACGCGATCCACGGCCGCCGCCACGTCCTCGCCGGCGGCGGCCACCCTCTCGCCGGCCGACTGGATGCGGCCCAGCATCTCCCGCAGGCTGGCCAGCATCCCGTTGAAGGAAGCGGCCACGCGACCGATCTCGTCCTCGCTCCGGACGGCGACCGCGGGAACGTCCAGGTGCCCGGCGGCCACCTGGCCGGCCGTCTCGGCCAAGGCGCGCAGGGGCGTGACCACCGTCCTGCGCATGGCCGCCCAGATCAGGAGGACCAGGGCCGCCGCCAGGGTGACGGCGCCTCCCCCCAGGGCCAGCATGTTGGCCGCGACGGCCTGCGCCTTGCGGTCATAGGGGATGGCCAGGGAGAGGTTGCCAAGGACGTCCCCCTGGCGCGCGCCGGGGTGGCAGGTGGAGCAGCCCTCCACCAGGGCGACGTAGGGGGTGAGGCGGCGGTAGTAGAGCTTGCCGTCGATCCTCTCGAACCGCTCGTAGGCCGCCTCGCCCCGGGCCAGGCGGGCCAGCCCCGTCCGCTCGAAGTCGTCCCGGGGAGCGTTACGCGGGTTGCGGGGGCGGGCGTTGATGAGCCGCGCCTCGAACTGGCCCTGCCGGGACAATTGCCGGGAGATCTCGATGATGGCCACGGGCGGGGGCGGTAGGGCGACACCGGCGCCGGCCCGGAGGACGGGGTTCACGTAGTGCTCGGTGATGTACGCCTGGACGGTGCCGAGTTGGGCCGCGATGAGACGGGCCTCCTGCCGCACCTCCTCCTCGGCCGCCGACTTCTGGAGGAAGCCGAGGACGGCCGCCACCAGACCCAGGATGGCGAGGGTGCAGGCCGCCACCGGCAACACGAACTTGAAGGTCACGCTGGCAGTCCGAAGTCGCGCCCGCAAACTGGCCCCTCCCGATGGATGTGTCGGCGGCATGGCTGTTTTTTCGTCCTTTTCGGGACGCCACAAGGGTTTTTGCGAAAGGATGCGATGCGGTTTACCGTACCCTCGCTGTAGAGGGCGATCCCGCCTCCGACAGGCCCCGCCGCCCGCACCGACGCGACCGAGGTCCGCCGGTCTTGCCGAGAGCGCACCGTTACCGTATGTCTTATGCTGGCCGGAGAGGGCGGAAGCCTTTGCTTCGTCCCGGCGGCCGATCCGGTTCTTGCGCGGGCGTAAGTGGTTCGCCGTCGTGACCCGGCGCTGCGGGGGCGGCGGTTTCACGGGGAGGGGTCCAGGGTGGCGCGGGAGGGCGAAGGTGGCAGGGAGATAGGAACCTGGCGTGTCAAGCGCGGCCTGGCCGAGATGCTCAAGGGCGGCGTCATCATGGACGTGACCACGCCGGAGCAGGCCCGCGTGGCCGAGGAGGCGGGAGCGGCGGCCGTCATGGCCTTGGAGCGCGTGCCGGCCGATATCCGGGCGGCGGGCGGCGTGGCGCGCATGGCCGACCCCTCGGTCATCCTGCGCATCATGGAGGCCGTCACCATACCGGTCATGGCCAAGGTCCGCATCGGGCACTTCGTGGAGGCGCAGATCCTGGAGGCCCTGGGCGTGGACTACGTGGACGAGAGCGAGGTCCTCACCCCGGCCGACGAGTCGTACCACGTCAACAAGCACGCCTTCACGGTGCCCTTCGTGTGCGGGGCCAGGGACCTGGGCGAGGCCCTCCGCCGCATCGCCGAGGGGGCGGCCATGATCCGCACCAAAGGGGAGCCGGGGACGGGCAACGTGGTGGAGGCCGTTCGTCACCTGCGGCGGGTCAACGAGCAGATACGGCGGGTGGCGAGCCTGGGCGAGGAGGAGCTGGTCGCCGAGGCCCGCCAGCTGGGCGCCCCCGTGGACCTGGTGCGGGAGGTGCGGCGCCTGGGGCGGCTGCCCGTCGTCAACTTCGCCGCCGGGGGCGTGGCCACGCCGGCGGACGCCGCCCTCATGATGCAGCTGGGGGCCGACGGGGTCTTCGTGGGTTCGGGCATCTTCAAGTCGGCCGATCCGGCGCGGCGGGCCAGGGCCATCGTGGCGGCCGTCTCCTACCACGACGACCCGGCCGTGCTGGCGGAGGTGTCGCGGGACCTGGGAGAGGCCATGCCCGGCATCGAGATGGCGGCCGTGGCACCCGCGCAGCGCATGCAGGAGCGCGGCTGGTGAAGGTGGAGGCGCCCTCGGGCCGGGACGGCGGCGGGCCGGCCGGAGGCGCGGAGCCGGGGAGGAGCGAGACGTGAAGATCGGCGTGCTGGCTCTGCAGGGTGATTTCCGCGAGCACCAGCTCATGCTGCACGACTGCGGCGCCCGCACCATCCTGGTGCGGCGCCCCTCCGACCTGGAGGACCTGGATGGTCTCGTCATCCCGGGTGGAGAGAGCACCACCATGGGAAGGCTCATGGTGGACTTCGGCCTGCGGGCTCCCATCCTGCGGCGGGCCGGAGAGGGCATGGCCATCCTGGGCACCTGCGCCGGCATGGTGCTCCTGGCCAAGGAAGCCGCGGGGACGGCCACGCTGGCGGGGGAGCGGCAGCCCCTTCTGGGGCTCATGGACATGGTTGTGCAGCGCAACGGCTTCGGGCGGCAAAGGGAGAGCTTCGAGGTGGACCTGGCCGTGCCCGCGCTGGGGGATGGGCCGGTGCGCGCCGTCTTCATAAGGGCGCCGTACGCGGAGCGGGTGGGACCGGGCGTGACGGTCCTCGCTTCCCTGGACGGCAGGGCCGTCCTGTGCCGCCAGGACCGGTTGCTGGCCGCCGCCTTCCACCCCGAGGTCACCGACGACGCGCGGCTGCACCGCTATTTCCTGCAGGAGGTGGTGGGATCCTGAGCCAGGCGCCGCTTTCGTCGCCCTCGCCGGCGGCGCCCCCGCAGGGGGGCGAGGAGGCCCTGAGGGCGGAGCTGGCCGATGTCTGCCGGCGCCTCTACGAGCGCGGTCTGGTGGTCTCGGTGGCCGGCAATGTCAGCGCGCGCCTGGACAGCCGCGTGCTGGTGACGCCCACGGGGGTTTCCCTGGGCGAGGTGACCGGCGACAGCCTGGTGCCCGTGGACCTGGAGGGCGGGACGGCGGAGGGACGCCCCTCATCGGAGTTGGATCTCCACCTGGCCGTCTACCGCGCCGACGCAGGGGTTGGCGCCGTCGTCCACACCCACTCCCCGGCCGCCACGGCCCTGGCCCTGGTGGGCGAGGACCTGGTGTCGCTGACGACGGAGGCGGAGATGCTCCTGGGCCGCGTGCCCCTCGTGCCGTACGCGCCCCCCGGCAGCCGCGCCCTGGCGGAGGCGGTGGCGCCCCGCGTGCGGGGCAACGCCGCCGTGCTCCTGGAGAGGCACGGCGTCGTGGCCTGGGGCTCCTCCCTGCGGGAGGCCTTTCACCGGGCCGAGCTGGTGGAGGAGACGGCGCGGGTCCTCTTCCTGGCCCGCCTGTGGCGCTTTCTCGCCGCCGGAGGAGGGGGCGGGCGCCGTGGCTGACGGAGCCGGCCGGGGCGGGGAGGGGGAGCTGCGTCCCGTGGCCCTCGTGGAGGACGCGGCCGGCATCCGCCTGCGGTTGCTGGACCAGCGCGGCCTGCCCGGCGAGGAGAGGTACGTGGACTGCCGCACCGCCGCCGAGGTGGCGCGGGCGGTGGCCGACATGGTGGTGCGGGGCGCCCCGGCGCTGGGGATGACGGCTGCCTACGGCGTCTTCCTGGCGGCCAGGGAGGCGGCCGCGGCATTCGCCGCTGCAACAGCCGCGAGGAGCTGGAACAGGCGTTTCCACGG
>CAYXQP010000002.1:0-66029 GCA_964467515.1 uncultured Eubacteriales bacterium | reverse complement strand
TGGTGCGCCCTGGAGGATTCGAACCCCCGGCCTGCTGATCCGTAGTCAGCCGCTCTGGTCCGCTGAGCTAAGGGCGCACTGAATGGCGGAAGGGGCGGGATTCGAACCCGCGGGGGGCTTGCGCCCCCAACTGCTTAGCAGGCAGCTACCTTCGGCCGCTCGGTCACCCTTCCCCGTCCCCGCCTGCCCCGCAAGCGCACGAAAGGAAGCCGCGCAAAAAGCAAAGGTATCTTAGCACGGTCGTCGGTCGCCGACAACTTGGCGCGCGCGTGGTGCGCGGCGCAAGGCGCGGGCGCGCGGCGGCCACGGCACGCAACAAGCCGCGAACGCCAACGGAGCGGCGAGGTGGTGCCGCGCGCGGCGCCCGCTCAGCCGAAGCGACCCGTCACGTAGTCCTCGGTGCGGCGGTCGGCGGGCCGCGTGAAGATCTGCGCCGTGGGGCCCATCTCGATGAGCTCGCCGTTCAGGAAAAAGGCGGTGACGTCCGCCACCCGCGCCGCCTGCTGCATGTTGTGGGTGACGATGACGATGGTGTAGTGCCGCTTGAGCTCTGAGATCAGGTCCTCGATCTTGCCGGCGGCGGCGGGGTCCAGGGCCGAGGTGGGCTCGTCCATGAGGAGCACCTCCGGCTCCAGGGCCAGGGCCCGGGCGATGCAGAGCCGCTGCTGCTGGCCGCCGGAGAGAGCCAGGGCGCTCTCCCGCAGCCGGTCCTTGACCTCCTCCCAGAGGGCGGCCCGGCGCAGCGAGCGCTCCACCACCTCGTCCAGCTGCCGCCGCCGCCAGCCGTGGATGCGCGGCCCGAAGGCCACGTTGTCATAGATCGTCTTGGGGAAAGGATTGGGCTTTTGGAACACCATGCCGATGCGGTAGCGGATGTCGGTGGGGTCCACCCCGTTGCCGTAGATGCTTTGGCCCTGGAAGAGCACGTCCCCCTCCAGGCGGACCCCCGGGATCAGGTCGTTCATCCGGTTGAAGCAGCGGAGGAGGCTGCTCTTCCCGCAGCCGGAGGGGCCGATGACGGCCGTCACCTGGCGCGGCCGGATGTGGAGGTCTATCCCCTTGAGGGCAGGGCTGGAACCGTAGTAAAGGTAGAGCCTGCGCGTCTCCAGGATGGGGGCCTCGTCCACGTGGGTCACCCAAGTCTAAGAGTCTACCATCCGCCGCGCCCTTGGTAACGGTTGCGGAGCCAGATGGCCCCCGCGTTGGCCGCCAGCAGCACGGCCAGCAGCACCACGATCCCCGCCGCCGCCACGTGCTGAAAGTCGGACTGGGGGCGGGAGGTCCAGTTGAAGATCTGGATGGGCAGGACGGTGAAAGGGTCCAGGGGACCGGCCGGCACGAAGGCCACGAAGGTCAGGGCCCCGATGGTGATGAGGGGCGCGGCCTCGCCCAGGGCCCTGGAGACGGCCAGGATGGCCCCCGTCAGGATGCCGGGGAGGGCGGCCGGCAGCACCACGTGGCGAACCGTATGCCAGCGCGTCGCGCCGAGGGCGAAGGAGGCTTCCCGGAGAGAGGCGGGCACGCTGCGCACGGCCTCCCGGGCCGAGACGATGATGACGGGCAGGACCAGGAGCGCCATGGTGAGGGCGCCCGCCAGCACGCTCCTGCCGAGGCCGAGGCCGCGGACGAAGACGGCCAGCCCCAGGAGCCCGTAGATGATGGAGGGCACCCCCGCCAGGTTGGCGATGTTGACCTCGATGAGCCGACTGAGGAAACCGCGCGCCGCGTACTCCTCCAGGTAGATGGCGGCGCCCACTCCCACGGGGAGCGCCAGCGGCACCAGGAGGGCCAGCAGCCAGAGGCTGCCCGCGAGGGCCGAGAGCACCCCGGCCTCCGCCGGGAAACGCGAGGGGAAGCTGGTGAGGAAGTCCCAGTCCACCCACCCCCAGGCCGCCCTGACGATCCTGGCCAGCAGCAGTGCCAGGGCGGCCACCCCCGCCCACGCCGACAGAAGGGCCAAGAGGTGGAGGGCCCAGTCGGCCGCCCGGCGCCGCCACGAAAGCCCTCTCCGCATCACGCCCTCTCCCCGGAAAAGCGCCGCCGCCCCATCAGCCCCGCTGCCCCATTCCAGCGCCGCCGCCCCATCAGCCCCGCCTCCCCGCGACCCGGTAGCCGATCAGGTTCGTGACGAAGGTGATGAGGAAGAGGCTCAGCCCGACGGCGAAGACGGTTCGGTATTCCAGGGAGCCCGCCGGCACGTCGCCCATGGTCACCTGCACGATGTAGCCCGTCATGGTCTGGACACCCTCCAGCGGGTTGAGGGTTAGGCGGGGTGTGGAACCCGCGGCTATGGCCACGATCATGGTCTCCCCGACGGCGCGCGACACGGCCAGGATGAAGGACGCCACGATCCCGGACGCGGCGGCGGGGACGAGGACCCGGCTCACCGCCTCGTACCGGGTGGCCCCCACGGCATAGGCCCCCTCACGGAGGGAACGCGGCAGGGCGGCGAGGGCGTCCTCGCTCAGGGAGGCGACCATGGGCAGGATCATGATCCCCATGGCCAGGCTGGCGCTGGCGGCGTTGAAGACCTCGGTTTCCGGCCAGAGGGCGCGCAGGACGGGCGTGATGCCGGTGAGGGCCAGGTAGCCATAGACGACGGAAGGTATGCCCGCCAGGACCTCCAGGACCGGTTTGAGGAGCTTCCGGAGGGAGGGAGAGGCCACCTCGGCCAGGTAGACGGCGCTGCCGAGCCCGAGGGGCAGGGCCACCAGGCTCGCGCCCAGGACCACCAGCAGGGTGCCGCCGAGGAGGGGCAGGATGCCGAAGTGCTTCTCGGCGAAGAGGGGGGTCCAGGCGGTGTCCGTGAGGAAGTCCCGGAGGGGTACGGCCGCGAAGAACCCCGCCGCCTCCACCGCCAGCGACGCCACGATGCCAGCCGTGGTGAGGAGCGACAGGAGGGCGGAGGCGCCCAGGAGCAGGGTTATGACCCTCTCCCCTCCCCCGCCGCGCCGGCGGGCGGAGCCCCCGCGCCTCTCGCCGGATCCGGCCTCAGCCCTCTCCGTCAGCTTCTCCGTCCCCCCGCCGCCCAAGCCGGGACCTCCCCCGCCGCTACTGCCCCAGGCCCAGCTCCCTAAGAGAGGCAGCGTATCTTTCCTTCGGCAGCGGCACATACCCCACCTGCCGCACGAGCTCCGGCCCCTCCCGGAGATAGAACCTCAGGAACTCCCTGACCTCCGGGCGGGAGAGGGAGGCGCGGTTCACGTACAGGAAAAGGGGACGGGCCAGGGGGTACTCTCCCGACCGCACCTTGTCGGCATCGGGGACCACGCAGCCCTTGCCGCCGTCCACGCCCAGGATCTTGAGCCGGTCCCTGTTCTCCTCGTAATAGGCGAAGCCAAAGTAGCCCAGGGCACCCCGCTCACCCGCCACGCCCGCCACCAGGACGTTGTCGTCCTCGCTGGCCGTGTAGTCGGGCCTGCTCTTGCGGGCCTCGCCCACCACCGCCTCGGTGAAGTAGTCGAAGGTGCCCGAGTCGGTTCCGGGCCCGAAGAGGCGCAGGGGGGTGTCGGGCCAGCCGGGGCGCACGTCGCGCCACAGCGCCACCTTGCTGCCGGGTTCCCATATGCGGCGGAGCTCGGTCACGGAGAGGCAGTCTGCCCAGCCGTTGGCCGGGTTGACCACCACGGCCAGGCCGTCGTATCCCACGGGCACCTCGGCGTACTCTATGCCCGCCCTCCGGGCCCTCTCCCTCTCGGAAGCCGTGATGGGCCGGGATGCGTCCTGGAGGTCGGTCACCCCTTCCACGAACTTTTTGAAGCCCCCGCCCGTGCCCGAGATCCCCACCGTGACCCGCACGCGGGGATGGAGCTTGCCGAACTCCTCCGCCACCGCCTCGGTGATGGGAAAGACGGTGCTGGAACCGTCCACGCGGATGGTCCCTGCGAGGCTCGCCTTGCCCGGCTGGCCGCCGCGGGCACAGCCGGCCGCCGCCAGCGAAACCGCCACCGCCAAGAGCCAGACTCTGCCGAGGGCACTCACCCTCCGCCGCCTCCTTCGCACGCTGGTTGGGGACGTCCCTCTCCATTCAAGGCGACCGCTGTTAAAGGGTCGTTAAGGCCCGATGAAAGGCCGGTGAAAGATCGGACGCGTCCCGGTTCCGGCTTAGTGTGTTCTCCCCAGGATGGGCGATCCGCCGCCAGCATAGGCTGAGGATGATCATGGCGGGCGACCCGTTCCTCCAGGGGATGATCGCCGTGCGGCTGCTGTCGGCGACGGCCGAGCTGACCGGTGCCTATCTCATGTACCGCCTCGGGCGCCTCGAGGACGCCGTCCGGATAAACGCCTTCCTGGGCATGGTCGGACCGGCGGTGCTGGTGCTGGCGACGGCCATCGGTGTGGCGGGGCTGGCGGACCGCCTGCCCCTTCCCCGACTGGTCCTCGTGCTCCTGGGCGTGGCCATGGTGGCCTTCGCCACGCGGTCGCGGTGACGGGGTGAGCCCGCGCTTTTGCCCTGGCATGGACGAAGTGCTATCCTTGCCTTGCCGGAAATCGACCTGGAAAACCCAGCGCGGGGCGGAAAAGTGCTGCCGCGCCGGTGGCCGGACGATGCGGAGGAGTACCCAAGCGGTTGAAGGGGCCGGTCTTGAAAACCGGAAGGCGGCCGCGGGCCGTGCGTGGGTTCGAATCCCACCTCCTCCGCCAGAGGGTTCCCCCGCCGCGGGAAGGAGCGATGGCCATGAGCCGGTTGGAAGAGATCATGGCGCGCCTGCAGGAGCACGATTACAAGCTCACACCCCAGCGCCAGCTGGTGGTGCAGGCGCTGCTCAAGAGCAGCGGCGAGCACCTGAGCGCCGAGGAAGTCTACAACATGGTCAAGCGGGAGAGTCCCGACATCGGCCTGGCCACCGTGTACCGGACCCTGGACCTCCTCTCCGAGCTGGGCATACTGCACAAGATGGACTTCGGTGACGGCCGGGCGCGTTTCGAGTTCGCCGACGAGGCCCATCATCACCACCACCTCATCTGCGTCTCCTGTGGGGCCGTGGCGGAATTCGGGGAGGACCTGCTGGACTCCCTGGAGGACGAGGTGGAACGCCGTACCGGTTTCCGCGTCACCGACCACCAGCTCAAGTTTTACGGCTACTGCCGTTCCTGCGCGGAGAACCGGGTCCGGGCGGGTCGTTCCACCTGACCGGGTCGGCGGCCATGGACTGGCGCACCTTCCTGGGGACCTTCGTCCTCGTCTTCCTGGCGGAACTGGGCGACAAGACCCAGCTGACCACGGTCCTCCTGGCGGCCAGGAGCGACGATAGGCTGTGGGTCCTCCTGGGAGCGGTGGTCGCTCTCTGCGCGGCCGCCTTGCTCGGGGTGACCGTCGGGTCGGTCATCGGGAGGGTGCTCCCCGTTCAGACCCTCCGCACGGCGGCCGGCCTTTCCTTTGTCGTCCTCGGCCTGCTCCTCCTCCTCGGGAGGGAGTGAGGAGGGTCACCCCCGGACGCTCCGGCCCGCGGCGGTGCTGCGGTGCGGAGGGACCCCCCTCGCCTTGACAGAGGGTGCACCCGTGGCTAAACTTGACCCGGTCCGCCGGCCCCCGTCAGGCGGGTGCCGGACCCTTTGGCTGATGGGGTCTGCGGGCCAGGTGCGGAGGGTTTTCGGTGCAAAGGACTTTCGTGCCCGACACCAGGGAGATCGAGCGCAGGTGGTACGTCATCGACGCGGCGGGCAGACCGCTGGGGCGCGTCGCCACCGTCGTGTCGAGGCTCCTCCAGGGCAAGCACAAGCCCGAGTACACCCCCTTCCTGGACGTGGGCGATCACGTCATCGTGATCAACGCCGCCCGGATCGTGCTGACGGGCCGCAAGTTGGACCAAAAGATCTACTACCGTCACACCGGCTGGCCCCGGGGGTTGAGGGCGATGTCCTACCGCGAGTTCCTGCGGACCCGGCCCGAGCGCGTGATGGAAAAGGCCGTGCGCGGCATGCTCCCCAAGACGGCCCTGGGGCGGGCCATGATGGGCAAGCTGCGCGTGTACCGCGGGGCCGAGCATCCGCACCAGGCGCAGCGGCCGGAGCCGTGGCCCCTGGACTGACCGCGGGGGCGCGGGCGGGGCGGCGGGGACGGACCGGACGATCCGGCGGACGGATTCCCTTGAAGTGAGGAGAGACCGGGCATGGGTTATAGGGTCCAGTACTGGGGTACCGGCAGGCGCAAAGAGGCCGTGGCCAGGGTGCGGCTGGTCCCGGGCAACGGCAACGTGATCGTCAACGGCAAGCCCCTGGACGAGTACTTTCCGCGCCGCCGGCACCAGATTGAGGTGCGGCAGCCCCTGGCCCTGACCGCCACCGAGGACAAGTACGACGTCCTGGTCAACGTGCAGGGGGGCGGGCTCTCCGGCCAGGCGGGCGCCGTCCGCCACGGCGTGGCGCGGGCCCTCCTGACCCTGGACGAGAGCCTGCGGCGCACTCTCCGGCGGGCCGGGCTCCTGACGCGCGACCCGCGGGAGAAGGAGCGGCGCAAGTACGGCCTCAAAAAGGCCCGCAAGGCCCCCCAGTACAGCAAGCGCTGAGGGGGCTCGTCGCCCTTTCGCGTCACCGCCTTGCCGTCGTTCCCCGCTCAGCGCCTGGCGGCCAAGAGGGCTTCCTCGAGGAAACGCGTGTGGTACTGCCCCGCCGTGAAATCCGGATGGCGCAGGATCTCCTCCAGGAGGGGGACGATGGTCCTGATCCCGCCCACGCGCAGCTCGCGCAGGGCGCGGCCCATGCGGGCCCGCGCCTCCTCCCGGTCCTCCCCCCAGCAGATGACCTTGGCGATGAGGGAGTCGTAGTAGGGCGGCACCTGGGAGCCGACCCCCACCCCGCTGTCCACCCGGACACCGGGTCCGCCGGGCAGCGCCAGCTCCGTGACGGTCCCGGGCGAGGGGAGCAAGCGGTTGTCCGGGTCCTCGGCCGTTATGCGGCACTCCATGGCCCAGCCGCGGGGTTGGACGTCTTCCTGGCGGAAACGCAGCGGCAGCCCGGCCGCCACCCGGATCTGCTCCTTGACGATGTCCACGCCCGTCACCATCTCCGTCACGGGGTGCTCCACCTGGATGCGCGTGTTCATCTCGCAAAAGTAGAAGGATCCGCTCCGGTCCACCAGGAACTCGACGGTGCCGGCGTTGTTGTACCCCACGGCCGTGGCGGCCCGAACGGCGGCCTCGCAGAGAGCCCTGCGCTGCGCGGGGGAGAGGGCCGGGGACGGCGCCTCCTCCAGGATCTTTTGCCGGCGCCGCTGCACCGAGCACTCCCGCTCCCCCAGGTGAACCACGTGTGCGTGCCGATCCGCCAGAATCTGGACCTCCACATGCCTGGGATCCTCCAGGAACCTCTCGAGATAGACGTCCCCCTGGCCGAAGAAGCGGGCTGCCTCCCGCTGGGCGGCCTCCAGCATCTCCTCCAGCTCTCCCGGCGTCCCCGCCACCCGGATACCCCGCCCGCCGCCCCCCGCTGCGGCCTTGATTAACACCGGGTACCCGATGTCCGCTGCTATCTCCAGGGCCTCATCTGGACTCTCCACGACGCCCGGGCTCCCCGGCACCACCGGCACCCCCGCCTGCAGCATGGCCTGCCGCGCCAGGGCCTTGGACCCCATGCGCTCGATGACCTCCGGATCGGGGCCGATGAAGTCCAGCCCCCAGGCGCGGCAGACGGCGGCGAAGTGGGGGTTTTCGGCCAGGAAGCCGTAGCCGGGGTGCACGGCCTCAGCGCCGGTGCGGGCGGCCACCTCCAGGATGGCACCCACGTTGAGGTAGCTGCGGACGTCCGGGGCCGGGCCCACGCAGTACGCCTCGTCCGCCAAGGCCACGTGGAGGGCGCCCGCGTCGGCCTCCGAGTACACGGCCACCGTGCGGATGCCCAGTTCCCGGCACGCCCGGATGATCCGGACCGCTATCTCGCCCCGATTGGCCACCAGCACCTTATCGAACAAGCCCTCCACCCCCACGCCCGGCCGGGCCGCCGGCGCCTGGCGTTATAATAACGGTGGCGCGGCTGGATGCACATCATCCCGGCGAGGGGTAGGCCCGTGGCGGGGATAGTCCTGGGAGCCCTGGTACCCCATCCCCCCGTCCTCGTCCCCGAGGTGGGCGGGGAGGCGGCGGGACAGGTGCGGCGGACGGCCCGCGCCCTGGGGGATCTGGCCCGGCAAGTCTCCTCCACTCCCGCCGACACCCTGGTGCTGGTCACCCCCCACGGCCCCGTGAGCGAGGAGGCCGTCTGCCTGTACGCAGGAGAAAGACTGGCCGGGGGATTCGGCGAGTTCGGTGCCCCCGAGGTCGAGATCACGGTGGAGCTGGACCGGGACCTAGCGGAGGCGGTGGCCTACGAAGCCGTCGCGGCCGGGCTCGCTGTCCGGGTGGTCCGTCCCCACCGCTTGGACCACGGAGCCCTGGTACCCCTGTATTTCCTCAGCCGGGGCGGAGCCCTCCGCCCCTGCGTCATCCTGACGCCTCCGTGGGGCCCGCCCCGCCAGGCCGCGCCTTACGGCGCCGCGCTGCGACGAGCCGCCGAGCGTCTGCGGCGGGCCGTGGCCCTCCTGGCCAGCGGAGACCTCTCCCACCGACTCACCCCCCAGGCCCCCGCCGGCTACGCGCCCGAGGGGCCCCTCTTCGACCGGCGGTTGGTACAACTCCTCCGGTCGGGAGCGTCCGAGGACCTCCTCGACTTTCCCGCCGAGCTGGCCGCCCGCGCCGGCCAGGACGCCCTCCCCAGCCTCGGCATCCTCCTCGGCGCCCTGGCGGGGCACCGCGCCGAGGTGCGGCTGCTCTCCTACGAGGGGCCCTTCGGGGTCGGTTACGCCGTGGCCCTGTGGCGCCCCGCGGCCGGGGAGGGTGCCTCCGCTCCCGTGGCCGTCGCCCGCCGGGCCCTGGCCCTTCTCCTGGAGGACGGCGAGGCCGACCCCCACCGTCTGGCCGAGCGCATCGCCGCCGAGGCCCCGGAACTGACCGAGGAGGATCCGGAGCTCCTGGCCCAGGCTCGCGGGGTGTTCGTTTCCCTGAAGGCCGACGGCAGGCTGCGAGGCTGCATGGGCACCGTAGCGCCGGTGCGCCCCACCCTCCTGGAGGAGATCGTGGCCAACGCCGTGGCGGCCGCCACCGCCGACCCGCGGTTTCCGCCGCTCGTGCCGGAGGAGTTGCCCGACCTGAGCGTGAGCGTGGACATCCTGGAACCGGCCGAGCCCGTAGCCTCCTGGGAGGACCTGGACCCAGCGACATACGGCGTCATCGTGGCTAAGGGAAGGCGTCGGGGCCTCCTCCTGCCGGCCCTCGAGGGGGTGGACAGGCCGCTCCAACAGTACCTCCTGGCCTGCCGCAAGGCAGGGATCGCGCCTGTCGAGGAGGGGATATCCATCTACAGGTTTCG
The DNA here is from genome assembly GCA_964467515.1 of uncultured Eubacteriales bacterium. Lineage (GTDB taxonomy): Bacteria > Bacillota > Sulfobacillia > DYIH01 > JBBIPI01 > CAYXQP01. Next base: position 56,687 of record CAYXQP010000002.1, on the reverse strand, counting down.
AACCAGGCGGTTCACCTAGGGCGGGCAGACCGGCCCGGCGTCGACGGGCCCTCCGTCAGCGGGTGGGCCGCCGCGCCGGTGGTCTGCAGGGGAGGCGTTTGCATAATTATGCACGAGGCCTTATATTATGAGCGCAAGAACGGCCTGGCGGTGTGTCGGCTCTGCCCCAAGAACTGTCGGATCGCCCCCGGCAAGGCGGGCTACTGCCGGACGCGCCGGAACATCGAGGGAACGCTCTATGCCGTCAATTACGCCCGGGTCGCGGCCGCCCACCTGGACCCGGTGGAGAAGAAACCTCTGTTCCACTTCTATCCCGGCCACCGCGTCCTGTCCTTCGGAAGCCTCGGGTGCAATCTGGCCTGCGCCTTCTGCCAGAATTGGGCCATCTCCCAGGAGGAGGCGCCCACCGACCTCCTCCCGCCCGCCCGTCTCGTCGCCGCCGCGGCGGCCGCCCGCGCCAGGGACCCGGGCTGCGTGGGAGTGGCCTTCACCTACAACGAGCCTGGCCTCTGGTTCGAGTACATCATGGACGCGGCGCCTCTCCTGCGCCACGAAGGGTTCAAGGTGGTCATGGTTACCAACGGCTTCCTCTCGCCGGCGCCGCTCGGTGACCTCCTGGGCGTGGTGGACGCCTTCAACGTGGACGTCAAGGCCTTTGCCGAGGGCTTCTACACCCGCGTCTGCCGCGGCCTGCTCCGGCCGGTCCTGGACACGGTGGAGGCCATCCACCGGGCCGGTCGCCACCTGGAGGTGACGCACCTGGTGGTCACGGGAGAGAACGACGACGAGGAGCAGTTCACCGGCCTGGTGGCATGGCTAGCGGGATTGGGGCAGGAGATCCCCCTGCACCTCTCCCGTTACCACCCCGCCTACCGGCTGACGAATCCACCCACGCCCTTGGCCACCCTGGAGCGCTTCCGCGACCTGGCGCGCCGGCGGTTGCACCATGTCTACGTGGGCAACACCTGGCGACCGGGGGACGACGACACCGCCTGCGCCGTGTGCGGGGAACCCCTCATCGTTCGGCGGGGTTTCTATGTGGAGGAGGTCAGGCTCGTGGACGGACGCTGCCCCGGGTGCGGCGCCGCCGTGCACGGCGTGGGCATGGAGGAGGCGAGGCCCTCCCGCCCGCTCCCAGGGGCGACCGTACCCGGTGAGGGGGGCGGGGTGGGGTGAGCGCGTCGCGGCCGGGAGGGGGGACACCGTGAGCCGGCTCCTGGGCGCCGACGCGGCCGGGGAGGTCGACCTGCGGGGAAGGGACCTGTTGCGGCTCTCCGACCTCTCGCCGGCGGAGACGCTGGCCATCCTCGCCGAGGCAGCCCGCTGGAGGAGCCTGCCCCGCGGCGCAGAGGAACCCCTGCGCGGGCGCGTGCTGGGCATGCTCTTCCGCAAGCCGTCCACGCGGACGCGTCTCTCCTTCCAGGCGGCCGTGGCACAGTTGGGCGGCCAGGCCGTGATCCTCGACCCGGAGGAGCTCCAGCTCTCCCGTGGCGAGACGGTAGCCGACACGGCCCGCGTCCTCTCCCGCTACCTGGACGGGATCCTGATGCGCACCTTCGCCCAGGAGGAGGTGGAGGAGTTGGCCCGCCATGCCTCCGTCCCCGTCATCAACGGCCTGACGGACCGCACCCACCCCACCCAGGCCCTGGCCGATCTCCTGACTCTCCGCGAACGCTTCGGCCGGTGGCGGGGCCTGCGCCTCGCCTACGTGGGCGACGGGAACAACGTCTGCCACTCCCTTCTGATGGCCGCGGCCCTGGTGGGCATGGACCTGGCCGTGGCCAGCCCTCCCGGCTATGAGCCCGAGCCCGAGGAGGTCCGGCTGGCCGCGGCGGTGGCGGCCGGGTCGGGCGGCCGGGTGGAGGTGGGACACGACCCGGTCGCGGCGGTGGCGGGCGCCCACGCCGTGTACACCGACGTGTGGGCCAGCATGGGCCGCGAGGAGGAGAGGGAGGAACGGCTGCGGATCTTCGCCCCCTACCGGGTGGACGCGGCCCTCATGGCACGGGCCCGCCCCGAGGCCGTCTTCCTCCACTGCCTCCCCGCCCATCGCGGCGAGGAGGTGACAGCCGACGTCCTGGACGGTCCCCGTTCCCTGGTGTGGGAGCAGGCCGAAAACCGCCTGCACGTCTTCAAGGGAATCCTCTCTCTTTTGTTCCGCCCCTGAAGACCTGAAACAGCGGTCAGCGAGGCCGCGGAGGACGGCGGTCCTCGCCTCCTCCGCCGGGGAATCCCGGCGAAGGCCCGGCGCACCTCACAGCGCGCTGTCGACCGCCGAAGAGTAGGCAGCAAAGGGTGGTGCGCCCGGAGGGAATCGAACCCCCGCACCCGGCTCCGGAGGCCGGTGCTCTATCCTCTGAGCTACGGGCGCGACACGGCACAAAAAGTATAGCGACGCGCCCCCGACCGCGCAACCAAGGCACCGGCCGTTCAAAACGTTCGTATCTTGGGGCGATAAAGATACAGCCATGCGCCGCATCCGGAACGAGGCACGCGAGCGGAGCACGACCATGAATGCGCCCGTCCTCCGGCCGAACGGAAAGACGGCCGCCCCTTGGCGGGGGCGCCCTCTGTACGTGCGCCGCCTATCCGAAACCCCCATCCTGGAGCCGGACCCGGAGGTGCCCTGGCGCGCCGCCGCCACCTTCAATCCCACCGCCTGCCTGTACGGCGCCGAGGTATACCTCCTCTTTCGCGCCACGAGCCGGGCCCTGCCGGACGGCTGGATCTCCTGCATCGGCCTGGCCACCTCCCGGGACGGCCTACACTTCGACGTGCACCCTCACCCCGTGGTGAAGCCGCCCTGCGACCCCTTCACTCCCTGTCGGGAGACGCGCGGTGTGGAGGACCCCCGCGTGACCCTGCTGGACGATACCTGGTACCTACTCACCACGGCCTTCGGCGCCCGGTTTCCCGGCGACTGGGGAGTGGCTCTGCGGGCCAGCAGCGTGCCCTATGCCTGGCCCCGCGCCGGCACGGACCCCCTCGGCCTGCCCGGTTGCAAGAACGCCGCCCTGCTGCCCGAGCGGATCGATGGCAAGGCATGGCTCTACTTCCGCCCCCCCACGGGTGAGATCTGGGTGGCCTCGGGACCAGCCGTCGGCCTCTGGGAGGAGTACCGTGTCGTCCTGCGACCCCTCCCCGGAAGCTGGGACAGCGCCCGGGTGGGCATCGGCCCGCCCCCCCTCCGGCTCCCCGACGGGCGCTGGCTCATGGTCTACCACGGCGCCGACGAGGCCAACGTGTACCGCCTGGGCCTGGCCCTCCTCCACCCGGATCGGCCCTGGGAGGTGTTGGCGCGGCAGGGGGAGCCCCTGCTGCAGCCGGAGTTGCCGTGGGAGCGGCGGGGGCTCAAGCCGGACGTGGTCTTTGCCTGCGGCATGATCTGGGCCGACGGCGACCTCCTAATCTATTACGGCGCCGCCGACACGGTGACGGGCGTCGGCTACCTCCCCTACCACCAACTGGCTTCCCTCTGAAGGGCCCGTTCACCGCACCGGGCGGCGCGGCCTCCGCGACCACGTGGCCGCCGCCCCGCTACGGGTCCGGGCGGCCGCCTCAGCCCCGCGACCCCGGGGACACCACCGGCGGCGCGAAGGGCACCGGCAGGCCGGCATCAGCGTCCGGCCGGAAGGCGAGGGGCGGCTCGTAGAGTACGCCGGCCAGGCAGAGGCCGCGCGCCGGGGCTGGCGGGCCGGCCCGGAGCCCGCTCCCGTCCAGGATGGCGGCCACGTCCTCCGGTGCGAGTCGCCCCCGCCCCGCCTGGACCAGGGTTCCCACGATGCGCCGCGCCATCCGGTACAGAAACCCATCCGCCTCCAGCTCCACGAGGAGCAGGGAGCCGTCGGCGGCCGCCGTCAACTCGAGACGCCTCAGGGTGCGGACGGTGCTCCGCACGGGGGTGCCGGCCGCGCTGAAGGCGCGGAAGTCATGGGTCCCCACCAGGCGGGCGGCGGCGCGGCGCATCGGAGCGATGTCCAGTTCCCAGCGGCAATGCCAGGCGTAACGGGCGAGGAAGGGTGACGGCGTCCCCTTTCGCCAGATGAGATAACGGTACGTCTTGCCCCGAGCCTCGTAGCGGGCGTGGAATCCGCCGGGGACCGCGGCGGCGCCCGTCACGACCACGTCGCCGGGGAGCCGGGCGTTGATGGCCAGGGGAAGACGCTCCAGAGGGATGGACAGGGCCGCCTCGCAGTGGACCACCTGCCCCCAGGCGTGGACGCCGGCGTCCGTCCGCCCCGCACCATGGACGACGACGCGCGCACCCGCGAGACGGGAAAGGGCCTCCTCCAGGGCTTCCTGCACGGTGGGGCCGCGGGCCTGTCGCTGAAACCCGAGGTAACGGGTGCCGTCGTAGGCCACCCGCAGGGCGAGCCGCCGCCCGCAGGGGGGATCCATGGCCGTGCCGTCCTCCGGGACCGCGCCCACGACGGCGGGACGCGCCGGTCAGACCAGCTCGACTACGGCCAGAGGCGCCGCGTCCCCGCGCCGCACGCCGAGCTTGACCAGGCGGGTGTAACCGCCGGGCCGCTCGGCGTACCGCGGGGCGATCTGCTCACAGAGCTTCTTGGCTACGGCCGGGTCCAGCACGTAGCCGGCGACCAGGCGCCGGGCGTGGAGATCGCCCCTTTTGGCAACCGTTATGAGCCGCTCGGCCACCGCCCGCACCTGGCGTCCCTTGGCCAGGGTGGTCTCGATGCGCTCTTGGGCGAAGAGGGCGGTCACTAGGTGGCGCAACAGGGCGCGCCGGTGGGAGCTGTCGCGGCCCAGCTTCCCCTCGCCTACGGGTGCAAAGGCCATGGCGGCCATCACTCCTCCTCGGAGGGCCTCAACCCCAGGCCCAGGGCGGCCAGCCTCTCCTGTACTTCCTCCAGGGACTTCTGTCCCAGGTTGCGGACCTTCATCATCTCCTCGGGGGTCTTCTCCACGAGGTCGCCGATGGTGTTGATCCCGGCCCTCTTGAGACAGTTGAAGGAGCGGACGGAGAGGTTGAGGGCCTCTATGCTGGTCGCCAGGAGCCTGTCCTGCTCGCTCACCTGGCGGGATCCATCCAACCGGGAAGCCAGGCCGTCGTCGGCGCCGGCGAAGAGCTGGAGGTGACCGATGAGCACCTGCGCCGCCTCGCGCAGGGCCTCGTCGCTGCGGACGGCACCGTTGGTCCAGACCTCCATGATGAGCCGGTCGTAATTGGTGATCTGGCCCACCCGCGTGTTCTCCACCGTGTAGTTGACCCGGCGTACGGGGGTGAAGATGGAGTCCACGGGAATGACGCCGATGGGCTGACCGGCCTTCTTGTTGCGCTCGGCCGGCACGTAGCCCCGCCCCTTTTCCACCGTCATCTCCATGCGGAGGCGTCCGCCCCGGTCCAGGGTGGCGAGGAGATGGTCGGGGTTGACGATCTCCACGTCCTGGGGAAGCATGATGTCCGCCGCCGTCACGGGCCCCTCCTCCGTCCTGTCGACGCGGAGCAGCCTGGCCTCGTCGGTATCCATGCGGATGGCCAGCCCCTTGACGTTGAGGACGATCTCCACCACGTCCTCCACCACGCCGGGCAGGGCCGAGAACTCGTGCAACACCCCGTCTATCTTGATGGAGGTCACGGCCGCCCCCGCTATGGACGAGAGGAGGATCCGGCGCAGGGAATTGCCCAGGGTGAGACCGTACCCCCTCTCCAGCGGCTCCACCACGAACCGTCCGTAGCTGCCGTCGGGCGACATCTCTGCGCAGTTCAGTGTCGGCCGTTCCACCTCGAGCACACCGAACCCCCCTTGCCCGGACTCGCCGTCTCCGCCCTGGCGCCTCCCCGCCGAGGCGCCCAACTGTTCAACGAGCATAGTGCTCAACGATGAGCTGCTCCTTCACGGGGAGATCGATTTCCTCCCGCTCCGGGTAACGGAGCACGTTGACCCGCATGGCCTCGTAATCGGCGGAGAGCCAGTCCGGGAGTCTCCTCGCCGCCGCAGCCTCGGCCAGTTCCTTGAAACGCGGCAGCGAACGAGAGCCCTCCCGCACCTCCACCACGTCGCCCTGGCGCAGCAGGTAGGAGGGCACGTCCACCTTGCGTCCGTTGACCTGGAAGTGGCCGTGGTTGACCAGCTGTCGCGCCTCGGCCCGGGACGCCGCCAGGCCGGCGCGGTGAACCACGTTGTCCAGCCGCCTCTCCAGCAGGCGCAGAAGGGCGGTCCCCGTGACGCCGCGGGTGCGCATGGCCCGCGCCACGTAACGGCGGAACTGGCGCTCCAGCACCCCGTAGAACCGCCGCACCTTCTGCTTCTCCCGCAGGTGCACCCCGTACTCCGAGAGCTTGCGGCGCTCGCGGCCGTGCTGGCCCGGCGGGTGCCCCTTGCGCTCGACGGCGCACTTGGGCGTGTAGCACCTGTCACCCTTGAGGAAGAGCTTGATGCCCTCCCTGCGGCAGAGACGGCAGAGCGGACCTCGCTGCCTGGCCATCCTCGAACCCCCTCAGACCCGCCGCCGCTTGGGCGGCCGGCAACCGTTGTGAGGCACCGGCGTTACATCCTTGATGGAACGGACGTCGAGCCCCGCCGCCTGGAGCGACCGGATGGCGGCCTCGCGTCCCGAACCCGGGCCCTTCACCTCCACCTCCACCGATCGCACCCCGTGCTCCATGGCCAGGCGGGCGGCATGCTCGGCCGCCAGTTGGGCCGCGTACGGGGTTCCCTTCTTGGCTCCCTTGAAGCCGATGGTCCCGCTTGACCCCCAGGCGATGGCATTGCCCTGCGGGTCGGTGATGGTGATGATGGTGTTGTTGAACGTCGACTGGATGTGGGCCACGGCGTGCTCGACGTTCTTGCGCTCGCGCTTGCGTGCCCGGGGCTTGCGCCCCTTTTCCTTCTTGATCATCGCTGGCCTTCCTCCCCGGCGGAGCGGCAGCGGGGCATACCGTCCCCCGCCGCCGCGAAGCCGAATTGTCCCGATCGAGGGTTACTTCTTGGTCGCCTTCTTCTTGCCGGCCACGGTGCGGCGCGGGCCCTTCCTCGTCCGCGCGTTGGTCCGGGTGCGCTGCCCCCGCACGGGCAGGCCCCGCCTGTGGCGCAGGCCGCGATAACACCCGATGTCCATGAGGCGCCGGATGTTCAGCTGCACCTCGGCCCGCAGCTCACCCTCCACTTTGAAGTTGCGCTCGATATAGTCCCTGAGCCGGGCCACCTCGGTCTCGGTCAGGTCCCGCACGCGCGTGTCGCGGTCGATGCCCGTCGCCGCCAGTATTTCGCGCGCCCGCGAAAAACCGATGCCATAGATGACGGGCAGAGCCGCCTCGATCCTCCTGTCCCTGGGCAGGTCCACACCTGCTATGCGCGCCACCGCCATTACCCCCCGCTAGCCCTGGCGCTGCTTGTGCTTGGGATTCTCACAAACAATCATTATACGCCCGTGGCGGCGAATTATCTTGCACTTCTCGCAAATCTTCTTCACCGACGGCCTGATCTTCACTTCTTCCTCCTCCTCGACCGGGGCCCTCGCCCGGCACGGCTCAACCGCGCAGGCGGTAGGTGATGCGGCCACGGGTCAGATCGTACGGCGACAGTTCCACTGTCACGCGGTCACCGGGCAGGATCCTGATGAAGTGCATCCTGATCTTGCCCGACACGTGGGCCAGGACTCTGTGACCGTTCTCCAGCTCGACCCGGAACATGCCGTTGGGCAGCGACTCGGTCACCGTGCCCTGGACCTCAATGACGTCCTTGCCCGCCATTCCCCTCTCCCATCTCCCCCGGCGCCCGTCCCTGACCACCGGGCCCGATGTCTCGCAGCGCTCGGCGCAGTTCGGCGTCCGTGATCCTCCCGCCCGCGGCAGCCTTGCGCGCTACCGATTCTACCACGGGCCCGCACGGCTGCAGGTGCCGCACGTTCTTGCGCTTGGGCCTTTCCGCCGTACGCAGCCGGCCGTCGGCTACGAGGACGTAGCGGTCGTCCAGAACCCGCAGCACCACCAGCAAGCACCCGCTGTCCCGCCCGGCCCGCGAGGCCACCACCTGACCGGGCTGCAACGGTCCCTCCCCCGCCACGCCGGACCCCTTCCCCGCCATCTGCCGTATCCCCCGTGTCAAGGCACCGTCAGGATACGCGGTCCTGCCGAGGTTATGGCGACGGTGTGCTCGAAATGGGCGGCCAGACCCCCGTCCTTGGTCTTGACCGTCCAACCGTCCGCGGCGGTCACGACCTCGTGGGAACCGGCCGTCACCATGGGTTCGATGGCCAGGACCATGCCCGGCTCGAGGCGTGGCCCCCGGCCCGGAGGACCGAAGTTGGGAACCTGCGGGTCCTCGTGCATCTGGCGGCCAACCCCGTGCCCCACGTACTGCCTCACCACGCTGAACCCATGGCGCTCCACATGGGACTGGACGGCGTGCGATATGTCACTCAGGCGCCCGCCCGGCCAGCACCGGTCTATGGCGGACAAGAGCGCCTCGCGCGTCACCCGCATGAGCTCGACGGCGACCCGGTCCACCCTCCCCACCGGCCAGGTCCAGGCTGCGTCGCCAACGTAGCCCCGGTAGGTGGCCCCGACGTCGATGCTGATTATATCACCCTCTTTCAAAACCCGCGGCCCCGGCAGACCGTGTACCACCTCGTCGTTGACGGAGACGCAGATGCTGGCCGGATAGCCGTGATAGCCCTTGAAGGTCGGCTCGGCCCCGAGTCCCCGCAGGAACCGCTCCGCCAGCCGGTCCAGCTCGCCCGTGGTGATACCGGGTCGCAGGTGACGCGCGAGCCAGGCGTGACACCTGGCCACGATGCGTCCCGCCTCACGCAGGCAGCCGATCTCCCGTTCGCCCTTCAGCACGATCATGGGTGCGCCGGCGCGCGCCCTCCCACCAGGCGGGCGACCTCGCGGGCCACCTCGGCCGCCGGCCTGTCACCGTCCACCACCCGTAGGAGCCCCTGCTGCCGATAGTGGTCCACCACCGGCTCCGCCTCCTGCCGGTAGACGGAGAGGCGGACGCGGATGGTTTCCTCCCTGTCGTCCGGACGTTGGACCAGGGCGCCGCCGCAGGCGTCGCACACCCCCGCCCGGGCAGGGGGGCGAAACTCGACGTGATAATTGGCCCCGCAGACACTGCAGACCCGCCGCCCGGCAAGCCTGCGCACCACCTCGGCAGCGGAGACCTCCAGAGCAAGGACCGCATCCAACAGCCAGCCCCGTTCCCGCAAGACCTCCTCCAGGGCCTCGGCCTGGGCGACCGTGCGCGGGAAGCCGTCCAGCACGAACCCTGCCTTGCAGTCGTCCCGCGCCAGGCGCTCCGCCACCACCGCCACCGTCACCTCGTCGGGCACCAGGCGGCCCGCCTGGAGGAACCCGGCCACGCGCCGGCCCAGCTCCGTCCCGGAGGCCACCGCCGCCCGGAAAAGATCGCCGGTGGCCACGTGAGGCACACCCTCCCCCTCCGCCAGCAATCGAGCCTGGGTACCCTTCCCCGCTCCCGGGGGTCCTAGGAAGACGACGCGCACGTCACCAGCCCCTATTTCATGAATCCCTGATAATGGCGCATCAATAGGTGCGCCTCGATCTGCTTCATGGTCTCCAGGGAGACACCCACCACGATCAGGAGGGCCGTCCCGCCGAAGAAGACGTTGGGTATGTTGGTGAGCCGGCCGAAGAAGACCGGCAGGATGGCCACGGCCGCCAGGAAAACGGCACCGGCCAGGGTAACCCTCTCCAGCACCTTGGCCAGATACTGGGCCGTGGGCTTGCCCGGCCGGAGGCCGGGGATGAAGCCCCCGTACTTCTTGATGTTGTCGGCCACGTCGTTGGGGTTGAAGATGACCGCCGTGTAGAAGAAGGTGAAAAAAATGATGAAGGCCACGTAGAGCACCGTGTAGAGCCACGTCCCGAACCCGAGGGCCGCCGACACGGCCCTCGCCAGGGGGTGCTGCACGAACTGGCTGAGGGTCGCCGGCAGGGAGAGGATGGAGGCGGCGAAGATGATGGGGATGACCCCCGCCTGGTTGACGCGGATGGGCAGGTGGGTGGACTGACCCCCGTACACGCGCCGACCCCTGACCTGCCTGGCATACTGCACCGGCACCCGCCGCTGCCCCTGCTGCACCCAGACCACCCCGGCGATGACGGCCAGGCCCAGCACCACCATGACGATGAGGTTGAAGATGGAGATGCGACCTCCCTGCAGGTACTGGATCAGGTTGGCCGTGCCCTGCGGCAGCCGTGAGACTATGCCGGCGAAGACGATGAGGGAGATACCGTTGCCCACTCCCTTCTCCGTGACCTGCTCGCCGATCCACATGAGAAAAGTGGTCCCGGCCGTGAGGGCCACCACGATCACCAGGGTCCCGGCGATGCTTGGGCTCAGGAGAGCGCCGCTCTGGCGAAGGAAAAAGGCGACGCCGAAGGCTTGGATCACCGCCAGGAGGACGGTGCCGTACCGCGTGAACTGGGTCAGGCGCTTCCGCCCCTCCTCGCCCTCCTTGGCCCAGCGCTCGAAGGTGGGCACCACCAGCGTCAACAACTGCATGATGATAGAAGCGTTGATGTAAGGGATGATGCTCATGGCGAAAACGGTGAAGGCCCGGAGCGCCCCTCCGGCGAAAACATCCAGGAACAGGAACAGGGATCCCGTGGCAAAGAGCTCCTCGATCCGCTTGGGATCCACGCCGGGCACCGGGATGTGAGCCCCCAACCGGAAGACGAAGAACATCCACACGGTGAAGAGGACGCGCCGCCGCAGCTCGCCCACCTGCAGGGCCTGGCCGATGGTGTTCAGGATCGTTCCCGTAGCCGTGGCCACCTCGAGGCCTCCCCCTCCGCAGCCCGTCCCGCGTCAGGACGCCCGCTCGTCCTCCGCTTCCCGTCCCTCTTTTATGAGCACCGCCCGGCCCCCGCAGGCCGCTATCTTGTCGCCGGCCGTGGCGCTGAAGGCATGGGCGTGGACGGTGAGACGACGGTCCAGGTCCCCGTCACCCAGCACCTTCACCCCATCGCGCAGGGAGGCCACCAGACCGCGGGCCAGCAATTCCTCGGGGGTCACCTCCGCACCGTCCGGAAAGACGTTCAGCTCCCCCACGTTGACCACCGCCGGCCTCTTCCGGAAGCGGGCATTGTTGAAGCCCCGCCGGGGGATGCGGCGGTGCAGCGGCATCTGCCCGCCCTCGAAACCCGGTCCCTTGGCGCCACCGCTCCTCGCCTTCTGACCCTTGTGACCCCGCGTGGCCGTCTTGCCATGGCCCGAGCCGGGGCCGCGGCCCACCCGCTTCCTCCGCCTGCGCGGCGGAGCCTTGATCTCGTGAATGCCTGGCATGGCACCGTCCCCCTCAGCCGCTCAGACCGACCTCGACCTTGCCCCGCGCCGTCATGACCTCTTCCGGTCGCCTGAGCTGGCGCAAGCCCTCCATGGTGGCGTAGACCACGTTGACGGGGTTACGCGACCCCAGCACCTTGGCCACCACGTCCCTGACCCCTGCCAGCTCCACCACCGCCCGCACGGCCCCGCCGGCGATGATCCCGGTCCCCGCGGGTGCCGGCTTGAGAATGACGAGGCCCGGCCCGAAGTGCCCCTCCACCTGGTGGGGGATGGTGCCCTCCCGCAGGGGCACCTCCACCATGCCCTTCTTGGCCCTCTGGATCCCCTTGCGGATGGCCTCCGGGACCTCGGTGGCCTTGCCCAGGGCCACGCCCACCTGCCCCTGCCGGTTGCCCACCACCACCAGGGCACTGAAGTGGAAGCGGCGCCCTCCGGCCACCGTCTTGGATACCCGGTTTATGGCCACAACCCTCTCCTCGAGCTGATCCGCAGCCTCGTCGTGCCTGGCCACCGAACGCTCCCCTTTCCCCGGCCTACCGCCGGCCGCCCCGACAGTCAAAACTCCAATCCCCCCGACCTGGCGCCCTCTGCCACGGCGGCCACCCGGCCATGGTAGCGGTATCCGCCCCGGTCGAAGACCACGCGCGCGATCCCCTTGGCCAGGGCCCGCCGCGCCACCACCTGTCCCACCAGGCGGGCGGCCTCGGTCTTATTGAGCCCCTGCGCCTCCGACCTCACCTCGGGGTCGAGGGTGGAAGCGGCCGCCAGGGTGCGGCCCGTGTCGTCCTCGATGACCTGGGCGTAGATGTGCCGCAGGCTCCGGAAGACGTTGAGCCGCGGCCGCTCGGCCGTACCGTGGACCCTCTTCCGGAGGCGCCTGTGCCTGCGTTCCCGCCCGTCCGGTTGCCTGGAACCCATGTCCTCACCACCAGCCCTTGGGGCGCGTCATTTCTTGCCCGCCTTGCCGGCCTTGCGCCGCACCCTCTCCCCGGCGTACCTGATCCCCTTGCCCAGGTACGGTTCCGGTGGCCGGATGGCCCGGATGTCGGCCGCCACCTGTCCCACCAGCTGCTTGTCGGCCCCCCGCACCGTTATCTGGTTGGGAGCCGGCACGTCCAGCTCCACGCCCACCGGCGCCTCCACCTCCACCGGGTGGGAGAAGCCCACCTGCAGGACGACCTTGTTGCCGACCTTGGCCGCCCGGTAGCCGGTGCCGTGGAGCTCCAGAACCCGCTCGTAGCCGGAGGCCACTCCCTGCACCATGTTGGCCAGGAGCGAACGCGCCAGGCCGTGCTTGGCCCTCAGGTCGCCGTCCTCTCCCAGGCGCCGCACCAGGAGGCTGCCGTCCGTCAGGTCGGCGCTTATGCCGGTCGGCAGCACGTAGGTGAGGCTGCCCTTGGGACCTGTGACGGTGACGTTGCCGCCCTCCACCGTCACGCGCACCCCGTCCGGGACCTGGATGGGCATCTTGCCGATCCTGGACACAGAACTCACCCCCGCCCCTTCCGCCGGTGGAGCCTTGTCACCACACGTAGCACAGGACCTCACCGCCCAGGCCGGCGCGGCGCGCCTCCTCGTCGGTCATGAGGCCCCGCGACGTGGAAAGAATGGCGAGACCGAGCCCGCCCAGGACCCGCGGCAGCCTGTCGGCCGTCACGTACACCCTGCGCCCCGGGCGGGATACCCGCCGCAGATTGGTGATCACCCGCCGCCGGTTCGGGCCGTACTTCATGTGGACGCGGATGGTACCCTGCTTGCCGTCCTCCACCCACTCGTAGTCCCGGATGAATCCCTCGCGCTTGAGGATTTCGGCGATGGCCCTCTTGATCCGCGAGCCCGGGACCTCCACCTGTTCCCGGTAGACCACGTTGGCGTTGCGGATGCGCGTCAGCATGTCGGCAATAGGATCGGACAGGTTCATCTCCCTCTCACCTACCAACTGGCCTTCTTGACGCCCGGTATCTCGCCGCGGTGGGCAAGGGCCCGGAAGCAAAGGCGGCACAGGGCGAACCGGCGGAGTACGGCCCGGGGACGCCCGCAGCGGAGACAACGGTTGCGCCGCCTGGTCTCGAACTTGGGCTCCCGCCGGGATTTTTCGATCTGAGCCTTGCGTGCCAAGAAACCCACCTCACCTTGGTCCACGGAAGGGCATGCCCAGGAGGCGCAGGAGCTCCCGCGCCTCCTCGTCGGTCCTCGCCGTGGTCACGATCGTGATGTCCATGCCCCGCACCCTGTCCACCTTGTCATAGTCGATCTCCGGGAACACCAGTTGCTCCCGCAGGCCGAAAGTATAGTTGCCGCGACCGTCGAAGGAATGGGGCGACAGCCCGCGGAAGTCCCGCACCCGGGGCAGGGCCAGATTGAAGAGACGATCGAGGAAGTCGTACATCCTCCGGCCCCGCAGGGTCACCCGCAGACCGATGGCCATTCCCTTCCTTATCTTGAAGGCGGCCACCGACTTGCGCGCCCTGGCCACCGCCGGTCGCTGTCCCGTGATGGCGGCCAGGTCGGCGGCGGCGGCGTCCAGAGCCTTGGGATTCTGGATGGCCTCGCCCAGCCCCATGTTGATGACCACCTTCTCCACGCGGGGCACCTGGAGAGCGTTGCGATACCCGAAGATGCGCTGCATCTCAGGAACCACGTCGCGCCCGTAACGCTCCCGCACCGAAGGCACCTCCTGGCCCACCGTCAACGGTCCACCACCTCCCCGCACCGGCGGCAGACCCGCACCTTGCGACCGTCCTCCAGGAAGCGCCGTCCCGTCCGAGCGGCGCGGCCGCAGGCAGGGCAGACCAGCATCACGTTGGAGGCGTGGATGGGCGCTGCCTTCTCCTGAATGCCGCCCTGCATAACCTTCTGGGTGGGGCGGACGTGCTTCTTCACCAGGTTGACGCCTTCCACCACGACTCTGCCCTCCCGCGGCAGGGCGCTGATTACCTTGCCCCGCTTGCCCCTGTCCTTGCCCGCGATGACGAGCACCTCGTCACCGGTGCGCACGTGCAACCTGGGCTGGGTCATTCCCCTCTCACCTCGTCGCGTACCCACCGCTAGAGCACCTCGGGCGCCAGGGAGATGATGCGCATGAATTCCCTTTCCCGCAGCTCCCTGGCCACCGGCCCGAAGATGCGCGTCCCCCGCGGCTCTTTTTCGTCGCGGAGGATGACGGCCGCGTTCTCGTCGAACTTGATGTGGGAGCCGTCCTCCCGCCGGAGCCCGTGCCGGCTCCGGACGATGACGGCCCGGACCACGTCACCCTTCTTGACCACGCCCCCCGGCACGGCTTCCTTGACGGAGCAGACCACCACGTCGCCGATGTTGGCGTACCGGCGGCGCGAGGCCCCCAGGACCCGGATCACCATCAACTCTCGGGCCCCCGTGTTGTCCGCCACGGCCAGGCGTGTCTGGACCTGGATCACGACCCTTCCTCCTCGCGCTCCCGGGACAGCAGGCGAGCCTCGCGCCCCCGCGCGACTATCTCCACCACCCGCCACCGCTTTTCCTTGGAGAGCGGCCGCGTCTCCACCACGCGCACCACGTCCCCGACGCGGCACTCGTTGCGCTCGTCGTGGGCCTTGTAGCGCCGCGTCCGCCGGATGGGCTTGTCATACAGGCGGTGGCGCCGCACCGTCTCCACCGCCACCACCACGGTTTTGTCCATCTTGTCGCTCACGACGATGCCCGTCATCGTCCGGCGACTCCCCCGCTCCGCCAATTGCGGCCCCTCCCTCATCGGCGCCCCCGCCGCCCGGCCCCGGCAGCCAGCTCCCGCTGCCGCTGAATCGTCTTGATCCGAGCGATGTCCTTGCGGACCTCGCGCACACGGTGCGACTTCTCCAGCTGGCCGACCGCTTTTTGAA
This sequence comes from uncultured Eubacteriales bacterium, assembly GCA_964467515.1. Taxonomy (GTDB): domain Bacteria; phylum Bacillota; class Sulfobacillia; order DYIH01; family JBBIPI01; genus CAYXQP01. Next base: position 41,548 of record CAYXQP010000002.1, on the reverse strand, counting down.
AGCGCAGGTTGACGAGCTCTCTCTCCAGTTCGCCCAGCTTCTTCGCCAATTCCTCGTCAGCCAGCTGGGCCAGCTCCTCAGCCCTCACCTGCGCCCGCACCTCCCGCCGCGGCAGCCTCGGGCGCGCGCCGGACGAAGCGGGTCCTGACCGGCAGCTTGTGGGAAGCCAAGCGCATGGCCTCCCGCGCCACCTCCTCGGTTACGCCCGCCAGCTCGAAGAGGATACGGCCGGGTTTCACGGCCGCCACCCAGAACTCGGGCGAGCCCTTGCCGCCCCCCATGCGCGTCTCCGCCGGTTTCTTGGTGTAGGGCCGGTCGGGGAACACCCTGATCCACACGTTGCCGCCCCGCTTGATGTAGCGGGTCAGGGCCACGCGCGCCGCCTCCAGCTGTCTGTCGGTCACCCACGCCGCCTCCAGGGCCTGCAGGCCGAAGTCACCGTACACGATGGTGTCCCCGCTCCCGGCCCGGCCACGGAGCCGGGCCCGGTGCTGCTTGCGCCACTCAACCCGCTTGGGCGCCAGCATCGGCGTCACCGCCTTCCCCCGCCGCCTCCGCGCGTGTCGCCGCGCCCCTGGCCTCCTCGCCCGCCTCGCGGGCGGGAGCCGGCCCAGCCTCGGCGGGACGCTCGGCCGGCTTCTCCTTGGGCAGCACCTCGCCGCGGTTGATCCAGCACTTCACGCCGATGCGCCCGTACGGGGTGGACGCCTCGGCGAAACCGTAGTCCACGTCGGCCCGGAATGTGTGGAGAGGCACGGAACCCTCGGCCGTCCACTCGGTGCGGGCCAACTCGGCCCCCGCCAGCCGGCCGGCCACCATGACCTTGCACCCCGACGCGCCCGCCCGCATGGCCCGGCCCACGGCCTGCTTCATGGCCCGGCGAAAGGCTATGCGCTTCTCCAGCTGGGAGGCCACGCTCTCGGCCACCAGTTGGGCGTCCAGCTCCGGCTCGCGGACCTCCATGATGTTGAGGGAAACCTGCCGGCCCGTGCGCTGCTCCAGCTCCTGCCGCAACTGCTCCACGCTGGCGCCGCCGCGCCCGATCACCATGCCCGGCCGCGCCGCGTGGATGTTTATGGTCAACCTGTTGGCGGCCCGCTCGATCTCGACCCGCGAGATCCCCGCGTCGTACAACCGTTTCTTGAGATAGGAGCGGAGCTCGATGTCCTCGTGCAGGACGCGGGCGAAATCCCGCCCGGCGTACCAGCGCGAGTCCCACCCCCTGATGATGCCTATCCTCAGACCCTTGGGATGCACCTTCTGCCCCATCAGGAATCCTCCCGCTCCCGCAGAATGACGGTCACGTGGCTCATCCTCTTGAGGACGCGGAACACCTGGCCCCGCATCTCCGGCCGGACGCGCTTGAGGCGCGGCCCCTCGTCCACGTAGGCACGGTGGATGTAGAGCCGGTCTCCGTCCATCTCGTGGTTGTGCACGGCGTTGGCCGCCGCCGACCGGACCACCTTCTCCACCACGCGGGCCGCCCGGCGGGGGATGAACCTGAGCATCCGCAGGGCCTCCTGCACCGGACGCCCCCGCACCAGGTCCACCACCGCCCTGGCCTTGCGCGGCGGCACCCGCACGAACCGGGCCACCGCCCGCGCCTCCCTCACTTCCTCCGGCCCCATGCGTCAAAACCTCCGTTCCTAACGGACCGAGCTGGCCCGCTCCTGCCCGGCGTGCCCTCGGAAGGTGCGGGTGGGAGCGAACTCCCCCAGCCTGTGGCCCACCATCTCCTCGGTGATGAAGATGGGCACGTGGCGGCGACCGTCATGAACGGCTATGGTATGGCCAACCATCTCCGGCACGATGGTGGACGCCCGCGCCCACGTCCGGACGACCCGCTTCTCGCCGGTCCGGTTCATCATCTCGATCTTTTCCATCAGGTTCGCGTCCACGTAGGGACCCTTCTTCCGCGAGCGGCCCATCGGTCGCCCTCCCTTCCTCCCGCGCTGCCGGCTCAGACCTTGCGACGCCGTATTATAAACCGGTCCGACGGCTTCTTCTTTTTGCGGGTCTTCACGCCCAGCGCCGGCTTCCCCCACGGGGTGAGAGGATGCTTGCGCCCGACGGGCGCCCTCCCCTCGCCGCCTCCGTGGGGGTGATCCACGGGGTTCATGGCCGCGCCCCTCACCGCCGGCCTGCGGCCCCGCCACCGGCTACGCCCTGCCTTGCCCCCCACCACATTCTCGTGGTCCGGGTTCCCCACCCGGCCGACGGTGGCCCGGCAGTCCAGGTGTACCATCCTCACCTCGCCGGAGGGAAGGCGCACGTGGGCGTAGTCACCCTCCTTGGCCACCAGCTGCGCCTCGACGCCCGCCGACCTGGCCAGTTGCGCCCCCCGGCCGGGGTGGAGCTCCACGTTGTGAACCACGGTGCCCGTCGGGATCTTCCTGAGGGGCAGCGCGTTGCCGGGCCTGATATCGGCCGCGGGACCGGACTCCACCCGGTCTCCCACCCGCACCCCCAGGGGCGCCAGTATGTACCGCTTGTCGCCATCGGCGTAATGGAGAAGCGCGATGCGGGCCGACCTGTTGGGATCGTACTCGATGGAGGCGACGCGCGCCGGCACGCCGTCCTTGTCCCGCCTAAAGTCCACGACCCGGTACCGCCTCTTGTGCCCGCCGCCGCGGTGGCGCACCGTCACCCTGCCCTGGAAGTTGCGCCCCGCCGTCTTGCGAGCCGGCGCCAGGAGGCTCCGCTCGGGCTCGGCGTCGGAGACCTCCTCCCGCTCGACGACCGTCATCTGCCGTCGGCCGGGAGACGTCGGCTTGAAGTTCCTCACCCCCATCGCACTCACCACCCTCGCAGGGGCCCGCGCCTCAGCGCAGACCCTCGAAGAATTCGATCTTCTGCCCCTCCTGGAGCCAGACCACGGCCTTTTTCCAGTCGGGACGCCGGCCTCGGTGAACACCCACCCGGCGCCACTTGCCGTGCACCCGCATGGTGTTGACCCGCTCCACCTTCACGTCGAAGAGCTCCTCCACGGCCCGCTTGATGGCGGGCTTGTTGGCGTCCGGAGCCACGGCGAAAGTGTACTTGCCCGCAGCCATTTCGGCCATGCTCTTCTCCGTGATGACGGGCCGCATGATGATCTGGTGGGGCTTCATGGGGACAGGACCTCCTCCAGGCGGCGGGCCGCCTCGGCCGCCATCACCACGCGAGCGTGTGCCAGGACGTCGTAGGCGTTGAGGTCCTCGGCCCGCCTCGTCTCTATCCCCGGCACGTTCCGCGCGGAGAGGTAGACGTTGCGATCTTCGCCGTCCGTGACCAGCAGCACCGTTCCCCGGCCGGCGCCCAGCCGCTCCAGCAGCCGCACCACGTCCCTGGTGCGGGGCCTCTCCAGGCGCAATCCCTCCACCACCCGGAGGCGATCCTCCCCCGTCCGGGCGGAGAGGGCGCTCCGCAGAGCGGCCCGCCGCGCCCCTCTGGGCAGCCCCTGCCGATGATCCCTGGGCTTGGGGCCGAAGACGGTGCCCCCGCCCCGCCAGTGGGGAGCCCGGATGCTCCCCTGCCGCGCGCGGCCCGTGCCCTTCTGCCGCCAGGGTTTGCGGCCGCCGCCGGCTACCTCGCCCCTGGTCTTGGTGGAGGCCGTCCCCTGGCGGCGATTGGCCAGGTAATGGTTCACCGCCTGGTGCAGCAGGGCGTGGTTGACCGGCGTCGCGAACACGGCATCCGAGAGCTCGATCTCGCCCACCAGTTCCCCTTCCATATTGTATAAGCCCAACCTAGCCACGGCCCGTTGCACCCTTTCCATCCTTGACGGACGAGCGGATCAGGAGGAGCCCGCCGCGCACGCCCGGCACCGCTCCCTTGACCAGGAGCAGGTTGCGGTCCGGGTCCACCCGCACCACCGCCAGGCCCAGGACGGTGACCCGCCTGCCCCCCAGGCGGCCGGGCATGGGCTTCCCCTTGAATACGCGGGCGGGAAAGGTGGAGGCGCCCAGGGAGCCCACGCGCCGGTGATACTTGGACCCGTGGCTCATGGGCCCCCGGCGGAGGCCGTGGCGCTTCACCACGCCCGCGTAACCGCGGCCCCGGCTCCTGGCCGTCACGTCCACCAGTTCACCGGGAGCGAAGACGTCCACCCGCACTTCCTGGCCGACCGCGTAAGCCTCCGGGTCCGCGACCCGGAACTCGCGCAGGTATCGCAGGGGCTTCACCCCGGCCCGCCGCAGGTGCCCCCGCTCCGGTCTGTTCAACCGCCGCTCCTTCACCTCGCCGAAGCCCAGCTGGACGGCGGCGTACCCGTCCTTCTCCGGAGTGCGTCTCTGCACCACGTAGCAGGGACCGGCCTCGATGACGGTGACGGGCACCAGCCGCCCATCACCCTCGAAGACCTGGGTCATGCCCAGCTTCCTGCCCAGGATCCCCTTCCGCACCACTACCGGCATCAGCGGTCACCAGCCTCCGCCACGTCAGAGCTTGATCTCAATATCCACGCCCGCGGGTAGGTCGAGCCTCATCAGGGCGTCCACCGTCTTGGGGGTGGGGTCCAGGATGTCGATGAGCCGCTTGTGGGTGGCCAGCTCGAACTGTTCCCGGATGTCTTTCTCGCCGTTGGGGGCGGTCAGGACGGTGTAGACCTGGCGCTCCGTCGGCAGGGGAACGGGGCCTGAGACCCGCGCCCCGGTCCGCCTCGCCGTCTCGACGATCTTGCCCGCCGACTGGTCGAGCACCCCGTGATCGAAGGCCCGCAACCTGATCCTGATCCTCTGTCTGACCATGTGCACTTGCCTCACTCCCACCCGTCAGACCCCTGAATGCCGCCACCCACCTGCAGGTCGTCAACCGGTGACCGAGGTCACCACTCCGGCCCCGACGGTCCGCCCGCCCTCGCGGATGGCGAAGCGCAGCCCCTCCTCGATGGCGATGGGGTCCACCAGCTCCACCTGCATGGAGATGTTGTCACCGGGCATCACCATCTCCACGTTCTCCGGCAGCTTGATGCTGCCCGTCACGTCCGTGGTCCGGAAGTAGAACTGCGGCTTGTAACCGTTGAAGAAGGGCGTGTGCCGCCCACCCTCCTCCTTGGTCAGGACGTACACCTCGGCGTTGAACTTGCGGTGCGGCCTGATGGTGCCAGGCTTGGCCAGCACGTGGCCGCGCTCCACCTCGTCCTTGTCGATCCCCCTGAGGAGGCAGCCCACGTTGTCGCCGGCCACCGCCTCGTCCAGGGTCTTGCGGAACATCTCCACGCCCGTGACCACCGTCTTGCGGGGCTCGCCGGAGAAGCCCACGATCTCCACCTCGTCGCCCACCTTGACCTTGCCCCGCTCCACGCGCCCCGTCACCACGGTGCCGCGGCCTGTGATGGAGAACACGTCCTCCACCGGCATCAGGAAGGGTTTATCCACGTCCCGGACGGGCGTGGGAATGTGCTCGTCCACGGCGTCCATCAGCTCGAGGACACGCCCGCACCATTGGCACTCCCTCTTGCCGCAGCCGCACTCCAGCGCCTTGAGGGCCGATCCCCTGACGATGGGTATGGCATCGCCCGGAAACTCGTACTTGCTGAGGAGCTCCCTCACCTCCAGCTCCACCAGGTCCAGGAGCTCCGGGTCGTCCACCATGTCCACCTTGTTCATGAAGACCACCATGGTGGGCACGCCCACCTGGCGCGCCAGGAGGATGTGCTCCCTGGTCTGCGGCATGGGCCCGTCGGCCGCCGAGACCACCAGGATGGCCCCGTCCATCTGGGCGGCGCCCGTGATCATGTTCTTGACGTAGTCGGCGTGCCCGGGGCAGTCCACGTGGGCGTAGTGGCGCTTCTCCGTCTCGTACTCCACGTGGGCCGTGTTGATGGTGATGCCGCGCTCCCGCTCCTCGGGCGCCTTGTCGATCTGGTCGTAGGGCGTGTACTGGGCCTTGCCCTGCTTGGACAGGATATAGGTGATGGCCGCCGTCAGCGTCGTCTTGCCGTGGTCCACGTGCCCGATGGTTCCGACGTTGATGTGCGGCTTGGTCCTCTCAAACTTGGCCCTGCCCATTTAGCTCTCGCCTCCCGTCTGGCTCTCTCGTCCAGTCTGCCCCCGGGGCCTGCCGGGCCTCTCCTAGCGCCTGGCCGGCGCCCGCCCCTGGGCCTTGCTCACTATCTCCTCGGCGACGTGGCGCGGCACCTCCTCGTAGCGCTCGAACTGCATGGTGTACGTGCCGCGCCCCTGCGTGCGCGAACGCAGGTCCGTGGCGTAGCCGAACATCTCCGCCAGCGGCACCAGCGCCTGGACGGCCCGCAGGTTGCCCCGCAGTTCCATGCCCTCGATCCGGCCGCGCCTGGCCTGAAGGTCTCCCATCACGTCCCCCATGTTATCCTCCGGCACCACCACCTCCACCTTCATGATGGGTTCCAGGAGAACCGGGTCCGCCCGGTTGGCGCCTTCCTTGAATCCCATGGAGGCCGCGATCTTGAAAGCCATCTCCGAGGAGTCCACCTCGTGGTAGGAACCGTCATAGAGGGTCACCCGCACGTCGACCACCGGATACCCGGCCAGGACGCCGTTCTCCATGGCCTCGCGGACTCCCGCCTCGATGGCCGGCACGTATTCCTTGGGCACCACGCCGCCCACGATCTTGTTGAGGAACTCGAAGCCCTTGCCCCGCTCCAGGGGCTCCAGCTCCAGCCACACGTGCCCGTACTGACCCCGCCCGCCCGTCTGGCGAATGTACTTGCCCTCGGCGCGAGTGGAGGAGCGTATGGTCTCGCGGTAGGCTACCTGGGGCTTGCCCACGTTGGCCTGCACCTTGAACTCCCGCATGAGCCGGTCCACGATGATCTCCAAATGCAGCTCCCCCATGCCGGAGATGATGGTCTGGCCCGTCTCCTGGTCGGTGTGGACGCGGAAGGTGGGATCCTCCTCGGCCAGGCGACTGAGCGACTCGCCCAACTTGTCCTGGTCGGCCTGGGTCTTGGGCTCGATGGCCACCGAGATGACCGGCTCGGGGAATTGCATGGCCTCCAGCACGATGGGCCGGGCCTCCTCGCACAGGGTGTCGCCCGTGACCGTCTCCTTGAGCCCCACCACGGCCACGATGTCCCCCGTCCGCGCCTCCTCCACCTCCTGCCGGTGATTGGCGTGCATTTGGAGGAGACGGCTGACCCTCTCCTTGCGACCCTTGCGGGCGTTGAGCACGTACGTGCCGCTCTGCAGCACCCCCGAGTACACCCTCAGATAGGTGAGCTTGCCGACGAAGGGGTCGCTCATGATCTTGAAGGCCAGGGCACAGAAGGGCTCGTCGTCGCTCGCCCGGCGCTCGGCGGGGTCTCCCGTCTGGGGATCGGTGCCCTGGACCGGGGGCACGTCGAGGGGAGACGGAAGATAGTCCACGACGGCGTCCAGCAGCGGCTGTACCCCCTTGTTGCGGTAGGCCGCCCCGCACAGGACCGGCACCAGCTTGAAGGCCAGCGTGCCCCGGCGCAGGGCGTCCCTGATCTCCTCGGGCGTGATCTCCTGCCCGTCGAGGTACTTGAGCATGAGTGAGTCGTCCACCTCGGCCACGGCCTCCAGCAGACGCTCCCGGTACTCGGAGACCTGGGCCGCCATCTCCGCCGGCACCTCGGCCCGCTCCATCTCGGTGCCCAGCTCGTCGCGGTAGACGATGGCCCGACCCGTCACCAGATCCACCATGCCGCGGAACGAATCCTCGGCTCCGATGGGGATCTGGACGGCCACGGGGTTGGCCCCCAGCCTCTCCTTTATCATCCCGAGAACCCGGAAGAAGTCCGCGCCCACGATGTCCATTTTGTTGACGAAGGCGATGCGGGGGACGCGGTACCGGTCCGCCTGTCGCCACACCGTCTCCGACTGGGGCTCCACGCCGCCCTTGGCGCAGAAGATGGCCACCACGCCGTCCAGGACGCGGAGGGACCGCTCCACCTCCACCGTGAAGTCCACGTGCCCGGGGGTATCGATGATGTTGATGCGGTGATCCCGCCAGTGACAGGTGGTGGCGGCCGAGGTGATGGTGATGCCGCGCTCCTGCTCCTGGACCATCCAGTCCATGGTGGCAGCGCCCTCGTGGACCTCGCCCATCCTGTGGACGCGCCCGGTGTAGAAGAGGATGCGCTCGGTCGTGGTCGTCTTGCCGGCGTCGATGTGCGCCGAGATGCCGATGTTGCGAATCCTCTCCAACGGATAGTCCCTGGCCATGTCGTTCACCCCTTCCGCCGCGGCGCCCCCGACCCATGGCGGAGGCACCGAAAGCAAAACATCAAAAGAATATCTTCACCACCGGTAATGGGCAAAGGCCCGGTTGGCCTCCGCCATGCGATGGGTCTCCTCCTTCCGCCGCACCGCGTTGCCCGCGTTGTTGGCGGCGTCCAGGAGCTCGGCCGCCAGCCTCTCCACCATGGTCCGCTCGCCGCGCTCCCTGGCGGCGCCCACCAGCCACCGGAGGGCGAGGCTGAGGCGACGCTCCGGCCTTACCTCGAGGGGCACCTGGTAGGTGGCGCCACCCACCCGGCGGGGGCGCACCTCCAGCAGCGGCGAGGCATTGCGGATGGCCGTCTCCAGGATGTCGACGGCGCTCCGCCGCGAGCGCTCCTCGGCCAGGCGCAGAGCCGCGTAGACTATCCTCTCGGCCAGACTCTTCTTGCCGTCCAGCATCACCTTGTTGATCAGCCGGGCGGCGAGCTCGCTGCCGTAAACCGGATCCGGCGCGATGGTCCGCCGGGGCGCCCGACCCCTCCTCGCCATTGCCAGCTACCCCCCTCGCGACCTCACTTCTTGGGCCGCTTGGCCCCGTACTTGGACCGCCCCTGCCTGCGCTTGTCGACGCCGGCCGCGTCAAGCGTGCCGCGGACGATATGATAGCGCACGCCGGGCAGGTCTTTAACACGTCCGCCCCGCACCAACACCACCGAGTGTTCCTGGAGGTTGTGCCCCTCCCCCGGGATGTAGGCGGTGACCTCGATGCCGTTGGTGAGGCGGACTCTCGCCACCTTGCGCAGGGCCGAGTTGGGCTTCTTGGGAGTCATGGTGCGCACCTGCACGCACACCCCGCGCTTTTGCGGGTTGCCCCGCAGGGCCGGCGACTTGGTCTTGCGCGTCGTGGCCTTGCGCCCCAGGCGAATCAACTGGCTTATGGTCGGCATCCCGCTCCCCCTCCTCAAGACCTTGTCGGCATCCGGGCGCTGATGTGGCCCGGAAAAGATCGTTTCCTCTCCGGGCCACACCGCAAAACGTCTGGTTCGGCGCTTTGCAGGTTTCTCTCAGCCGCTCCGCCCATCACCCTGCCTCTCCGACAGGATGGCGGCCGCTGCCGCCCCTACCTCGACTCCACAGGCCCGACCGAGCTCGTGCATCTGCTCCACCCACACCAGCTCGACCCGCCTGTCCCGGCACAACCTCACCAGCGGCCCCGTGACCCTCTCCTCGGCGTCGCGAGCCACGAAGACTACTGTTGCTTGACCGTTTTGGACAGCCCGCGTGGTCTGCTTGGTGCCTACCACTCTGGCGGTGGCGGCGCGCAACCTGTCGAAACTGTCCCGCTCCATCAAGCTCCCCGCGCCGCGGCGCTCCCCGCTCCCACCGCCGCTGAATCCGACCACGGCAAGGGCGCCCCAATTCTAGCACCGACCCCTGGGGGTGTCAACGCAACGGGCCCGGCGCTCATGGAGCTTCCCCCGCCACGGGTAGGGCGGCGGCGTCCACCTGCGGCCCGCCCTCCTCGGCAGGCGGCGCCGCTGCCTCCGCCGGTGCCTCGGTGTCCATGGAATACGCACCCTCCGCCACCGTCTCGCCATGGCCGTACGCGGCCACCGCCAGCGCGTCCGTCTCCTGGACGTCTATGCGGATGTTGCGGTAACGCGACATGCCGGTCCCGGCCGGGATGAGCTTGCCGATGATAACGTTCTCCTTGAGCCCGATGAGGGGGTCCGTCTTCCCCTTGATGGCCGCCTCGGTGAGGACTCGCGTCGTCTCCTGGAAGGCCGCCGCCGAGAGGAAGGAGTCCGTGGCCAGGCTGGCCTTGGTGATCCCCAGGATGACGGGCTTGCCCACAGCCGGCTCGCCTCCAGCCTCCTCGACCCGGGCGTTCACGTCGTTCAGCTCGAAGACGTCCACGAGGCCCCCCGGCAGGAGGTCCGTGTCACCCGCCTCCTCGACGCGCACCTTGCGCATCATCTGGCGGATGATGATCTCCACGTGCTTGTCGTTGATCTCCACACCCTGCATGCGGTAGACCCGCTGCACCTCCTGGAGCAGATAGAGTTGGGCCGCCTCGGCCCCCTTGACCCGGAGAATGTCGTGGGGATTGACGGGTCCCTCGGTGAGGACGTCCCCCATCTCGACCCTGTCGCCGTCCCGCACGCGGAGGCGGGCACCGAAGGGCACGGGGTAGTCGACGCTCTGGCCCTCCTCGTCCGTGACGCGGACGAAGCGGCGACCCCGTTGCTCCACCACGTGCACCGTCCCGGCCGTGTCGGCGAGGACGGCCTGACCCTTCGGGCGTCTCGCCTCGAAGAGCTCCTCCACGCGCGGCAAGCCCTGGGTTATATCCTCGCCGGCCACGCCGCCCAGGTGGAAGGTGCGCATGGTCAGCTGGGTGCCGGGTTCGCCGATGGACTGGGCGGCGATGATCCCCACGGCCTCGCCCACCGACACGATGCGACCGGTGGCCAGGTCGCGCCCGTAGCAGCGGGCGCAGACGCCGTACCGGCTCCGGCAGGTCAGCACCGACCGCACGGTCACCTCCGTCACGCCGGCCCTGACCACGGCGTCCGCCAGCTCCTCGGTGATCTCCTGTCCTGCGGCCACGAGGACCCGGCCCGTCTCGGGGTGAACCACGTCCCGCGCGGCGATCCTCCCCACGATGCGGCTCTCCAGGGACTCTATGAGCTCGTTGCCGTCCCGGATCTCCTCGACGGATATCCCCTGGTCGGTGCCGCAGTCCTCCTCCCGCACGATGACGTCCTGGGCCACGTCCACCAGCCGGCGCGTCAGGTAGCCGGAGTCCGCCGTCCTGAGGGCCGTGTCGGCCAACCCCTTGCGGGCACCATGGGTAGAGGTGAAGAATTCCAGCACCGTGAGCCCTTCCCGGAAGCTTGACTTGACGGGGATCTCGATGGTGCGGCCCGACGGGTCGGCCATGAGCCCCCGCATGCAGGCCAACTGGGAGAGCTGGTTCCAGTTGCCCCTGGCGCCCGAGATGGCCATCATCCGGACGGGGTTGAAGGGATCGAGGTGCTCCTTGAGCAACTCCGTCAACCTGTCCTTGGCCTCGGTCCAGATCTCTATGACCTTGTTGTACCGCTCCTCGTCGGTCAACAGCCCCTGGCGGAACTGATCCTGCACCTCCTCCACCCGCCGCTCGGCCTCGCCCAGGATCTCGTCCTTCTCCTTGGGCGTCTCGATGTCCACGATCCCGATGGTGGCGCCGGCCCGCGTGGCGAAACGGAAGCCCAGGCTCTTGACGCGGTCCAGCATCCGGGCCGTGGCCGCGTGGCCGAGGCGCGCGTAGCAGCGGGCCGCAATGGCGCCCAGTTCCTTCTTGTCGATGACGCGGTTGAGGAAGCCGTCCTCCCCCTCGCCGAACATCTGGGGCGGCAACTGCCGGTTGAAGAGGATGCGCCCCACCGTCGTCTCCACGAGGCCGCCCTCGAGGCGCACCCGGACAGCCGCGTGGACGTCCACCTCGCCCAGGGACCAGGCCAGCTCCGCCTCCTCCGGCGAGGAGAAGACGCGTCCCTCGCCGGCGGCGCCCGGCTGGACCTGGGTGAGATAGTACAGGCCCAAAACCATGTCCTGGGTGGGCGTCACCACCGGCGATCCATCCTTGGGATTGAGGATGTTGTTGGCGGCCATCATCAGGACCCGTGCCTCCGCTTGGGCCTCGGCCGACAGGGGCACGTGCACCGCCATTTGGTCCCCGTCGAAGTCGGCGTTGTAGGCCGTGCAGACGAGGGGATGGATCTGGATGGCCCGGCCCTCCACCAGCACCGGCTCAAAGGATTGGATGCCCAACCGGTGGAGCGTGGGGGCCCGGTTCAGCAGCACGGGGTGCTCGGCGATGACCTCCTCCAGCACGTCCCACACCTCGTCCTGCATGCGCTCCACCTTGCGCTTGGCCCCCTTGATGTTGTGGGCGAAACCGTAGTCCACCAGCTTCTTCATCACGAAGGGCTTGAAGAGCTCCAGGGCCATCTCCTTGGGGAGACCGCACTGGTGCATCTTGAGCTCGGGGCCCACCACGATGACGGACCGCCCCGAGTAGTCAACCCGCTTGCCCAGGAGGTTCTGGCGAAACCGCCCCTGCTTGCCCTTGAGCATGTCGCTCAGGGACTTGAGGGCGCGGTTGCCGGGGCCCGTCACCGGCCGTCCGCGGCGCCCGTTGTCTATGAGGGCGTCCACGGCCTCCTGGAGCATCCGCTTCTCGTTGCGGACGATGATGTCGGGCGCCCCCAGCTCCAGGAGCTTCTTCAAACGGTTGTTGCGGTTGATGACGCGCCGGTAAAGGTCATTGAGGTCCGAGGTGGCGAAGCGGCCGCCGTCCAACTGGACCATGGGCCGCAGGTCGGGCGGGATGACGGGGATGACCTCCAGGATCATCCACTCCGGCCTGTTCCCCGACTTGCGGAAGGCTTCCACCACCTCGAGCCGCCGCACGGCCCGCATGCGCCGCTGCCCGGAGGAGGAGCGGATCTCCTCGCGCAGCTCCTCGGCCATCTCCTCCAGGTCGATGCGGGCCAGGAGCTCGCGCACGGTCTCGGCCCCCATGCCGGCCCGGAATTCGTTGCCGTACCTGTCCCGCATCTCGCGGTACTCGGACTCCGTGAGGAGCTGCTTTTCGAGCAGGGGCGTCTCGCCGGGGTCGGTGACCACATAGGACGCGAAGTAGAGGACCTTTTCGAGGGCCCGGGGGGAGAGGTCGAGGATCAAGCCCATCCGGCTCGGGATCCCCTTGAAGAACCAGATGTGGGACACGGGGGCGGCCAGCTCGATGTGCCCCATCCGCTCCCGCCTGACGCGGGAACGGGTCACCTCGACGCCGCAGCGGTCGCACACGATCCCCTTGTAGCGCACCTTCTTATACTTGCCGCAGTGGCACTCCCAGTCCTTGACAGGCCCGAAGATGCGCTCGCAGAAAAGCCCGTCCCGCTCGGGCTTGAGGGTGCGGTAGTTGATGGTCTCGGGCTTCTTGACCTCCCCGCGGGACCACTCGCGGATCTTCTCCGGCGAGGCGACGCCGATGAGGATGGAGTCGAAGTTGTTCAGGTCGAGGCCGAAGTTGTCGCCCGCCTCCAGGCCGAGGGAATCCATACCTCTCATCATACCGTCTGCTCTTCCTCCTCTTCGGCCTCGGAGAGGGCGTACTCCTCCAGGCTCTCCTCGGCCGCCGGCTCGCCCGCCTCGCCAGCCTCGGCGGCTTCCCCGCCGGCCTCGACCGGCAACTCGCCCTCGGCCCGCTCGCGCCGGCCGATGACCTCGCCCAGGTCCAGGTCCAGGTCACGCGCCAGCTCCGTCACATCCTCCTCCGTCTCGCGGATCTCGATGACCTGGGCGTCCTCGGAGAGGATCTTGACGTCCATGCCCAGGCTCTGCATCTCCTTGATGAGCACCTTGAAGGACTCGGGCACGCTGGGCTCGGGGATGTTGGACCCCTTGATGATGGCCTCGTAGGTCTTGACGCGCCCCATCACGTCGTCCGACTTGACGGTGAGGAGCTCCTGGAGAGTGTAGGCGGCCCCGTAGGCCTCCAGAGCCCACACCTCCATCTCGCCGAAACGCTGGCCGCCGAACTGGGCCTTGCCGCCCAGAGGCTGTTGCGTGACCAGCGAGTACGGCCCCGTGGAACGGGCGTGGATCTTGTCGTCCACCAAGTGGGCCAGCTTGAGCATGTACATCTCACCCACCACCACCGGGTTGTCGAAGGGCTCGCCGGTGCGCCCGTCGTAGAGGACCGTCTTGCCGTCCTCCGGCAGGCCAGCCTCGCGCAGGGCGGCAAAGACGTCGTCCTCCCTGGCCCCGGCGAAGACGGGGGAACTGACCCACAGGCCGAGGGCCCTCGCCGCCCAACCCAGGTGCGTCTCCAGCACCTGGCCCAGGTTCATGCGGGAGGGAACCCCCAGCGGGTTGAGGACCACGTCGACGGGGGTCCCGTCGGGCAGGAAGGGCATGTCCTCGGCGGGCAGGATCTTGGCGATGACACCCTTGTTGCCATGCCGGCCCGCCATCTTGTCGCCCACCGATACCTTGCGCTTTTGCGCCACGTAGACCCGCACCAGCTGGTTGACGCCGGGAGGCAGCTCGTCACCCTGCTCCCGCGAGAAGACCTTGACGTCCACCACGATGCCGCTCTCCCCGTGGGGCACCCGCAGGGAGGTGTCGCGCACTTCGCGGGACTTCTCGCCGAAGATGGCCCGCAGCAGGCGCTCCTCGGCCGTCAGCTCCGACTCGCCCTTGGGCGTCAGCTTGCCGACCAGGATGTCTCCGGGACGCACCTCGGCGCCCACTCTGATGATCCCCCGGTCGTCCAGGTCGCGGAGGACCTCCTCGCCCGTGTTGGGGATCTCGCGGGAGATCTCCTCGGGACCCAGCTTGGTGTCCCGGGCCTCGCACTCGTGTTCCTCGATGTGAACGGAGGTGAAGACGTCCTCCCGGACCAGGCGCTCGCTGATGAGGATGGCGTCCTCGTAGTTGTAGCCCTCCCACGGCAGGAAGGCCACCAGGACGTTCCTCCCCAGGGCCAGTTCCCCTTGGTCCGTGCACGGGCCGTCGGCGATGACGTGGCCGGCCTCCACCCGCTGCCCTTTGCGAACCAGGACCCTCTGGTTGAAGCACGTCCCTTGGTTGGACCGCTGGAACTTGGCCAGGCGGTACACATCGGCCCGCCCCTCGTCGGTCCTGATCACCACTTCGGAGGCAGAGACCCTCTCCACGCTACCCGCCCGCTCGGCCAGCACCACCGCCCCCGAGTCGGCCGCCACCCGGAACTCGATGCCGGTGCCCACCAGCGGAGCCTCCGTCCTGATGAGGGGCACCGCCTGTCTCTGCATGTTGGCCCCCATCAGGGCGCGGTTGGCGTCGTCGTTCTCCAGGAAGGGTATCAGGGCCGTCGCCACGCTGACCAGTTGCATGGGCGACACGTCCATGAAATCCACCTCTTCGCGGGGGACCATGGCGATGTGATGGCGGAACCGCACCGGCACGTGCCGCTCGGCGATGAGGCCGTCCCAGTCGATGGACGTGTTGGCCTGCGCTATGGCGTACTCGTCCTCCTCGTCGGCGGTCAGGTACCGGATCTCGTCCGTGACCCTGCCCCCCACCACGCGGCGGTAGGGCGTCTCGATGAAGCCATAGTCGTTGACCCGTGCGTAGCTGGCCAGGGCGCCGATGAGGCCGATGTTGGGACCTTCCGGCGTCTCGATGGGGCAGACCCGCCCGTAGTGGGAGTGATGCACGTCCCGCACATCGAACCCGGCTCGCTCGCGGGAGAGACCCCCCGGCCCGAGGGCGCTCAACCGGCGCTTGTGGGTCAGCTCGGACAGGGGGTTGGTCTGGTCCATGAACTGGGAGAGCTGGCTGGAGCCGAAGAACTCCTTGATGGCCGCCACCACGGGCCGGATGTTGATGAGGGCCTGGGGAGTCACCGCCTCGGCGTCCTGGATGGTCATGCGCTCCTTGATGACCCTTTCCATCCGCTGCAAGCCGACCCGGAACTGGTTCTGCAGGAGCTCGCCCACCGAGCGCAGCCGACGGTTGCCGAGGTGGTCGATGTCGTCCACGACCCCCACGCCGTGGATCAGATTCACCATATAATTGACGATGGCGATGACGTCATCCCTGGTGAGGGTCCGCTCGCCGGCCGGAACGTCGCCGTTGCCCAGCACATCCACCACGCGGTCCTCGGCGGTGCGCACGCGCACCTTCTTGACGCCCGCCTCCTGGATCCGCTCGGCCAGGCCCCGGTCCAGGCGCTGCCCGGCCGTCGCCAGTACGGCGCCGGTGCGCGGGTCCGCCACGTCTTCGGCAGCCCAATGGCCGCTGATCCGATGGCGGATGCCCAGCTTCTTGTTCATCTTGTACCGGCCCACGGCCGCCAGGTCGTAGCGGCGGGAATCGAAGTACAGGCCCTCCAGCAGGGCCCTGGCGTTTTCCTCGGTGGGGTTTTCCCCCGGCCGGAGGCGGCGATAGATCTCCTTGAGGGCCGCCACCGCCCCATCGGTGTTGTCCCGGTCCAGGGTCGAGCGGACCACCTCGTTGTCGCCCAGGACCTCCAGGATCTCGGCGTTGCTCTCCACCCCCAGGGCCCGGAGGAGGACGGTGGCCGGCAGCTTCCTCGTCCGGTCCACGCGGACGTGGAGGACACCGGTGGCGTCGTACTCCAGCTCCAGCCACGCCCCCCGGTTGGGGATCACGGTGGCCGTCAGGATGCGGTTGCCGTTTTGGTCCAAGTCCTCGGAGTAGTAGACGCCGGGCGAGCGCACGAGCTGGCTCACGACCACCCGCTCCGCCCCGTTGATGATGAAGGTGCCCTTGTCGGTCATGAGGGGGAAGTCGCCCATGAAGACCTCCGACTCCTTGACCTCGCCCGTCTCCCGGTTGATGAGCTGCACCTTGACCCTCAGAGGGGCCTTGTAGGTGTCGTCTCTCTCCTTGCACTCCTCCACGGACCACTTGGGCTCACCCAGCGAATAGGAGACGAACTTGAGAAGCAGGTTGCCCGAGAAGTCCTCGATGGGCGAGATCTCCTGGAAGAGCTGCAGCAGCCCCTCCCGCAGGAACCACTCATAGGAACTCCTCTGTACCTGGATCAGATTGGGAAGATCGAGGACCTGTTGGACCCTGCTGAAATCGCGCCGCTCCCGCGTGGGAATGTGGACAGGACTGGACAAGGAATGTCACTCCCCCTCCCCCGTCACCCGCGAGCGACGGGGATCGTGAAACCCTTTCCCCCTGGCGGTACAGCAAGCGTTTATCCTAACAAAAAAGATGAGGGCAGTCAAGGCGCTGCACGCCCCTCAGGGCGCGCCCTCGTGACGACCGCCCCCCTCGCAACCGCACCGCGGTTACTTGACCTCGACCTTGGCTCCCACCTCGGCCAGCTTGGCCCGGATGGACTCGGCCTCCTCCTTGCCGACCTTTTCCTTGACTGGTTTGGGCGCGCCGTCCACCAGGTCTTTGGCCTCTTTAAGCCCCAGGCCTGTGATCTCCCGGACGACCTTGATGACCTGGATCTTGTTGGCTCCCGCTTCCGCCAGGATCACATCGAACTCCGTCTGCTCCTCGACGGCCGGCGCCGCCGCGGGCGCTCCCGCCGCTGCGGGAGCAGCCACCGCCACGGGAGCGGCGGCCGACACCCCGAACTTCTCCTCGAACTGTTTGACCAAGTCGGCCAGCTCCAGGACCGTCATGCTCTCCACCAACTCCAGCACCTGCGCTACCTTTGACATCTTGCCCCCACCTCTCTGTCACCGCGTCTGCCCGCTGTCCGCCCCGTCGCCCTCTGCGGCCGGGTCCCGACTCCCTTTCGCCGGGACCCCTCAGGCCGCCTGCTCCCGCTGCCGCCGCAACCCGTCGGCCGCCACCGCGAAACCGCGCAGGAGACCGCCCAGGGTCGCAACCACCCCGGCCAGAGGTGCCTTGAGACCGCCGGCCACCATACCCAGAAGCTCCGCCCGCGGCGGCAACTTGGCCAGGGCTTCGACCTCGTCCGGGCCCACCATGCGTCCCTCCACCAGGCCGGCCTTGACCCGGATCTTACCCTCGTGAGCCCCCTGAGCCGCCACCAGCGCCCTGGCCGCCGCCACGGCGTCGTCATAGCCGAAGGCAACCATGGTGGGACCTTTGAGGAAGGGGGCCAGGCCCGTCATCCCCAGGGCCTCCCCCGCCAGGCGAGCGAGGGTGTTCTTGACCACCTTGAGCTCCACGCCCTCCTCCCGGAATCGCTGGCGCAGCTCGAACAACTCGGCCACCGTCAGGCCGGTGAACTCGGCCAGGAGCGCTCCCCTGGCCCGCTCCAGCCGTTCCTTGACCGCCTGCATTTCCCTGGCCTTTTGCTCCCGTGTCTTGGGCACCCGACCACCTCCTTTCCCCTTCAACGACAAGAGCTCCTCCAGACGGAGGAGCCCTCGACAGGCTGGTCGGCAAAAACCGCCACCGCGCTGGCCCCCGCCTGGGCAGGCATCGCCTTGGGCGCCCCGCAGGGGGGCGCACCTGCCGTCACTGGCAGGAGACATCCCGTTGCAGCACTATAACCCGCAACCCGACCCTTTTACAACGGCCCTGCCGTGTTGCGTCACACCCGCCACGCCCACTCCCGCCACGCCCGCAGCCGGCGGCGGGCCGGCGCCGTCACCGCGTCAGGCGGTGGCCCGGCCGGGATTGACCCGCACTCCGGGCCCCATGGTGGAGGAGATGGTGACGGTACGCACATACTGTGCCTTGGCTCCCTCCGGCTTGGCCCGGAGGATGGCCTCCATCAGCGCCCGCAGGTTTTGGAGAAGCTGGTCAGCCTCAAAGGAAGCCTTGCCGATGGGAGCATGCACGATCCCGGTCTTGTCGGTGCGAAACTCGATCTTGCCCGCCTTCACGTCTCGGACCGCCTGGGCCACGTCGAAGGTGACGGTGCCGGTCTTGGGATTGGGCATGAGGCCCCTGGGCCCCAGGATCTTGCCCACCCGGCCCACCACCGCCATCATGTCCGGCGTGGCCACGGCCGCGTCGAAGTCCAGCCATCCGCCCTGAATCCGCTCCACCAGCTCCTCGGCGCCCACGTGGTCGGCGCCGGCCGCCTCGGCCTCCTTGGCCTTTTCCCCGCGGGCAAAGACGAGGACGCGCACCCGCCTGCCCGTGCCGTGGGGCAGCACCACGGCACCGCGCACCATCTGGTCGGCATGCCTGGGGTCGACTCCGAGCCGCACGGCCACCTCCACCGTCTCGTCGAAGCGGGCGGTGGCCAATTCCTTGACCAGCCGCACCGCCTCCTCCGGCTCGTACAGCCGCTCCGGCTCCAGCCTCTCCAGGAGGTTGGCGTACCTCTTGCCGTGGGATGGCATCACTCCACCACCTCGATGCCCATGCTGCGGGCCGTCCCTATCACCATGCTCTCGGCCGCCTCCAGGGAAGCGGCGTTCAGGTCCGGCAGCTTGGTCCGCGCGATCTCCCGGACCTGGGCCCGCGACACCTTGGCCACCACCTGCTGCCCGGGCTTGGCCGCGCCCTTTTCCACGCCGGCCGCCCGCAGGAGGAGGACGGCCGCCGGCGGGGTCTTGGTGACAAAGGTGAAGGAGCGATCGGCGAAGATGGTGACCACCACCGGTATGATGAGACCGACGTCGTCCTTGGTCCGCTCGTTGAACTCCTTCACAAAGGCCATGATGTTGACGCCATGCTGACCGAGGGCGGGGCCAACGGGGGGCGCCGGGGTCGCCTTGCCCGCCGGGAGCTGCAACTTGACCTGACCGATGACCTTCTTAGCCATGGCGAAGCCCCCCTACACCTTCTCCAGTTGGGTGAAGTCCAGCTCGAGAGGGGTCTCTCTCCCGAACATGGATACCAGGACCCGCACCTTGCCCCGCTGAACGTCTATCTCTTCCACGGAACCGATGAACCCGTCGAAGGGTCCGCCCTTGACCCGCACCGCCTCGCCTATCTCCAGGTCGATGCGGAGCCGGGGCGCCTCCACGCCGATCTGGTGCAGGATGGCCTGCACCTCCGCCTCCGGCAGGGGCACCGGCCGCGCGCCGGCCCCCACGAAGCCCGTCACGCCCGGCGTGTATCGCACGGCGTGCCATGACTCGTCCGTCAAGACCATCTCCACCAGGACGTAGCCGGGAAAGACCTTCTTCTTGACGGTCTTCTTCTTGCCCTCCTTGATCTCTATCTGTTCCTCCACCGGCACGACGACTCGAAAGACCTTGTCGGCCAGGCCCATGGTCGCGACGCGCTTTTCCAGGTTGGTCTTGACCTTGTGCTCGTAGCCAGCGAAGGTATGGATAACGTACCACTGGCGCTTTTCCTCGCCCACCTGCGTCTCCACGCCGCGCGCTACCTCCATGTCCCGCTCACACGACCAGCCGGAGGACGGCGCCCAGAAAGAGGTCCATGACCCAGAGAACCAGCCCCACCAGCAGCACCGACACGATGACGACGGCCGTGAAGACGAGGGTTTCCCTGCGAGTCGGCCACTGGACCTTCTTCATCTCGGAGCGAACCTCGCGCAGATAGTCCGCGACTTTGCTGGCCACTTCCCGCCCACCCACCGTCCGGCACCGGACCACCGGCGCCAAACTATTCCCGACACAAAAATGCTGGCAGGCCCGGAGGGACTCGAACCCCCAACCAGCGGTTTTGGAGACCGCTACTCTGCCAATTGAGCTACGGGCCTGCTCTCCGGAACCCCCACGGGTCCGGCTACTTGGTCTCCTTGTGCACCGTGTGCGTCCGGCACGCCGGGCAGTACTTGCGCAGCTCCAAGCGCCCGGCGTCGTTTTTCTTGTTTTTGCTGGTCGTGTAGTTGCGCTCTTTGCAGCGCTCGCACGCCAGCGTGACGGTCACGCGCACGGACGGCCCTCCCACCCGGGCTGACGGCGCCCATACTCTAACACCGGCCTCCGGCCCTGTCAACGCAGGAAGAAAGCGGCCGGAACCCGGCCCACCGCCCTCTGGAGCTGCCGACCGGAGTCGAACCGGTGACCTTCCCCTTACCATGGGGATGCTCTGCCTGCTGAGCTACGGCAGCTCGAAAACTTGGTTGCGGGGGCAGGATTTGAACCTGCGACCTTCGGGTTATGAGCCCGACGAGCTACCTGGCTGCTCCACCCCGCGACCCCTTCCGGCTGACTGGTGGAGAGGGTAGGATTCGAACCTACGAAGGCACGAGCCAGCAGATTTACAGTCTGCCCCGTTTGGCCGCTTCGGTACCTCTCCGCCCGGGAACATCTTACTCATCGCGTCCGCCACCGCAAGTGGAGCTGGCGGACGGACTCGAACCGACAACCTGCCGCTTACAAGGCGGCTGCTCTGCCCGTTGAGCTACGCCAGCGCCGCGGCAAAGGCCGACCCCTCAACGTCTCAACGTCCCGCCGGCGACGGCCGCACCGGCCGACCGCCATGATAGCACAGCCATGGAGCGGAGAGCAAGCCGAAGGACGCGAAGGCGCGGCGGCTAATGCGCGCGACGCGCCCTTTCCCGGAAGGACAGGCGCAGCAGGACAGGCGTCACCACCGTGGTGACCAAGGTCATGATGACCATGGCGGAGAAGACCCGCTCGTCTATGATGCCGCGCTCCAGACCGAGGATGGCGATGATCATGGCGATCTCGCCCCGCGAGATCATGCCCACGCCGAAGCGCAACGAGGGGGTGAAGCCGAACCCCGCCGCCATCCCGCCCGCCAGGACCCCCGCCAGCTTGCTCACCACCGCCAGCACCGTCACCAGGCCCACGAAGGCCGGGTCACCCACCGTTTCCCCTACGTCGGCCTCAAGCCCGATCCCGACCAGGAAGACGGGCACGAAGAAGGCGTAGGCGAAGGGACGGATGCGGTCCTCGATCAGCTCCCGATGGCCGGTGCCCTGGAAGAGGACGCCCGCCAGGTAGGCGCCGGTGATGGCCGCAACGCCGCCCAGGGCCTCGGCAGCCCAGGAGTAGCCCAGGGCGGCCACCACCACGAAGGTGAAGAAGGTCTGGTGGATGCCGGCCCGGGTCGCCAGCTCCACCAGGCGATAGAGGACACGCCGGCTCAGGAAGACCGCCCCGAAGAAGAGGGCGATCTTGACCACCACCTCCCGGACCGCCACCAGGCCCGTGCCGCCTCCCCCGCCCGCCGCCGGGTGCAGGGCCAGCACCAGGGAGAGGACCAGGACCGCCAGGACGTCGTCGATGACGGCGGCCCCCAGGATGGCCGCCCCCTCCCGCGTCCGCAGACGGCGCATGTCCATGAGGGTCTGGGCCGAGATGCTGACGCTGGTGGCCGTGAGGATGGTGCCCACGAAGGCACCCTCCCAGGCACCGAATCCCCAGAGGCGCGCAAGGGCGTAACCGCCCGCGAAGGGAAGGAGCACGCCGCCGGCAGCGCCGAGGAGGGCCGGCCTTCCCACCGCCCGCATCTGCCCCAGGTCGCTCTCCAGGCCGGCCAGGAACATGAGGAAGATGGCCCCCAGCCCGGCCACGTCCCTGACGAAGGTGGCCACCACGGGCTCATGGAAGTAGTCCCAGTGCAGGAGGTCCAGGAGACTCGGCCCGACCAGCACGCCCGCCAGCAGCTCGCCGAAGACGGCGGGCTGCCTGAGCCGGGAGGCGGCGATGCCGCCCAGCCGCGCCCCCGCTATGAGCACGGCCAGGAGAAGGAGCAGGGGGAGAAAATGAGACAAGGACGGTCTCCTAGACCTGCCGGCCGGACCTCAGCACGGCGTCGCGGGAGCCCACGTGCCTCTCCAGCTTGCGCTTGACCCTCTGGAGGGCGTTGTCAATGGACTTGACGTGGCGGTTGAGGCTGGCGGCTATCTCCTGGTACGACTTGCCGTTGAGATAGGCCGCCAGGACCTGCCGCTCCAGCTCGCTCAGGAGCTCTCCCATCTTGCGCTCGATGGCGCCGAACTCCTCGTGGGCGATGACGATCTCCTCGGGATCGCTCACCTTGGAGCCGGCCACCACGTCCAGCAGGGTCCGGTCCGAGTCGTCGTCGTAGAGAGGCCGGTTCAGGGAGATGTAGGAATTGAGCGGAATGTGCTTCTGTCGCGTGGCCGTTTTGATGGCCGTGATGATCTGCCTGGTTATGCACAGCTCGGCAAAGGCGCGGAAGGAGGACAGCTTGTCGTTGCGAAAATCGCGGATGGCCTTGAAGAGGCCGATCATCCCCTCCTGGACGATGTCCTCCCGGTCGGCCCCGATGAGGAAGTAGGATCGGGCCTTGGAGCGCACGAAGTGCATGTACTTGGTAATGAGGCAGTCCAACGCCGCGTCGTCGCCGTTGCGGGCGCGGTGGACCAGCTGCTCGTCTCCGTTCTCCTCGTGCGGTGAAACCGAAAAGGCAGGCGGGCCTTGGTATTGCGGCTGAACGCTCACCAACAACCCTCCCCCTCGCCGGCGCCCCCACCCCGCACCCAGGGCGCGCCCGGCCACCCCGGAGCCCTGACAAAAGAGCTAAGGTTCGCATCTAATTACAAAAAATCATACGAAAAACGTCACATACTATACGAAAAAGTAACCTCAACCTACAGGGACAACCCACACAGCGACAATTATACTTTTGCATCCCTTGGCGCGCAAGGCCCGAACAGGCGTTGCCGACGCACCTCGAAGAGCAGCAGCGCTCCGGCCACGGCGGCGTTCAGGGACGCGACGCGCCCCAGCATGGGGATCGAAACCAGGACGTCGCAGGCCCGCCTCACCAAGGCCGGCAAGCCCCGCTCCTCGCCGCCCACCACCAGGGCGCACGGCCCCGTCAGGTCCGCCTCCCAGAGGCGGAGGCCCGCGCCGGGGTCGGCGCCGATCACCCAGAGCCCCGCCTCCTTCATCTGCCGCAACGCCTGGGACACGTTGACTACCGGCCACAGGGGCAGGTGCTCGGCCGCCCCCGCCGCCGCCTTGAGGGCCGCGGGCCCGAGGGAGGCACCCCGGCGGACGGGAAAGCAGAGACCGTGGGCTCCCGCCGCCTCCGCCGACCGCACGAGGGAACCCAGGTTGCGCGGATCCTGAATCCCCGCCGCCACCAGAACCAGGGCAGGCTCACACCGGGCCGCGGCCAGGTGGAGGATGTCCTGCAGGGAGGCGGGGGGCCGAGGTGCCACCAGGGCCAGGACACCCTGGTGGGCGGCGGTGGCGGCGCGCCGGGCGAAGAACCGGCGCGGGACCTTCACGACGGGCACACCCCGGGCCCTGGCCAGGCGCGCCACCTCGCCCAGCCTCCCGCCGCCCTCCCGCGCCAAAAAGACCTTGTGGACGCTCCGCCCGGCCCGCAGCGCCTCCAGCACCGGCTGAAGGCCCTCGATCTGGGATTCATCCACTGGCCGGCACCGATCCAGGCTGGAAGAACTCCGCCAGCCACGCCTCCCTTTCCACCAGGAGGTCCACCATCCTCTGGACGAGGGAGCGGATCTCCCACTGGGCGCCGGGCGTGGCCACCCTCTTTTGGTACAGGTCCAGGAGGGACCGGAGGTTGACGGTTACGACCAGGTTGGTCTCGGCGCCGCCCGGCAGGACGAAGCGCGCGTCCTCCTTGGGCACCCCCAGGTCCGTCAGCTCGTCGTAGGCCCGCTGGATCTCCCGGAGGGTGCGGCGGTAGAGGGCGGCGGCAGCCGGCTCCGCGGCCACCGACGGCGGCACAACCGCGCCGAAAAGGCCTTCGTTTCTGTCGGACCTCTCGGACACGTAGCGCTGGGATTGGACGGAGAAGCTGACGCCGATGCGGTGGCGGGTGAGCTGGGCCAGGCAGGTGCGCGATATGCCCGTCACGGCGTAGGTGACGGTGCAGTGCTCCACCACGCTGT
Organism: uncultured Eubacteriales bacterium; assembly: GCA_964467515.1. Taxonomy (GTDB): domain Bacteria; phylum Bacillota; class Sulfobacillia; order DYIH01; family JBBIPI01; genus CAYXQP01. Next base: position 17,119 of record CAYXQP010000002.1, on the reverse strand, counting down.
GGTGCCGGGAGTTGAAGATCTTGCGCACGAGGCGGAGCATGTCCTCGCGCCCGGGCATCCCCTCCCACAGGGCCTGGGGCGACATGGCGCTGTAACAGGTGCGGGCCGCCGTCCAGATGACGCGGAGAGGATCGGGGGTGCACGTCAGGATGGAGACCTCCACGGCCCTACCTCCTCCACCGGCTCCCCTGGGGCGTGTCCTCCACCTCGATGCCGAGGCCGGCCAGGCGCGCCCGCAGGTAGTCGGCCCGCTCCCACTGCCGCGCCAGCCTGGCCTCCTGCCGCAGCTCCAGGACCAGCTCCACCAGCCCGCCCACCAGGCCGTCGGCGGGGCTCGCCTCCGGCCGTTCCCGGGAAACGTGAAAACCCAGCACCGCGACGAGCTCCTCCAGCAGGCCCGCCAGGGAAGCCGCTTCGCCTGCGCCGCCTTCGGCGGCCCGGTCCAGGGCGGCGTTGACGGCCCGCACCAGGTCGAACACCACCCCCAGGGCCCGCGCCGTGTTGAGGTCGTCGTCCATGGCTTCCACGAACCGGTCGCGGACCTCGGCCACCGGGCCGTCGGCGGCGCCGGCCGCCACTCCCGCCGGCTCTGGCCCACCACCTCGGTCGGTCTCCCACTCCGGCATGCCGGCATCACCCAGGATCTCCCGCGCTCGCCGCACCGTCTCCGCGACCCGCTCCCACGCCCGCTCCGCCTCCTCCAGGGCTTCCCAGGAAAAGTCGAGGGGGTGGCGGTAGTGGGTGGAGAGCATGAAGAGCCGCACCGCCTGCGGTGAGAACCGTCTCAGGATCTCCCCGGCCGTCACGAAGTTGCCGAGGGACTTGGACATCTTCTCGCGGTTGACGTGGATGAGGCCGTTGTGAACCCAGAAGCGGACGAAGGGCGCCCGCCCCGTGAAGCCCTCGGCTTGGGCGATCTCGTTCTCGTGATGCGGGAAGATGAGGTCCTCCCCGCCGCCGTGGATGTCGAAACCGTCACCCAGGTAGTGAATGCTCATGGCGGAGCACTCGATGTGCCAGCCGGGCCGGCCGTGCCCCCAGGGGCTCGGCCACGAGGGCTCGCCCGGTTTGGCCGCCTTCCACAGGGCGAAGTCCATGGGGTGGCGCTTGCGCTCGTCCACCGCCACCCTGGCCCCCGCCAGCAACTCCTCCAGCCGCCGCCCCGAAAGCTTGCCGTAGCCGGGGAAGGAGGGCACGTGGTAGTAGACGTCCCCGTTCAGACGGTAGGCCAGCCCGTTGCGCAGGAGGCCGTCCACCATTTCCACGATCTCGGGCATGTGGTCGGTGACCTTGACCCAGAGGTTGACCTGATCCATGCCCATGCGGTCCAAGACCTCCAGGTACTCGCGGGCGTAACGGGCACTGAGGTCGAGGGGCGGGACGCCCTCTTCCTCCGCCCTCTGGATGATCTTGTCGTCCACGTCCGTGAAGTTGGAGACGTAGAAGACGGCATAACCGCGGTACTTGAGGTAGCGCGCCAGGATGTCGCCCGTCAGGGCGGGCCGCAGGTGGCCGACGTGGGTGTGGCTATAGGGCGTGGGACCACAGAAATACATGGCCGCCCGCCCCGGGTCCCGCGGTACGAACTCCTCCCTCCGCCTGGTGAGGGTGTTGTGCAGCCGCAGCCCCATCAGTCCACCCCCGCCCGGATGAGGACGACGGCGTGGGCCGCCATGCCCTCTCCCCTGCCCACGAAGCCCAACCCCTCGCCGCGCGCCGCCTTGACGTTGACCCGGCCCGGCGCCGCCACCGCCTCGCCCAGGAGGCGGGCCATCTCCGTTAGCAGGGGAGCCAGGCGCGGCTCCTCGGCCAGGATGGTCACGTCGGCGTTGCTCACCCGCCAACCCCTCCCCCGCAGCTCCGCCGCCACGCGCCGCAGCAGGGCCAGGCTCTCAGCGTCCCGGAACTCTTCGGCGTCGGGCGGGAAAAACCCTCCGATGTCTCCCAACCCCGCCGCGCCCAGGAGGGCGTCCATGAGGGCGTGGCACGCCACGTCGGCATCCGTGTTGCCGAGAAGCCCCCTTCCCCAGGGAATCCGCACCCCGCCCAGAACCAGGGGGCGTCCGTCGGCCAGGGGGTGCACGTCGTACCCGAACCCCACCCGCACGCCGCCGCTCACCCCGGCCACAAGGCCCTCCGCCAGGCGGAGATCCGCCGGCTCGGTGATCTTGATGTTGAGCGGGGAACCCGCCACGAGCCGCACCCGCCCTCCCAGGGCCTCCACCAGGGAAGCCTCGTCGGTGCCGCGCCGCCCGGCCTCGGCGGCCGCCCGGAAGGCCCTGACCAGCAGGGAACGGCGGAACACCTGGGGGGTCTGGGCCAGCCAGATCCGTTCCCGCGGGGGCGTGGCCGCCACGAACCCCTCGTCGTCCGCCAGTTTGACGGTATCGCGGGCCGGAAGGGCCAGGCACGCCGCCCCCCAGCGGCGAGCCGCCGCCACCGTCTCCTCCACCAGATGGGCGGTGACGAAGGGCCGCGCCGCGTCGTGGACGGCCACCAGCTCGAAGGCTTCCGGGACGGCCGCCAGCCCGCGGGCCACCGACTCCTGCCGCTCGTCGCCGCCCGTGACCACGTCCAGGACCTTGCCGCCGCCGTACCGCTCCGCCAGGAGCCGGCACCTCTCCTCCTCGCCGGACCTGGCCACCACCACGATGGCCTCTATGGAAGGGGCCTCCGCCAGGGGGCGGAGGGCATGCACCAAAACAGGCTCTCCTCCCAGAGGGAGCAGAGCCTTGTTGAGATCCAGCCCTAGGCGCCTCGCCCGTCCGGCCGCGGCCAGGATGGCGGCGCAGCTCACGCTCTGGCGCCCAGCCTGGCCTCGGCCGCGACCCTGGGCCGCGCGAAGATCATGCGCCCCGCCGCCGTCTGCAAGACGCTGGTTACCTCCACCTCGACGGTCTCCCCGATATGGCGCTTGCCGCCCTCCACCACGATCATGGTGCCGTCCTCCAAGTAGCCAACGCCCTGGCCTGGCTCCTTGCCGTCCCGGAGGATGTAGACCGACATCTCCTCCCCGGGCAGGAAGACGGGCCGCAGGGCGTTGGCCAGCTCATTGACGTTGAGGACGCCCACGCCGTGGAGGGAAGCCACTTTGTTGAGGTTGAAGTCGTTGGTGACGATCTTGCCGTCCAGCCTCTGGGCCAGGCGGACGAGGCGCACGTCCACCTCGCCGCCGTCGCCGCGCTCCCCTTCCCGGTCCAGGATGCAGACCGCCGCCCCCCCCTCCTGCTGCATCCGCTTGAGCAGGTCGAGCCCGCGCCGGCCGCGGCTCCGCTTGACCGGATCGGCCGAGTCAGCGATGCGGCGCAGCTCGTCGAGGACGAAACCGGGGACCACCAGGGTCCCGTCCAGGAAGCCGGCCCGCGCCACGTCGGCCACGCGCCCGTCGATGATGGCGCTCGTGTCCAGGATCTTGGACCCCCGCAGCTCCCTGTCGTCGCCGACGCGCTCGGTCGGCCGCTCCCTCCCCACGCTGGACAGGGCCGAAAGGAGGGACACCATCTCCTCCCTCTTGTGGAGGGCCACCACCCAGCCCAGGTAGCCCAAGAGCAGGCTCACGGCCCCGGGCAGGTAGGAACCCACCAGGGGCAGGGGCTGCAGGGCGGGACGCAACAGGTAGGCTATGACGAGGCCCACGATGAGACCGGCCGCGCCGGCCAATATATCAAATGTAGGAATCCGCGCCAGCCGCGCCTGGCACCAGGTGGCTGCCTGCCACGCCAGACGCAGGGCCAGGGGGCCCAGGACAGCGCCCAGCACTCCCCCTGCCAGGACGGAGGTGGTCAGGAGAGCCATCCGCCCCCAGGAGGGCAGAGACGGCAGGAGGAACTCGCGCACCAGACCGTCCAAGCTGCTGAACAGGTAGAAGCCGCCGACGAACCCCACGACGGCGAAGAAGAGGCGGATAGCCCGTTGCATGTCTTGGCATTCACCGCCTTTCGCTGCTATTATATTGGTCTCCCAACCCCGGTTCAAGGAGACTGTAACCTTTTGCCAGCAGCGCGTCCCGCCGCGCACGAGGAAGACCATGGGGCCGCAAGCGGCCGGCAACCCGCCCTCCGGCGCGCGTCCAGCCGTTGACAATGCCTCGCAGGCTGGCTACAATGGCGCCCAAGGAAGGTGGCCCGCGGTGCGAGATCTCCTCTGTGACGACTTTCAAAATACCGTCCGCGAGAGCCTCATCCGCCACAAGAGCATTCTGGATGTTCTTTCCAAACTCCAAGAGGCGTCAGCCCGAGTCAACCGAGCGGTCATGAAATCGGTAACCACCTGCGGCTGTCTGCGCATCGTGGCCAGCAAGCCTCATTTCCCTCCTGACATGACCCTGGAGGAGCTGCGTTCCGCCATGCCCTCGCACGTGGAGGGCCAACTCTGCGACGTGTGCTCCGAGGCTCTGGAGGAGGAGGTGGGACACCAGCTCTATTATCTGGCCGCCCTTTGCAACACCCTGGATCTCAACCTCTTCGACATCCTCCTCAAGGAGCACAAAAAGGTATCCACGCTGGGTATCTTCAACATCTCCTGAGCCGCCGTCACCAGCCCCCCGCATGCGCCGGATGGCGCGCCCCTCGGCGGCGCGGGCGCTACCGTTGCACGGGCCTGTCGCGGCGGCACCCCTCGCCGGCACCGCCCACGGGCAAGGCGAGGGCCAGGCGCATCGCCTCCAGCACGTTGGCCGCTCCCAGGACCCCCGCCGCTCTCCGTTGGCCGCCGCTCCTGCCCGGCGCCGGGCGCAGCCGACCGGGGCCGCGCGCCTCCGCAGGCGCCGCGAGGAGAGCGCGAAACCCCAGCCGCCGGGCCTCGCGCAGCCTGGTTTCCATCCGTCCCACGGCGCGCAGCTCCCCCGCCAGGCCCACCTCGGCGGCCAGGGCCAGGGACGGATCGACGGGGACGTCGTAGAAGGACGAGGCCATGGCCAGAGCCACCGCCAGGTCGGCCGCCGGCTCCTCCAGCCGGAAGCCGCCGGCCACTTTGACGTAGGCGTCGTGCTGGCCCAGGGGCAACCCGGCCCGCCGCTCCAGCACGGCCAGGATCACCGCCACCCGCCCGCCGTCCACACCTTGGGCCACACGGCGCGGCACCCCGCCCGCCGCCCGGCAGACCAGGGCCTGCACCTCCACCAGAAAGGGCCGCTCCCCCTCGCAGGCGACCGCCACCGCCGACCCTGGGCTCTCCGAGGCCCGCTCCGAGAGAAAGAGGGCCGAGGGGTTCTCCACCGCCTCCAGGCCGCCTTCCCCCATGGCCAGGACCGCCATCTCGCTGGTGGGACCGAAGCGGTTCTTGGTGCTCCTCAGCAGCCGGTGCGCCCCGTGGCGCTCCCCCTCCAGGTAGAGGACCACGTCCACCAGGTGCTCCAGCACCTTGGGACCGGCCAGCACGCCCTCCTTGTTGATGTGGCCCACGAGCCAGATGGTAACCCCCTCGCCCTTGGCCAGGCGGAGGAAACGCGCCGCCGCCTCCCGCACCTGGGCCACGCTGCCGGGAGACGCCTCGACCCCCGGCACCGCCACCGTCTGCACCGAGTCCACCGCCAGGAAGGCCGGCCTCACGCGGCTCACGGTGGCCTCTATCTCCTCCAGGTCGGTGGACGGGAGCACAAGGAGATTGCCGGGCAAGGGCCGCCCCCGGCGCAGGCGCTCGGCCCGGAGCCGCAACTGCCGCGGGGATTCCTCTCCCGTCACGTAAAGGACGGGACCCGGTGCGGCGTGGGCGCCGCCGTCGGCACCCGCATCCCCCCGGCCGGAGCGGGACTCGGCCGGCGCCGGTCCGGCCGCCAGGTGGATACAGAGCTGCAGGAGCAGGGTGGACTTGCCCACGCCCGGGTCGCCCCCCAGGAGAGAGAGGGAACCCGGTACCAATCCGCCGCCCAGGACGGCGTCCAGATCGGGTATGCCGGAGGCTACGCGCAGCCCCTCGGGAGCGTCGAAGTCACCCAGGGGTACCGGGTCCGCAGGCGCCGCGGCGCCACCCCCCGGGCGGCGCCCGCTCGGGGGATGCGCCTCCTCCAGGGAGTTCCACGCCGAGCAGGCGGGGCAGCGCCCCAACCACCGCGGCGCCTCGTACCCGCACTCCCGGCAGACGAAGGACGCCCGCTCCCGCACCCGCCCCAGCCCCCGCGAGAAGTATAAGGCTGCCTGGTCTGCCCTGTCTCAGGAGGCCGGGTGCGGCTCCGGCTCGGGCTCCGGCTCGGCGGCGCGGGCCTCCTTGCGCTGGAAGACCAGCTTGCCCTCCTCGTTGGCGTCCACGTAGGCCTCGTCGCCCCGCTCGAAGGCGCCCTTCAGCATCTCCTCCGAGAGGGGATCCTCCACCAGACGGGTGATAGCCCGGCGCAGGGGCCGCGCGCCGAACTCGGGGTTGTACCCCTCGTCCACCAGGATCTCCTTGGCCCGCTCGCTGACCTCCAGTTTGAGTCCGTGCTCCTCCACGCGCTTGGCCACCCGCTGCAGCATCAGGTCCACGATCTGGCGCAGGTTCTCCCGCGTCAGGCTGTGGAAGACGATGATCTCGTCGATGCGGTTCAGGAACTCGGGCCGAAAGGCCTTGCGCACCTCGTCCATGAGCCGGTCCCGCATCGAGCGGTAGTCGCCCTCCTCGTCCTGCTGCACCTGGAAGCCGAGGCGGCCCCGCTTCTTGATCATCTCGGCGCCCACGTTGGAGGTCATGATGACCACCGTGTTGCGGAAGTCCACCGTGCGCCCCTTCGCCTCCGTCAGGCGGCCCTCCTCCAGGATCTGCAGGAGGACGTTGAAGACCTCCGGGTGCGCCTTCTCGATCTCGTCCAGGAGCACCACCGAGTAGGGACGGCGCCGCACCGCCTCGGTGAGCTGCCCCCCCTCCTCGTAGCCCACGTAGCCGGGCGGGGCGCCCACCAGCCGCGACACGGTGTGCCGCTCCATGTACTCGGACATGTCGATGCTCACCATGGCGTCCTCGTCGCCGAAGAGAGCCTCGGCCAGGGCCTTGGCCAGTTCCGTCTTCCCCACGCCCGTCGGCCCCAGGAAGACGAAGCTGCCGATGGGACGGCGAGGGTCCTTGAGCCCGGCCCGGGCGCGGCGGATGGCCTTGGCCACGGCCTCCACGGCCTCCTCCTGGCCCACCACCCGCTTGTGCAGCTCCTCCTCCAGCTGCAGGAGCCGCTCCGACTCCTCCTGGGCCAGACGCCGGGCCGGGATGCCCGTCCAGCTCGACACGATCTCGGCGATGTCCTCGGCCGTGACGGTGAGCCGCTCCGTCATCTGGGCCTGCTGCCACTGCTCCTTGCGCCGCTCCAGGTCCTCCATCAGCCGCTGCTCCTGGTCGCGCAGGTTGGCCGCCTTCTCGAACTCCTGGCTCTGGACGGCGGCCTCCTTCTCCTTGCGGACCTCCTCGAGACGGGCCTCGATCTCCTTCATCTCCGGGGGCGTCACGAAGGCCCGCAGGCGCACCCGCGACGCCGCCTCGTCCATGAGGTCGATGGCCTTGTCGGGGAGGAAGCGGTCGCTGACGTAGCGGTCGGCCAGCCGCACCGCGGCCTCCAGGGCTTCGTCGGTGATGACGACGCGGTGGTGCGCCTCGTAGCGGTCGCGCAGGCCGCGCAGGATGGCCAGCGCCTCGTCCACCGTCGGCTCGTCCACCATCACCGGCTGGAACCGCCGCTCCAGGGCCGCGTCCTTCTCCACGTACTTGCGGTACTCGTCCAGGGTGGTGGCACCGATGCACTGGAGCTCGCCCCGCGCCAGGGCCGGCTTGAGGATGTTGGCGGCGTCGATGGCCCCCTCGGCGGCGCCGGCGCCGATGATGGTGTGCAGCTCGTCGATGAAGAGGATGATGTTGCCCGCCCGGCGGATCTCGTCCATCACCTTCTTGAGCCGGTCCTCGAACTCGCCCCGGTACTTGGAGCCCGCCACCAGGGCGCCCAGGTCGAGGGTCACCACGCGCCGGTCCTTGAGGATCTCGGGCACGGTGCCGTCGCCGATGCGCTGGGCCAGGCCCTCCACGATGGCCGTCTTGCCCACGCCCGGCTCCCCGATGAGGACCGGGTTGTTCTTGGTGCGCCGGCTCAGGATCTGGATGACGCGCTCGATTTCCCCTTCGCGGCCGATGACCGGGTCCAGCTTCCCCTCCTCGGCCAGCGCCGTCAGGTCGCGGCCGAAGTTGTCCAGCACGGGCGTGTTGGACCGCGTCCGGCGATGCCGCACCGGCGCCGGCTGGGGCGCGGTCCCGCCCAAGAGCCGCATGACCTCGCGGCGCACCTTCTCCAGGTCGGCGCCCATGTTCTCGAGGACGCGGGCGGCCACGCCCTCCCCCTCGCGGATGAGCCCGAGGAGGATGTGCTCGGTGCCCACGTAGTTGTGGCCCAGGTGCCGCGCCTCCTCGATGGCCAGCTCCATGACCACCTTCTTGGCACGGGGCGTGTAGCCGATGTCGCCCCCCACGGGACCGCTGCCGCGCCCTATGATCTTCTCCACCTCGTGCCGGACCTGGTCCAGGTCTATGCCGAGATTCTGGAGGGCCTTGGCCGCGATGCCGGTCCCCTCCCGGATCAGGCCCAGAAGCAGGTGCTCGGTGCCGACGTAGTTGTAACCGAGCCGTCGGGCCTCCTCCTGGGCCAGGAGGATCACCCGCTGGGCTCGCTCCGAGTAACGCCCGAACATGGCTTCCGCCTCCTCTCGCGCTCCCGCGGGACTCTTATCGCGCGCGGGGCCCGCACCATCAACCTAGCACTCGTGGCCGGCGGGGACAAAGCCGCGGGGGGTGCCCCCCCGGGAAGCCGGCGCTCAGCCCGCCGGCGCGCCGCCCGCCTCGGACAGCCGCCGCCTTATCATGTTCGCCCGCACCACGTCCCTCTCCTCCGGGCTCAAGACCCGCCCCTCGGCCACCTGCAGGAGGGCCGGGCTGGCGGCCAGCCACAGCTCGCCGCACGCCCGCGCCTCAACGTGGGGAACGAGCCCCAGGTCCACCCCCAGCCGCAGGTCGCTCACCAGGGCCAGGGCCTCCCGCGAGGTCATGACGCGGGCCGTCGTCAGCACCCCGTAGGCCCGCCAGACGCGGTCCTCCAGGCGCGGACCCGCCTCGCGGCGCAGCCGTTCCCGCGCGGCCCGCTCCCGGTCCACCACCTGCTGGCAGATGCCGTGCAGGCTCTGAAGGACCTCCTCCTCGGAGACCCCCAGGGTGACCTGGTTGGAGATCTGAAAGAGGTTGCCGTGGGCCTCGCTCCCCTCCCCGTATAGTCCCCTCACCGCCACCCCCACCTTGGCCAGGGCCTCGAAGAGGGAGCCCGCCTGCCTCGTCATCACCAGGGCCGGCAGGTGCAGCATGACCGAGGCCCGGAGCCCCGTCCCCGTGTTGCTGGGGCACGCGGTGAGGAATCCCCACCGGGGCGAGAAGGCGTAGTCCAGGTGCTCGCCCAGGACGTCGTCCAGGGAGGAGACGGCCCGCCAGGCCTCCTCCAGGTGGAGGCCGGGAGCCATGCCCTGCAGGCGCAGGTGATCCTCCTCGGGAACCATGGCGCCCAGGCTCTCGTCCGGCCGCAGAAGGAGAGCCCCCCTCCCCGCCGCCGCAAAGGCGGGGCTGACCAGGTGCTTTTCCTGAAGGGCCTGGCGCTGCAAGGGGTTGAGCGACTCCAGGCGGTACAGCTCCAGGTCGCCCACCGACCGGCGCACGGCCGGCAGGGCCGCCTCGACGCGGGATATGAGCCTCTCCAGGTCCTCCCCGCCCATGCGGGGCGGAAAGGCCAGGTCGGACAGATTGCGGGCCAGGCGCACCCGGGCCGAGACGGCCACGTCGCCCCCGCCCGTGAGCCATCTGGTGCCTCGGTTGAGCAGGACCTCCCCGAGGGACATCAGCCGCCCGCCTCCCCGCCGAGCTGCCGCACCAGCTCCTGGAGCTGGTCCCGCAGCTCCGCCGCCCGCTCGTACTCCTCGGCCGCCACGGCCTCCTGCAACCGCTGTCGCAACTGGCCTATCTGTTCCCGCAGCAGCCGCTGGCCGCCCTTGCCCCGCGCCACCTTGCCGGCGTGGTGCGTCTGGCCGTGCAACCGCCTCAGGATGGGCTCCAGCTGCGACTCGAAGGCCTCGTAGCAGCGGGCGCAGCCGAGGAAACCGGTGCGCGTGAACCGCTCGAAGGTGAGCCCGCATCCCTGGCAGCGCAGGCGAGGCCGCGCCTGCTTGCCGGCCAGCTCCCCCTGCAGCAACTGCCCCAGGAGATGGTGAAAGGGGATGGCCCCCGCCGGCCCCGCCAGACCCTGCTCCCCGGCGCACTCGCCGCACAGGTGCAGGTCCGTCCGCTCACCATTGACTATGCTGGTGAGGTGGACCGTGGCCGGCTGGCTCCCGCACCTCTCGCAGAGCATACTACCTTGCCTCCCCTGGGCGCGGCCGGCCGCCGTCCCCACCGGCCACCTCCCGGCTGCCGGGCAGCCCCAGCACACTCCAGAGGGCGGCCCGCAGGAGGCGCGCCCGCAGGCGATCCCGCTCCGGCAGGGGCAGGGCCAGCACCCGCCGGTCCATCACGGCCCGCAGCAGACGTCCCTCCCGCTCGCTGAGCCAGCCCTCATCGCCCAGCCTGGCCAGGAGCACCTCCGCCTGGCGCTGGTCAATACTGTTACCTATCTGCCTCTCCACCCATTCCACCAGCCGCGGCAGGGACTGCCAGCGCAGGCGCACGATGCGGATGAACCCGGCGCCGCCCCGCCTGCTCTCCACCACGTAGCCGGCGGCCGGCCGGAAGCGGGTGGCCAGGACGTAGGTCACCTGGGAGGGGGAGCAGCCGAAGCGAGCCGAAAGCTCGCTCCGCTGCACCTCGAGCACGTCGGCCTCCCCCATCCGCTCTAGCAGATAGAAGGTGATGGCGTCGGCCAGCGACTGCACAGGCAGGCCCCCCGCTCCCGGTCTTTGACTATCTTTGACCTTTCCCCGGTCATTATACGTGGCGGGGTACCGGGATTGCAAAAACATCCCCCGCGGCGGACGGCGGCCGCCCGCGGCGGCTCACGGGCGATCACTCGTTTTGGGCCAGGGCACGGCGGCGCTCGGGGCGGCCGTGGCCGGCGACGCCCCACGTGAAACTCTGTTTGGCCACGCGGAGGATGAGAGACGTGGAGATGTCCCGTATGCCCTCGATCTTGGCCAGCCTCTCCACGAGGAAGCGCGAGAGGTCCTGGTTGGAGGCGAAGTATCCCTCGCAAACCAAGTCGTACTCCCCCGTGCAGAGGGCCACGTACCTGATCTCTGGCAGCTCCACCACCCGGGCGATGACCTCGTCCAGGGCGGCCGGCTCCACCTTGAGGCTTATGACGGCAGGGCTCTCGAAGCCCACGGCGAAGGGATCCGCCACGGCGGCGATCCGGATGATGCCCTCCCCGACCAGCCGGTTGAACTTGCGGCGGATGGTCCCCTCCGTGACCCCCACCGCCTTGGCCAGGTCCACGAAGGACATGCGCCCGTCCTGTTGCAGGAGCTGGATGATCTCGCGCTCTGTCTTGTCCAGGTCCACCATGCCGCTTCCCTCCCCGAAGATTCCAGGTTAATGGCTATTCGCCGTGCGTGGCCATTTTCCTTCTTTCGTTATCTCAATTTTGAATGACTTCGCGCACGACGGGCGGCGGGAACGCCCGTTCACTGCTGATAGTCCAGGCGGTACCCAGCCCCGCCGCCACAGCTTCCGCAGCGGCCCGGTCCCGCCCGTGGACACGGGCCAGAGGCTGGCCCGCCTCCACCCGCTCGCCGACGGCGGCGGCCACCACCACACCGGCGGCCGGGTCCACGGGCTCGCCCTTCATCCGCCTGCCCGCCCCCAGCGCCGCCGCCGCCCGCCCCACCGCCAGGGCGTCAACGCCGGCCACCCAGCCGCCGCGCGGCGCCGGCACCGTCGCCACCCACGGCGCCGCCGGGAGCAGGTCCAGGTTCTCGACCACGGCCGGATTCCCTCCCTGGGCCGCCACGAGGCGAGCGAAGCGCTCCGCCGCCTCGCCCGTCGCCAGGGCCCTCTCCAGGGACCGCCGCGCTTCGTCCGCGTCCCGCGCGGCGCCCGCCATGACCAGCAGGAGGCTCCCCAGGGTGAGGCTGAGCTCGACCAGGTCGGGGGGACCATCACCGCGCAGGGCGGCCACGGCCTCCCGCACCTCCAGAGCGTTGCCCACGGCGCGGCCCAGCGGCCGGTCCATGTCCGACAGGACGGCCGCCACCCGCAACCCGGTCGCCCGCCCCAGGGCCAGCATGGCGCGGGCCAGCTCGCGCGCCTGCGCCTCCTCCCGCACGAAGGCGCCCCGCCCCACCTTGACGTCCAGGGCCACGACGCCGGCGCCGCCGGCGATCTTCTTGGACATGACACTGGCGGCGATGAGGGGTATGGAATCCACGGTGGCCGTCACGTCGCGGAGGGCGTACAGGAGGCCGTCCGCCGGCACCAGGTCGGCCGTCTGGCCCGCTATGGCCACGCCCACCTCCCGCACCTGGGCCACGAAACGCTCCGGCTCCAGGTCCACGTGGAAGCCGGGGATGGACTCCAGCTTGTCCAAGGTCCCTCCCGTGTGGCCCAGCCCCCGCCCCGACAGCTTGGCCACCGGCAGGTCGCAGGCGGCCAGCAGCGGCGCCAGCACCAGGGTCGTCTTGTCCCCCACACCCCCCGTGGAGTGCTTGTCGGCCACGGTCCGCCCCACCGCCGCCAGGTCCAGGCGGCGCCCCGACGCCACCATGGCCTCGGTGAGCCAAGCTGTCTCCTCGGCGTCCAAGCCCCGGAAGTAGATGGCCATGAGGAGGGCGCTCACCTGGTAGTCGGGGATCCGACCCGCCACGAAGCCCTGAACGAGGGCCGCCAGCTCATCCCGTCCGAGGCGGCCGCCGTCCCGTTTCTTCCTGATCAGATCCGGTACGGAGAACCCGGCAGGACCGGCGCCCAACGCGGCTCACCACCCGGTCCCCCGCGGCGCCGGCCCGCCCGAGTGCGCAGGGTTCTCGCCGGCCCGCGGCAGGAAGGGACGCGGCAAGAGGTCCCAGAGAGACAGGACCTCGACCCATCCGTCGGGATCGCCCAGCACCACGCTGAGCCCCGCCCCCGGATCCTCGCCGCCCGGCGCCGCAGCGGCACCGTCGCCGAGGGCGCCAACGGCGGGGGGGCGAGGCGCGAACTCGGCCAGGACCTGCCGGCAGGCGCCGCAGGGCACGATGGCGCCCGCCGCGGACCAGACAGCCGCCGCCACGAGGCGGCGCGCCCCCGAGGTCACCGCCGCCGCCACGGCGACCCGCTCGGCGCAAAGGGTGAGGCCGTAGGAGGCGTTCTCCACGTTGCACCCCGCGAAGACGCGCCCGTTGTCCGCCAGCACGGCCGCGCCCACGGCCAGCCCCGAGTAGGGGCAGTGGGCGGCAGCCGCCGCCGCGCGGGCCGCCCGCAGCAGGGCGACGGCGCCCGCGGCGTCAACGGTCACCGCTCGCCACCCACGGCGGGGCGCCATCCCCTCGTTGACCCGCCGCCCACCGTCACCGCCCACCGCCAGCGGCGGCCGTCGCCCCGGCGGCGCCGACGCGCGCCCGCTCCGCTATGAGGGCCAGGGCCCGCTGGAAGACGCGGTCCCCCCCGTCCTTGCGGCGCGCCTCGACGCGGCGCTGCACCGCCCTTTCCAGGGCGGCCAGGGTGCGAGACCCCGCGTCGCGCTCCCGGATTCCCTGCGCGCGCTGGAAGGCCACGACGGCCCGGCGCGTCCGCGCCCCGTACACACCGTCGTCCGGCCCCGGGTCATAGCCGAGGTAACGGAGCCGTTGCTGGAGCCCCAGCACGTCGAGGCCCACCAGGCCGGGGCGCAGGCTCCGCTTGCCCAGGGCGGCGAAGGGGGGCGGCTGATAGTGGGGGTCCGCCTCCTCCACCGCCACGTCCGGCACGAGCCCTCTGCCGTCTATGAGCCGGCCGGCGGGCGTCAGGTACCTGGCCACCGTGAGGCGCACGGCCCCGCCGTTGGGGAGCGGGATGAGGTCCTGGACCGACGCCTTGCCGAAAGTCTTGGTGCCCACCAGCACCCCGGCCCCTGTGTCCTGGACGGCGCCCGCCACCACCTCCGCCGCGCTGGCGCTGCCGCCGTTCACCAGCACCACCAGGAAGGGGCCGGGCGCGTGCCCCGTCGCCGGCACCGTCATCTTGCCGCCCCGGCTGTCCACCACCTGGACCAGGTTGCCCCGCGGCACCAGGGCGTCCGCCAGAGTCACGGCCTCCTCCAGCAGCCCGCCGGGGTTGTTGCGCAGGTCCAGGATGACGCCGCGCACGCGCATGGCACTGTACCGCCTGTAGATGTACGCCACCTGGTCGCCCACCCCGGCGCTGAACTCGGTCACCTTGACGTAGCCCACGCGGGCCTCGTCCAGGTAGCGCGTGTCCACGGCCGGAACCTCGATGACGGCCCGCGTCAGCTCCTTATCGAAGGTGCGCCCCTGCCGGCGCACCCTGAGCCGCACCTTGGTGCCGGGATCGCCCCGGATGAGGCGCACCGCCTGGTTGACGTCCAAGCCCTCGATGCTCCTCCCGTCCACGGCCACCACCTGGTCGCCCGGCTCGAACCCCTCCCGGTCGGCGGGCGTCCCCGGCAGCACGCTGACCACCGTGACGACACCCTCCCGGCTCTCCACCACCACGCCGACACCGCCGAAGAAGCCCCTTATCTCCTGGCTGAAGCCGCGGTACTCCTCCGGGTCCAGATAGTAGGAGTAGGGATCGCCCAGGGACTCCAGCATCCCCTTGACGGCGGCCTTGATGAGATCCTCCCGGTTCGGCGCGTTGGGGTGGACGCTCCGGATGAGATCCATGATCTCCGGCAGCGGGTGGAGGGAAGCCCCGTCCGCCCCCTGCCCGCCCTGGGAATCCTGCCCCGCCCCGGCGCCGCCCTGCCCCTCCTGCCCGGCCGGGGGCGGCGCCTCCTGGGCCGCCGCGCCGCCGGCCATCCAGGTCAGCGCCACCGCCAAGACCAAAAGGAACACCGCCAGGAACCCCGCCAGGCGTCGCCGACCCGCTCCGTATCCTGCCCCGTCGCCTGCCAAGTGCGTTCCCCCTTTGACCGGCGCGCCGCCCGCGGCAGCGGGCGCGAAGGCCCGCCGGGCCGAGGCGCCGACGCTCACCGGGCCGCGCTGCCCAGGACCACCGCGATCTCGGCCTGGAAGGGCTCGCCCGGCACGTCCCGGCCCACCGCTATGACCACGTCCCCCGCCCGCAGGGCCGTCACCCGTTCCCGCAACTGCCCGTCGCGGTACACGAGGAAGCCCGGCGCCGGCCGCAGCTGGCGCAGGTTCCCGTCCGCCAGCTCCAGGACGGCCCGGTTCTCCCGCGCGTCCACGAAGCGGACGGTCCCCCGCAGGTCGTCCCGCAGGCCACCCTCCGTGGCCCGGACGGCGGCCACCTCGCCCCCCGCCGTCACGCTCAGCTCCACCTGCATCCCCGGCTTGAGGGTGAAGAGCGAAACCTGCGCCCCGCCCACGCGCACATCCACGTCCCGGCTCACCCGGTAGACGGCTTCCTGCCCGGTGAGCAGTCGGACCGTGAGGGTGGAGGGCTGGGCGATGGTGATGCTCACCAGGGTGCCGCTCACCCCCGCCGTCCGCAGGGTTGCCCGGAGCGCCACCACGGTGTCGCCCTCCAGGTCCGCCTCCACTGCGTCTCCCGGGCGCAGGGCGGTCACGCCCACGTCCAGCCCCTCCCGGCGCAGGCGGGCCGTCCCCGCCAGGCTGTAGGCCGACTCCAGGCGCTTCTCGTCCTGGGCCGCCCAGCGCGTGCCCTCGCCCAGGTCCAGGACCAGCACCGTCGGGTCGCCGTACCGCACCTCCTTGAGAACCCCCGTCACCGTCCGCTTCTCCGCCTCGGCCCGCCCGCGCACCACGGCGCCGTCCCTCAGGGTCAGGGTGAGGACGTCCTTGACGGCCAGGGCCGCCGCCGTCACCAGCTCGCCGTTGCGGGTCAGCGCCAGCCCGGCCGGCAGCTCGTAGGTCCGCTCTTCCTCCCCGTTCGCCCCCCTGACCGCCACGGTCACCGTGGCCGCGCCCCGCGCCAGCAGCACCACGGAGCGGATGGAGCCCCGCACCTCCTCCGTCCGGCTCTCGGCCCGCACCGACAGCACCCTGCGCCCCTGGGCCAGCGCCCGGACCCCCTGCCCCTGGCGGAGGGCCGACCAGCCCGCCGGCAACCCGTTCAGGAGGATGGGCGCGTCCGGGACAAGCCGCACCTCCGTCTCTCCCGCAGCCGTCCCGATCCGCAGCACCCGCTCCTCACCCGTCCGCAGGAGGGCCGCCACCTGCCCGGAGATCTCCTGCACGTGGCTCCGCGCCTCCAGGTAGACGGCCCTCCCCGAGCCGTCGAGGATGGCCTCGACCCGGTCGCCCGGCGCCAGGATGGAGGTGCCCACCTCCGGTCGGACGAAGGTGCCGTCAAAGAAGACGGCGGCCTCACCCGCCACCTCCAGGACCCGTTCCCCCGCCGCCGTGGCCAGCGTCACCTCCCCCGCGCTGACCGCGGCCACTGTCCCCGTCACGTCGCGCGCGTCCAGCCCGTTGTCCAGGAGCCTGTCCATCCGCACCAGGAGGACGGCCAGCTCAGCCCGCGTGACGGCCTCGAAGGGGCGGAACCGGCGCCCGTCTCCCATCATCAGCCCCGTGTCGGCGGCCACCGCCACGTAGCCCCGCCACTCGGGGCCCACCAACTGCAGGTCGTCGAAGGGCGCTCCCGCGGCCCGCCGCGCCTCGGCCTCCAGCCCCAGGGCGCGCACCAGCCAGCCCGCCACCTGCATCCGCTGGGCCCCTTCCTGCCCGCGAAAAGCCGCGCGCTCCGCCGCCGTGACGATGCCCCGCTCGGCGGCCACGGCCAGGTGACCCCGCACCCACGCGGGAGCCCCGGCCACGCCACTCGTCTCGCCGGCCTCGGCCCGCACCCGCGCCTCGGCCTCCAACCCCAGGGCGCGCACCAGCATGACCACGGCCTCGTAGCGCGTGACGGGGCGACCGGGCTCAAAGTAGTCGCCGTCGGCCCGCCGCACCCCCTGCACCACGCCCTTGGCGGCCATGCGCGCGACGGCCTGGCCCGCCCAGTGCCCCTCCACGTCGCGGAAGCCGGCCGGCCCCGCGGCCGCCTGCCCGCCGCCCGCGCCCGCCGCGACGGCCGCCAGCAGGAGGGC
>CAYXQP010000001.1:0-70000 GCA_964467515.1 uncultured Eubacteriales bacterium | reverse complement strand
GCCTCAAGACCTGGCTCAAGCTGGGTGCTTCCGTCCTCTTGCTCGCCTTCCTGGGCGGGTCGCTGGCCTTGAGCCAGAGCATCAAAAGCAAGGCCAAGGTGGGCTCGCCCCTGCCTGCGTGGCGGGGGATCGCCACCCTGGACGGGAAGGAGTTTGCCTTCCAGCAGCTCCTGGGCAAGCCCTTCATCATCAACATAACCACCACCTGGTGCATCAGTTGCAAGGAGGAGGCGCCGGTCCTGGAGGCGTTTCACGAGCGGTACGGCGACCGCATGCGGCTCGTGGCCGTCGACGTGCGCGAGCCCGCGGACGTGATCCGCAGCTACGTACGCGACTTCGGCCTCACCTACACCATGCTGCGGGATCCCTACGGGAACATCTCCAGTCCCTACAATGTGCGCGGCTACCCGGAGACGTGGTTCGCCGACGCCGGCGGCGTGGCGCGCGCCTATTGGGAAGGGCCCCTCAACTTCGAGCAGATGCAGGAGTTCTACCGGCAGACCACGGGCGCGCCCATCGACAGGCGGGGAGCGGGCCCCGTGGTCCCGGGCGACGACCTTCTGGCGCTGGCCGTGACCAGGGAAGGGGGGCTCCTGGCCGGCACGGGGCTGGGCCTCTTCCTCTCCGGCGGGATGACGGGACTGGGACGGGAGGAAGCCTGGCAGCGGGTGTGGGCGGAGGGAGCCGTCGGCGCCACGGCGGCCGGGCCGGACGGCCGCCTCTTGGCCGCCGCCGGAGAGCGGGGGCTGCTCCTGAGCGAGGACGGGCGGAACTGGCGGCCCGCCGGGGGACTGGTGGCCAGGCCGGTCACGGCGGCGGCTGCGGCGGGCCGTCTCGTCTACGCTTGGGCGAACGGGCTCTGGCGGAGCGAGGATGGCGGCTCCACATGGCGCCAGGTCCCGGCCTCGCTGCCGCCGCTGCCGGTGCGCAGCCTGGCGGCAGGTGGCGGTGGAGGAGCTGAACTTCATGCCCCAGGGGCCGGGGCGGGTGGACCTTAAGCCGGCGGTGCTGGCGGCCGCCTTCGACCCGTTGGCGGAGGGGGCGGTGTACCTGGCCACCGAGAAGGGCATCTGGAAGAGCGGGCGGGGAGGTGAGGGCGCCGTCTGGCTGCGGGGCAGCCCCATGCGCCTCTTCACCTCCGTCGTCGCGGCCACCCGCGCCGGACGGGTGACGCTGGTGGCCGGCGTCCCGAACGGCGACGTCTACGTCTCCGACGACGGGGGGAAGAGCTGGCGGCTCCTCACCGGCTGAGGCGCCTTTGGCGAAGCCGGTGAGGAGCCGGTGCCGAGGCGGTGCCGAACGGTAAGGGGACACGCCGGGGATGGGGGTGGCTGCTGCGGCCGGAGGGGAGACGGTGCCGAGCGGGCGGGGAAGAGCCTTCTCCTGGCCCTCGCTGCTGGCCCTGGGCCTGCTGGCCCTCATGCTGCTGCGGGCGCTGGGCCGACGGCAGGCGGCCGCGCCGGTGCCCGCGCCCGGACAGCCGCTGCCTTCCTTCGAGCTGGGGCTTCTCGGCGGCGGCAGCTTCACGGCCGAGGACCTGAGGGGGAAGGCGAGCTTCATCAACTTCTGGGCCTCCTGGTGCCTGCCGTGCCGCGAGGAGATGCCGCTCATCCAGGAGCTCTACCGCCGGGAGCAGGGGCGGCTCCACGTGCTGGCCGTCAACGTCCAGGAGGGCGAGGTGATCGTCCGGCGGTTCCTCGCCGAGACGGGCCTCTACCTCCCCGTGGCCCTGGATCCCTACGGGAAGCTCTTCTTCGGCTGGGGCTTCCAGTATCTCCCCACCAGTGTCTTCTCCGACGCCCAGGGCACCGTCTGCCGGGTGCAGGTGGGAGCGCTCACCCGGCCCGCCATGCGGGCGGCGGCGAAGGAGGCCATGGCTGGTTGCTCGAGGAGGCGAGAGAGGACGGACCTCTCGCCGCAGGAGCTGCGCCGGCTGCTGGACGGGGGCGGCGTGGTGCTGGTCAACGTGCACGTGCCCTACGAGGGCGAGATACCGGGCACCGATCTCTTCATCCCGTATTACGCGGTCCGGGCCCGGGCGCGGGAGCTGCCCGGCCGCGACGCCGCCATCGCGGTTTACTGCCGGAGTGGCCGCATGTCCCGGGAAGCGGTGCAGGCGCTGGCCGGGCTGGGTTACCGCCGGGTGTACAACCTGCGCGGCGGCTTCAATGCCTGGCGGGAAGCCGGACTTCCCTTCGTGGTGAAGCGCGAGGAGGCGGGCCGCCGGTGAGGGACGGGGATGCCTGCTGCGACGGCGCCCACGGCGCGGGGGCGGGCCGGCGGGTCATCCTCTTGGTCGTGCCGGTGGTGCTGCTGGCGGCGCTGCTGCTGGGGGCGGTGGCCAACTGGCGGCGGGCGGCCCTACCTCCAGGCGTTGGCCCCCGGGAGGGGCTCCTGGCTCCACCTCTGGTTTCCGTGGCCGCCACGGGGGGACGGGACGAGCGGCTTCCCCTCGCCGACCAGGAGGGGAGGCCCGTGCGGCTGGAGGACTACCGGGGCAAGGTGGTCGTCCTCAACTTCTGGGCGAGCTGGTGCGTGCCGTGCCGGAAGGAGATGCCCGACCTCCAGCGCCTGGAGGCCAGGCACCGGGGCCGGGTAAAGGTCATTGCCGTCAACGCCACGAGCCAAGACGACGAGCGCGCCGCCCGGCTCTTCCTTGCCCAAAACGGGATCGACCTCCTCGTGGCCTTCGACCGGACGGGCCGGGTCACGGCTGCCTACGGCGTCTACTTCTTTCCCACCACCCTCATCGTGGACGCCGCGGGCGTGATCCGCGCCCGCGTGGAGGGCAGGATGACGCCGGCCATGATGGAGGCGGCGGTGCGGGCCGGCCTGGGCGGACGGAGGGAGTGGTGATAGTGCCGTATCCGGACATCGTGTTCGTGGCGGGCTTCCCCCTGCGCCTGTGGGTGCTGACCGGTCTCGCCGGTTCCCTGGTCGCCGTCAGGGTGGCCGGCGCCGCCGCCCTGCGCCTGGGCCTCGAGAGGCGACTCGTGCAGGACGAGCTGATGAACCAGGTGGTGGCGGGCGCGGGCTTGCTCGGCTAGCGGCTCCTCCGTGGCCTTGCCTTCCCCGGCCAGGCCTTCCTGAGCGTGGTCATGACCGTGGTGGTGGCCCTCCTGCTGATGGAGCCGGCCACGGCGTCGGAGCCGCGGTTTGGGCCGCTCACGGAGACCCAGGTAGTCTACTTCGCCGTCGGCGGGGCGGCCTGGCTGGCTTACGTGGTCAAGACGTCCAGGGGAGCGGGGACGGGCGGGGGCCTGCCCGGCCGGCCGGCAGGCCCCTGAACCGTCGCCGAGAACATAGAAATCTGTTCCCGACACCCGCCCGTCGCAGGGCGGGGGCACCGGTCTTACACCCACCACGGCGTCCTGGCGAGTCGGCTTACTGCAAGCCCTGGAGGCGAGCGTCGTCGTTCGCAGGCCGCTCCCGTGCGTCCCGCCTTCCCTGCTGGTAACGTGGAGTATGGGACCCAACCCGAGAGGATATCCTTACGTCCCACGGAGGGCCCGACTAACTCCGCCAAGGGAGGGATGCCGGTGCAGAGGTGGTTGCTGCGGCGGCTGTTCAGGGGTGTCGCGAGGGGCGCCTTCGCCGTGCGGTGGTGGGACGGTGACGAGGAGCGGTTCGGCGACGGGCGGGCGGCCTTCAGGCTGGTCTTCCACCGTCCCCCGCCCCTGGGTGCCTTTCTGCGCGACCCGCTCCTGGCCTTTGGCGAGGCTTACGTGGACGGGATCCTCGAGCTCCACGGCGACTTGGCGGACGTCTTCCGCCTGGCGAGGGAGAACGACCGCTCTCTCTCCCGCCGGGGGGCGAGGGTCGGGCTGTGGCGGCTGGCGGAGCGGCTGCGGCGATCCCCTTCCCCGGCCCGCAACAGGCGGGACGTGCAGCACCACTACGACCTGGGCAACGACTTCTTCTCCCTGTGGCTCGACGACACCATGACCTACTCCTGCGCCTACTTCCGGAGCCAGGACGACTCCCTCACCCAGGCCCAGGTGCAAAAGATGGACCACGTCTTGGCCAAGCTCCAGCTCCGTCCCGGCGAGTCCCTCCTCGACATCGGCAGCGGGTGGGGCGGGCTCGTCATCAGGGCTGCGCAGCACTGGGGGGCACGGGCCGTGGGCATCACTCTGAGCGAGGAGCAGCACTGTGCCACGGTGCACCGCGTGCGGGAGCTCGGCCTGGAGGACCGGGTCGAGGTGGCGCTCATGGACTACCGCGCCCTGGCCGGCAGCGGCCGGGTCTTCGACAAGATCGCCAGCGTGGGCATGTTCGAACACGTGGGCCGGGCCAACCACCCGGCCTTCATGGCGGCGGTGAGCCGCCTCCTAGCCCCGGGCGGCCTGGCCCTGCTCCACACCATCACCCACACCACCGAGGGACCCCCCAACGCGTGGTTGAACAAGTACATCTTCCCCGGCGGCTGCGTCCCCTCCCTGCGGGAGGTGATCCGGCTTCTCCCCGCCTATGACTTCCACGTGCTGGACGTGGAGAGCCTCCGGTTGCACTACGCCCTGACCCTGGACCGGTGGGCGGAACGGTTCGAAGCCCGAGTGGACAGGGTGCGGGACGCCTACGGGGAGCGCTTCGTCCGCATGTGGCGGCTGTACCTCCGGGCCAGCGCCGCCTCCTTTCGCACGACGGGCCTGGACGTGCACCAGATCCTCTTCTCCAAGGGCCTCAACAACGCCCTGCCCCTCACCAGGGAGCACCTCCACCATCCCCGCCGGGCCGACGTGGGGGCGTAACCTCCCGGGTCAACCGGCCCGGGCCTCGGCGTCCTGCTCATCCTCGGCGGGGCAGAAGCAGTTGGGCCGCTTATAGTGCTGCCCGCGGTAATAGACGATGAGCCGCTCCACCAGGCCGCCCTCCGCCCTGGCACCCTGCACGGCCGCGTAGGGAAGCCCCGGGCAGCCGCCGGTGATGAGGATGCAGCCGCTCCGCGCTACGGCCCTGCCAAGGCGCAGCGCCTTCTCTCGCGCTTCGTCGGGGATGGGCGCGTCGGCCGTCCCCATGACACCGATCACGAGTCTCATGCTGTCACCTCCCAAAGTGTGTCAGGGGGGCTGCTGTCATGCTGGCGCTTCCTACAGCTGGCTCAGGGCGGGTTGGCCCAGCGGCGCAGGGCGCGGAGGAACCACAGCGCGAGCCCGCCGGCGGACGCGAGGGTCACGCCGGCCAGGAGGTGCCAGGGGGAAGCCGGGTGGTCGTGGGTGGCCTGGATGAGCACGGCCGCCGCCACGAGGAGTCCGGCCAGGAGGACGCTGGCCGCCAGGCGGGCGGCGGCGCCCCGGAGAAGGGCCGTGAGGTCGGCGTACTGGCGGGCGTCGGCCTGCCAGCTCATATCGCCCCGCTCGGCGCGCCTGAGCACGCGGTAGAGGGTGCCGGGCAGGCGCGGCGTCGCCTCCAGGAGTTCCTCCGCCAGGAGCGGGAGGCGCCGGCTGAAGCCGCGGGGGCCGTACTCGCGGAGAAGGAGCCGCCGGCTATACGGCAGGAGCACGTCCATGAACCGGAAGCCGGGGTCGAGGCGCCGCCCCAGCCCCTCGGCCATGGCCACCGTCTTGGCCAGCAGGGCCAGGTTGGACGGCAGGCGCAGGCGGTGGCGGTAGGCGACCTGGAAGAGCTCCGTCATCAGGACCTGCAGGGAGATGTCGGCAAGGGTCCGCTCCGCGTACTTGGAGAGCAGGCGCCCCACCTCCTGGGTGAGGGCCTGCCGCTGGAGGGCCGAGAGACCGGCGCCGAGGTCCAGCATGGCCTCCACCAGGGCCTCGGCGTCCTGGCGGGCCAGGGCACCCAGGAGCGCCACCAGGCGCTCCCGCTGCACCTCGCCGAAGGACCCCACCATGCCGAAGTCGACGAGGGTAAGGGAGCCGTCCTCGCCCAGGAAGAAGTTGCCGGGGTGGGGGTCGGCGTGGAAGAAGCCGTCCTCGAAGACCATCTTGAGGAGCAGGCGGGCCGAGCGCACGGCCAGGTCGTGCCTGTCCAAGCCCAGCCTGTCGAGGGCTTCCTCGTCGTCGCTGCGGACGCCGGTGGCCGCCTCCATGGTGAGGACGCGCGTGGTGGAGTGCTCCCAGAACACCCGGGGGATGCGCACCCAGGCTACGTTCTTGAGGTTGGCGCGGAAGCGGTCGGCGTTCCGCCCCTCCGCCACGTAGTCGAGCTCCCTCTCCAGGGTGAGGGCGAACTCCTCCATGAGGTCGGACACGTCCATGACCTCGCCGGCCCGCGTCCGCAGGGCGCGGCGCGCGAGCCGCCGCAGGATGGCCAGGTCCACGGCCACCTCGGCCCGCAGGCCGGGGCGCTGGACCTTGACCACCACCTCCGGCCCCGTCCGCAGGCGCGCCCGGTAGACCTGTCCGATGGAGGCGGCCGCCAGCGGCTCGCGGTCGAAGCGGGCGAAGCGGCTCAGGTAGTCCTCGCCCAGCTCTTCCCGCAGCACGGCCTCCATCTCCTCGAAGGGGACGGGCGGCACGCTGGCCTGCAGGCGCGACAGCTCCTCGATGAATTCGGGTGGGAGGAGGTCGGCGCGGGTGCTGAGGACCTGGCCGAGCTTTATGAAGGCTACGCCCAGCTCCTCCAGGGCCAGGCGCAGGTGCTGGGCCTGGGTGTACGGGTCGGCCTGGGGCGGGTGGCCGAGCCAGCCGCGGTGGAAGGGTATCAGGCCGGCCAGCCCGTAGCGCGCCAGGGAGAAGCCGAGGCCGTGGCGGGCCAGGGTCTGGAGGATGTGGCGGTAGCGGCGGCGCACCGTCCAGCCGGAGACCGCGGCCGGCATGGCCCCACCCCCTTCTCGACCATCCTATCGCGCGGGGACGGGCGCCCGTTTGTCACGGCCGGATGCTGGCGGCCCGGCTTCCGGCTTCGGCCGGCCCTTGGTGGCGGCCGGACCCCGGAGCGCCGGCCCCGCCGCGCGCTTCACAGAATCCCCACACCGCCTCCACGGCGCCTCCAAGGGCGTGGCGTACGCTGCCTCAGGGGGATTGCTCGTGGCTGGCGAGGAAAAGGAGAGGGGCACGCCGCAGGAGAAGCCCGAGAGGAAGCCCGGGGGAACGCCCGGAGGGCGGATCACCCGGCGGCAATTGCTGCGGCACGCCATGTGGGGTTCCGTGGGGGTCTTCCTGATCCAGGGCGGCGTCGCGAGCCTGGGCAGCTTCTGGCCCATGAAGGCCACCGGCTTCGGCGGCAAGGTCGTGGCCGGCAGGGTGGGCGACTTCCCCGTCAACAGCGTGACCAAGGTCACCGAGGGCAAGTTCTACCTGGCACGCCTGCCGGAAGGGTTGCTGGCCCTGTACTGGAAGTGCCCGCACCTCGGTTGCACCGTGCCCTGGTCGCCGCCCGAGGACCCGGGCCGCTTCCACTGCCCGTGCCACGGGTCCATCTACGAGATCACCGGGCAGAAGGTGGCGGGCCCGGCCCCGCGCTCCATGGACCTGATGGCCATCGAGATCAAGGACGGGACCGTCATCGTCGACACGGGCAAGATCACCCGGCGGTTGAACTACGATCCGAGCCAGGTGACGCGGGTCTGATGGCGGTTGTGAACGGCGCGGACGCCGTCGCCCATGCCGGTCTCGACGCCGGTGGGGGCGACGACGCGGGTGCGCCGGTTTTCGCGCCTTCCCTAGCCTACAGCGAACTCGCGGTCGATGGTCTCCTCTATCCGGCGGATGTCGGCGCCCTGGCGGTAGAGCTCGTAGGCCCGCCGCACCTGGCGCAGGCAGACCACGCACCGGGTTGCGTGCATGTCCGTGAAGCAGCTCAGGAGGCTCCTGTGCCCGTGGTTCAACGCACAGTAACAGTAGCAGAAGATCTCATCCAGGACGTCGGGCGGAGTCGCCGCGGCGAGACGGTAACCCTCGGCCACGTCAAGGCCGTTGAAACGCTCTCCGGTAAACTGCTCGGGATTCAGCAGGGGGCGCGTATCTCCTCCCTTCCAGAGGGAGGAGATATTGCCTCGGCGCGCGGCGGCGACGATTTCGTCCCGGGGGGAATCCGGACCGAGGGCCGCTGCGCCTTCCGCCGCCGGGCTGCCGGGGCCGGCCGGGGAGGGTGAGGCATCTTGCCCCGCTGGCTTCGGCCACCCTCTGGCCAAAAGGAGAAGCAGGACCAGGAAGACACCTGCACTCCCGACGATCATACCTAAACCCACGCGCGGTTTCCATGGACTCCGCCCCCGGTTCCGCCGCTGCCGGCCCCGGCCACCGGTCGAAGCCGTGGAAGAGGTCGCAGCAGCCTTGCCGCCTGTGCCTTTGCCCCCGGCAGACATGTTTCATCACCGGTTACCATTCTATCGCTCGGGCGCTTTACGTCTACTCTTACCCTATGAATTCACAATATCAACACATTTACCTTGTGCCGGTGGCCGTTTTCTCTGAAAATGCTTCTCCAGGTCAGCGGGCGGAGGACGTGTCGCATGGCGCGGACGTTCTTCACGGTGGCGCTGAGCGTGGTCGTGGCGATGGCGCTCGGCACGGTCGAGGGGGCGCGGGCCCATGAGGGGGAGCTCCCCCGGGACGCGCCCACCCTTGTGCGGCAGGCGGTGGCGTTGTTGCTGGCCTCGCCCCAGTGCCCCCACCCGCCGCGGTGCCGCCCGAGCCGAGGCCGGCCGCCGACGGTGGCCTGCTCCTGGCCGTTGCCAGCGGCTACATCCTGGCGGCGGCCGGCGGGTACTTCCTCGGGAGGAGGACCAGGCGATGAGGGAGCAGGCTGGCGGGAGCGAGGCCGTGCAGCGGATGCCGCCGGTGACCGTCCGCCGGGCCAGGGGCGGGCTGGCCCTCGTGAGCTTCGCGCTGCTCCTGGTCACCGGCCTGGCGCTGGCGCGCTCCTACCACCCCATGCCCGATGCCGCCTGGCAGAGCGTGAGCGAGATAGCGCGGAGCGGGCGCGCCTCCTTCGTGCGCGGCGTCCACTTCTGGGCGGCCCAGGCCATGATTCTGGCCGTTATCCTGCACCTCCTGCGCGTCGCCTGGTGGGGTTCCTACCGCCGGCCCCGGGAGGCCAACTGGCTCGTCGGTGTCGCTCTCCTCTTTCTAACGGTGGGCGTGTACTTCACCGGGACGGTGCTCCGGGCCGACCAGGAGGCCGTGGAGGCCATGGCCCACAACGAGGCTATCGCCGGCTTCCTGGCCTCCCTCGGGCTCTGGTTCTCGGCCGCGCCGGTGGAGAGGGTTCCCCTCCTCCTCAGGACCTTCGTGAGCCACATCTCCATGCTCCCCTTCCTATCACGCTGCTCCTCGTGGCCCACTTCTTCCTCGTCCGGGTGCACGGCCTGGCCGTGGCCGCCGGGCCGGAGGGGAAGGAGGCGCCGCCGCGGGGACGGGACGAGGCCGCATCCACCTTCCTCGAGCACCTGGGCGTGCTGGCGGCCTACGGCCTCCTGCTGGCGGGCGCCCTCGTCCTCCTGGCCGCGCTCCGGCCGGCGCCGCTCGGACCGCCGGGCGTCGAGGGGATCGAGGTGACGAAGCCCCCGTGGGTCTTCCTGCCCCTCTACGCCCTGGAGAACCGCCTGGGCGTAGCCTCCCTCTTCTGGGTGCCCATGCTGTTGCTGGCCTTCCTGGTCATCTTCCCGTTCCTCGATCGGAGTCCGACGGACGACCCGCGCCGCCGCTGGCCGGTGCTCGTCCCCCTGGCGGTCGTCACGGCGGGGGCGGTGCTGCTCGGGGTCCTGGCCGCCCTCGTCCCGGGCGTGGCGCACATCGGCTAGCGCGTCGCGACGTGGGCGATCGCGCCCTGCCGGCGGCCGTGCTTCACAAGATCCACACATCCCTTACACCATCGCCACAAGCGGGGAGACTAAGCTGGAACGGACAGAGCGCGGGAGGAGCGATGGGCGGTGAAGGGCGGCGCGGCATCTCCCACGAAGGCGGCTTCACCGGTCGGTAAGAAGGAAGCGGCGCCCGGGCGGCGCCGGGGAGAGGCGGGGCGAGGCCTCCTACCGTTGGTGGCAGGCGCCGTGGTGCTGGGCTTGGTGCTGGTGGGCCTGACCGTGTGGCTGGACAGGCGCTCGCCCGCGGGCGGCGGGGCCTCGGCCGGCGGGTCCGCGTGGAAGATAGGGGCCGGCGACTTCCACGCCCTCGTCTTCGACCCGGCCGACGACCGGCGGGCCGTGGCCGGCACGCACCAGGGGCTCTTCCTCACCGAGGACGGCGGGCGGACGTGGCAGCAGGCCGCGCTGGGCGGCGACATCATGGGGCTCGCCGCTTCCGCGGCGCGGCCGGGCCGCGTCTACGCCGGCATCCACCTGGGCTTCGCCGTGAGCGAGGACGGCGGGCGCACCTGGCGGGCGAGCCGGGACCTCGCCAGCGCCGACGTGCACGGTCTGGCCCTCGCCGACGGCGATCCTGGTCGCCTGTACGCCTTTGTGGTGGGTCGGGGGCTCCTGCGCAGCGAGGACAGCGGCGGGACGTGGACCGACGTCACCGCCGAGCTGCCCCAGTCCACCCACGGGCTGGCCGTGCGGGCCGGCCGCACCGCCGGGGAGGACGTGATCTGGGCGGGGACCATGGAGAAGGGGGTCCTGGTCAGCCGGGACGGCGGCCGTACGTGAACCACGCTCACCCCCGTCGGTGCCATGGTGATGGGGCTCTCGTTCGACGCCAGGGGCGGCCGGCTCCTGGCCACCACGGACCGGGGGGTGCTCGTGAGCGCGGACGAGGGAGCCACCTGGCGGCCGCTGGGCGTGGCCGACGCCGTGGCCGCCGCCGTGAGCCCCTCCCGGCCCGACGTGATCCTGGCGGTGGACGGCTGGGGCCGGGTCTACCGGAGCGAGGACGGCGGGCGGTTCTGGCACAGCGGCGCCGAGGAGTGATGGGGGCCGGCGTCGGCGAAGCCATCCGGGCCGAAGCAGGTGGTTTTGTAGCTGCCGGTTCAAAGAGGTAACCTGTTTCCGATAACAACGGTTGGCGAGGGTGGTGACGTTGGCCGAGCAGGAACGCTGCACGCTCAAGGTGGAGGGCATGACCTGCGCCGCCTGCGTGCGGGCCGTGGAGGAATCCCTGCGCAACGTGCCCGGGGTGAGGGAGGCCACCGTCAACCTGGCGGCCGGCCAGGCGGCCGTGACCTTCGAGCCCGGGCGGGCCTCGCCGGAGGAGCTGGCCCGGGCCGTGGCCGACGTGGGCTACCGGGTGGCGCGGGAGGAGCTGCGGCTCTTCGTGGAGGGCGCCGACAACCCCCACTGCGCCGGGGTGGTGGAGAAGGCCCTGCGCGGCGTCCCGGGCGTGGTGGAGGCGGAGGTCAACCAGGCCACGTCGGTGGCGCGCATCGCCTACTACGCCGGCCTGGTGGAGCCGGCCGAGCTGAGGCGGCTGCTCGAGGGGATCGGCTACCCGGCCCGCCAGGTGCTGGAAGGGGTCGAGGCCATCGACCGGGAGCAGGAGGCCAGGCAGCGGGAGATCGTCCGGCAGCGGCGCCACCTCCTCCTGGCCGTGCCCCTCTCCCTCCTGGTTATGGCCGGCACTTTCAGCAACTACGTGGGCTTTCTCCCCCATTGGTTCGGCAACCGCTACCTGCTGTGGCTCCTGACCACCCCCGTGGTGGCGGGGCCGGGATGGCAGTTCTTCCGCAACTCCTACCACGGGCTGCGCCGGGGCGTCACGGACATGAACCTCCTCTACGCCACGGGCATCGGCGCCGCCTACCTCATCGCCGTCGTCAACACCCTCTTCCCCCGGGCGGGCTTCGGCGGGGAGAAGGCCGTCTTCTTCGAGTCGGCGGCCCTCCTGACCATGTTCATCGTCCTCGGCCGGTACCTGGAGGCCCTCACCCGCGGGCGCACCTCCGAGGCCATCCGCCGGTTGATGAAGCTCCAGCCCAAGGTGGCCCGCGTGGTCCGCGACGGGCGGGAGGTGGAGGTGGCGGCGGACGAGGTGCGGGTGGACGACGTGGTGGTGGTGCGGCCGGGCGAGTCGGTGCCGGTGGACGGGGTGGTGCTGGAGGGCTACTCGGCCGTGGACGAGTCCATGCTCACGGGCGAGAGCCTACCCGTGGAGAAGAGGCAGGGAGACGCCGTCACCGGCGGCACCATCAACAAGACGGGGATGCTCAGGTTCTGCGCCACCAGGGTGGGCAAGGAGACGGCCCTGGCCCAGATCATCCGCCTGGTGGAGGAGGCCCAAGGCTCCAGGGCGCCCATCCAGCGCCTGGCCGACTGGGTGGCGGGCCACTTCATCCTGGGCGTGCACGCGCTGTCGCTCATCGTCTTCCTCTTCTGGCTCTTCTACGGCTACGGCGCCTTCTTCCGGCCCGAGAGCCGCTTCCTCCTCTCGCCGTACACGCTGGGGGAGATCGGCCCCTTCGGCTTCGCCCTCCTCCTGAGCGTGACGGTGCTGGTCATCTCCTGCCCCTGCGCCGTGGGCCTGGCCACGCCCAGCGCCATGATGGCCGGCATCGGCAAGGCGGCGGAGAACGGCATCCTCTTCAAGGGTGCCGACGCGGTGGAGGCGGCCACGCGCCTCGACACCATCGTCTTCGACAAGACGGGCACCCTCACCCGGGGCGAGCCCTCCGTCACCGACGTGGTGGCGGTGGAGGAGGGGCGGCCGGTGGAGAGCCCCTTCTGGTGCAGCGAGGCCCTGGCCCTGGCGGCCGCTGTGGAGCGGTACTCGGAGCACCCGCTGGCCGAGGCCATCGTGCGGGCGGCGCGCGACCAGGGGGTGGAGGTGGCGGAACCCGCGTCCTTCCAGGCCATACCGGGCCACGGGGTCGAGGCGCGGGTGGGTGGCCGCCGGGTACTGCTCGGCAACCGGAAGCTCATGCGGGAGCGGGGCGTGACCAGCGAAGGGGTGCTGGGCTTGGCCGAGCGGCTGGAGGAAGACGGGAAGACGGCCATGTTCCTGGCCGCGGACGGCGAGCTCAAGGGCGTGGTGGCTGTGGCCGACACGGTGAAGCCGGGCGCGGCCGAGGCCGTGGCCGCCCTCAGGCGCTTGGGCCTGGAGGTCGTGATGATCACGGGCGACAATGCCCGGACGGCGCGGGCCATCGCCCGGCAGGTGGGCATCGAGCGGGTGCTGGCCGAGGTGTTGCCGGGCGACAAGGCGCGGGAGGTGGCCGCCCTGCAGGGCGAGGGCCGCAAGGTGGCCATGGTGGGCGACGGCGTCAACGACGCCCCGGCGCTGGCGCAGGCGGACGTGGGCATCGCCATCGGCAGCGGCACCGACGTGGCCAAGGAGACGGGCCACGTGATCCTCATCCGGGAGGACCTGAGCGGGGTGGTGGCCGCCCTCCAGGTGGCCAGGGCCACCATGGGCAAGGTGTGGCAGAACCTGTTCTGGGCCTTCGTCTACAACGTGCTGGGCATACCCATCGCCGCCGGCCTGCTCTACCCGTGGCGGGGCTGGATCGTGAGCCCGGAGCTGGCGGCCTTCTTCATGGCCACGAGCTCCGTGTCGGTGACGCTGAACACGCTGCTGCTCAAGCGGTTCCGCCCTGCCGCCGCCTGAGGCGGCCGGGGGGTGACGCGCCCTGCCGCCGCCTCGGCCGCGGTTTCCGCGGCGGTGCACGAGGAGGGGCGCGGGGCGGAGGGAGGAGAGGCTCTTGACGGTGAGGCGGGCGACCTACACCTGCTGGGCCATCGCCCTGGCGGCCGGCATCCTCTACGCCTTGGCGGCTGCCCGCGCGGGCCTGGGTGGCGTGGCGGTGGGGGGCGGCCTGGCCTGGGTGGTGCTCCTGACCCTGATCATCACCCTGCCGGTGGTCATCCCCCTGGCGCGGCGCGCCCTGCCGGGCGGAGGCCCCGAGGCAGGATCCGGTGGGGGAGGCGATGGCGGATGGCAAGGCGGCGGTGCTGGCAGAGCAGGTGCGCGGGCGGGGGAGGGCGGTGACGGGCGCCACCGTCACGGCGGCTGACCGAGAAAAGGCCGCCGCAAGACTCTGGCTTTAGCCACGATGCGAGGAGGAGGATGGGGAATGGCGGTTGCCACCTTGCGGGTTCCGGGGATGTCGTGCGGGCATTGCGAGCGGCGCATCAAGCAGGCCGTGGGGGGCTTGGGCGGCGTCCGCTCGGTGGGGGTGGACCTGGGCGGCAAGCGCGTCACGGTGGAGTACGAGGAAGGGGCCGTGGACGCGGCTTTCATAAAGGAAGCCATCCGCCGCGCCGGTTACGAGGCCGAGGAGGCCTGACGACGGGCGCCGCCGGGACTCAGGTGCTACCATTTTTGATGCGGTGGCGAGACTGGTCCGGGAGGTGATCCCGTTGCGGAGAGAGGATTTCGCCCTCTGGGTGACGACGGCGAAGCCGGTCCCCGAGGCGGTGGCGGCGGTGGAGGCTAAGGCGGGGGAGAAGGGCTTCCGCGTGCTGGGACGGCACGACGTGGCCACCCTCCTGCGGGAAAAGGGTTTCGAGCGGGGTCCCATGCAAATCGTCGAGGTCTGCGGTGCCCGGTACGCCCACCGGGTCCTGGCCGCCGACAACCTCATCAGCATCTTTCTGCCCTGTCCCATCGCCGTGTACGAGGAGGACGGGCGCACGGTCATCGCCGCCATGCGGCCCACGGCCATCGGCGCCTTCTTTCCGGGAGCCGACCTGGGCGGAGTGCCCGAGGAGGTCGAGGTCGTCATCCGGGCCATCGTGGACGAAGCCGCGGCCACGCCCGCCCTTCGCTGACCGTGTGCGGGCGCTACACCCTCACCGCCGACCCCGTGACGGTGGCCCGGCGCTTCGGCTTGGCGGCGCTGCCGGCCGGGGTGTGCGGGCGCTACAACATCGCCCCTTCCCAGCTCGCCCTGGTGGTCACGGCCGGGCCGGGACCCCATGCTGAAGGCGGTCGCCGGGGGCTGGCCATGCGCTGGGGCCTGGAGCCGGCCTGGGCGGGCACCGGCCCTCGCCCGGGACCGAGCGAGGGGGGAAGCCGACAGCGCGGGCACGGCCCTTTCATCAACGCCCGCGCCGAGACGGCGGCCGAGCGGCCCGCCTTCCGCCGTGCGTTGCGCCACCGCCGCTGCCTCGTCCCCGCCGACGGCTTCTACGAGTGGCGCCAGGAGGCCCACCGCCGGGACCCCTTCTACGTCCGCCCGCGGGAGGGCGGCCTCTTCGCCTTTGCCGGCCTCTGGGAGACCGGACCCGACGGCGAGCCCGGCTTCGCCATCCTCACCACGGCGGCGGACGGCGCCCTGCGGTCCCTGCACGAGCGGATGCCGGTGATCCTGCGCCCGGAGGCGGAGGAGGGCTGGCTCGATCCCTCCCTCACCGATCCGGCCGCCCTGGCCCGTCTCCTCGCCCCTCTCGCCGGCGACGCCCTCACCCTCCACCCTGTTTCGCACCGGGTCAATTCCCCCCGCCACGACGACCCCGCCTTACTCGCCCCCCTCTGAAGCCGGCGGTGCGACGTACCCGGCCCCTCCACCGCATAGTCTCTCTGGGAGGAGGCAACGAGACGGCCGGAAGGGGCCGTCGGGCATGGTGGGGAGGGGGATGGGGGAGAGAAGGGTACGGGGCTGGAGGGGACGCCGCAGACGCGGGCTGCGCCCCCTCGTCGCGGCCGTGACGCTGCCGGTGATCGGGGCGTGGGCGGCGGCGGCCCTGGTGGCGGCCGCCGGCACGGGCGCCGTGGTGGAGGTCTTCTGGGTGGCCACGCACCGTCCCCTGGCGGGGCGGGTGGTGGCGGTGGACGCCGGCCACGGCGGCTTCGACGGCGGCGTGGCGCGGGGCGGACTGGTGGAGAAGGAGTTGACCCTGGACCTGGCCCGGCGCCTGGCCCGCGAGATCCGCGCCCGTGGCGGGCATCCGGTGCTGACCCGCCACAAAGACGCGGCCCACGCCCAGGACGACCGCGAGGACCTGCGCCTGAGGCTCAAGGCGGCCGACGACGCCGACGTTTTCCTGAGCATCCACGCCAACGCTTTCCCGGATCCCGGCCAATTCGGGGCTCAGACCTTCTACTGGGAGACATCGGCGGAGGGAAGGCGCCTCGCCCTCCTCCTCCAGCGGGAGCTGGTGGCTCTCGACCCCGAGAATTACCGGGAAGCCATCCCCGCGGACCTCTACCTCCTCCGGGAGAGCCCCGTGCCGGCCGTCCTCGTGGAGGTGGGTTTCCTCTCCAACGCCCGGGACCGGGAGCTGCTGGCGGATCCCTCCCACCGCGACCGGCTGGCCGCGGCCGTGGCGAGGGGTCTCGAGCGCTATTTCGCCGGTGAGGAGCCGCCCGTCCCCGCCCCCGCGGCCGCCGGGGCGCGGCTCCTCCCGGCGCAGGAGCACCAGGGGCGTGCGCTCGTCGGCGTTGCCGTGGGGGTTGCGCCGCAGCGCCCCGGCCACGGCCTCCCTGTCCACGTCCGGCGTGGCGGCCAGGATGTCCACCCGCCCCAGGTCGTTGACATCGGTGACACAGGCCCCCAGGCCGGTCTCCGCCTTGATGCGGGTCACCACGGCCTCGGGTTCCTTGGGGCCGAGCACCACGCAGCGGTCGTAGGGGGGAAGGGTGCCGGCGATGTCATCGATCTGGGCCAGGGACCGCCCCGCCACCCGGTAGAAGTCTCCCCGCCTCCCCAGGAGGCGACCCAGGCCGGCCGCCACCACCCCGGCCAGGATGCGCGGGGTCCCCACCTCGGCGATGGCCAAGTGCATGGCCTGGGGGGTGGCCAGGCTGCCCGCGGGGTCGGGCAGACGGCACAGGAGTCGGGCCAGGAGGCAGGGGCGCACCGTTTCCGAGGGGACGGCGCGGCCCTGGAGGACGGCCAGGGCCGACTCGGCGAGGCAGACCACGTCCCCGGCCTCCGCCACGGGCACGGCATAGCGGCGGACCACCTCCGCCGGCTCCTCGCCAGGAGACAGGAGATGGGTGCGGAGGGGCAGGGGGCGCCAGGCCGTCATGGTTGGCGTTCCTCCCCCCCGGGTTGCGGAGGCCGGGTGGAGGCCGTCGACGGGCCGCTTCCGGGCGACGGCTGCCGGGAGGCGGCCAGAAAGTCCTTGATGCCCGCGAAGATGGCCCTGGCCGCCCTCTCCTTGAAGACTGTGTCGCGCATCTGCGCCTCGTCCAGCGGATGGGCCAGGTTGACCACCTCCACCAGCGCCGCGGGCAGGGGGTAACGCCGGCGGGACGGAAGGGGGTGGCAGCCGCGGTCGGGGGAGGGAAGGCGCGCCGAAAGGCGCCGGTGGAGGGCCAGGGCCAGCTCGCGGCTGCCGGCGGAGCGGAGGGAGAAGAGGGTCCGGAAGCCGCGCGCGTATCCAGGTTCGTGGCCCGTGTGGAGGTGGACGAGACAGGCGGCTTCGCGCCGGCTGCAGGCGGCCCAGCGTTCCGCGGCCGCCAGGGCGCGGTCGGCGTCCCTGGTCAGGAGGGGTCGCGCGCCGACGGACTCCAGGTGGCGGGCCAGCCGTCTGGCCACGTCCAGGACCACATCCTTCTCCACCAGGTTGACGGGCCCGCGGGCCCCGGTGTCCCGTCCGCCGTGAGCGGGGTCCACCAGCACGGCGTGTCCCGCCAGCACGGCGCGGAGCGGCTCGTGGGAGAAGGAGAGGATGGTCTCCGCCGGCCAGCCCTCCTTCCGGGCCACCTCCCACGGCGCCTCCTGGTCCAGGAGCACCCGCACCAGCACCCCCTCTCCGGTTTCCGTCACCTCCAGGGCCTGAACCAGGCCGTCCAGGACGGGGAGGCAGTCGGGCGGCATGTTGAGGGTTAAGCCGGGCAGGAGGACGGTGACGACCCGACCCTCCGCGGCGGCGGCGGGGTTCGGCGGGCGCGTGGACTGGACCACCACCTCCGTCCGCGGCGCCCCCGCCCCCTCCAGCAAGAGCCTGGCGAAGGCGTTGGTGACGCGCGGGCTCACCGGCGGCCACCCGCCCGGCCGGCGAGGACCTGGACCGTCTCCAGTTCCGGGTCCACCGGCCCCGAGAAGTGGAAACCGGCCCGCCGGAGGAGGGAGAGGTAGGCCACGGCTTCCGCCGTGATGCGCTCACCGGGCCAGAGGATGGGGATGCCGGGCGGATAGCAGGTGACCACCTCGGCGGCCACGGAACCGCGGGCCGCCTCCAGGTGGACGCGGCGGCGGGGAGCGAAGAAGGCCTCCCGCGGCGTGGCGGCGGCGGGCGGCAACGGCGGCAGGGGGGGCAGGGCGGCGGCTTCGCGGAGCAACCGCTGGCGGGCGGGGTCGCGCAGGGCGACGGCGTGGCGGGCCAGGTCGGCCAGGCCGAGCACCAGCCTCTCCGCGTCGGCCGGGGCCGTGCCCGGCGTGAAGAGGAAGAGAAGGAAGCGCAGATCGGAGAGTTCCGCCTGGATGCCGTGGCGCGTGCGGAGGTACAGCTCCGCCTGGCGGCCGGTGATGCCCAGCTGGTCCACCAGCACCAGGAGACGGGTGGGGTCCCAGGCGGCCACGCCCGGTCGCTTCGCCATCTCCTCGCCGGGCGCGTGCAGCCCCGGCAGGCGCCGCAGCCGTTCCCGCACCTCGGCGGCCAGCGCCAGGGTGCGGGCCAGGCGTTCGCGGCCGTCGCGGCCCATCTGCCAGCAGGCCGCCTCCAGCGACGCCAGCAGGAGGTAGGAGGCGCTGGTGGACTGGAGGATCCGCAGCAACTCGTGCACCCGCGCCGCCGGAAGCCTTTCGCCCCTCACGTGGAGGAGGGAGGCCTGGGTCAGGCTGCCGAGGACCTTGTGGGCGCCCTGGGCGCAGGCGTCGGCTCCCTGGGCCAGGGCCGAGGGAGGGAGGGCGGGGTGGAACCCGAAATGGGCTCCATGGGCCTCGTCCACGAGGAGAGGTATGCCCGCCGCGTGGGCGGCCGCCGCCAGGGCGCCGAGGTCGGAGCAGAGGCCGTGGTAGGTGGGGCTGACCACCAGGGCGGCCCGGCACCCGCGCCCCAGGGCGCGGGCCAGCTCGCCGGGCGGGACGCCCAGGGGTATCCCCAGGACCGGGTCCAGGGCGGGCAGGAGGAAGACGGGCTCGGCTCCGCTCAGGATGAGGGCGGACACGATGGACTTATGGGCGTTGCGAGGCACCGCCACGCGCTCGCCCGGGCCGGCGGCGGCCAGGAGCATGGCCTGGACGCCGGCCGTGGTGCCGTTCACCAGGAAGAAGGTCCGGTCGGCCCCGAAGAGGGCGGCGGCCCGCCGCTCAGCGGCGGCGATGGCCCCCCCGGCTGGTGCAGGTCGTCCAGGCCCTCGACCCCGGTCACGTCCAGGTTGAGGGCCCGCGGTCCGATGGCGGCCACGAGGGGGGAGGGGGCCCCGCGCCCGCCCTGGTGGGCCGGCATGTGGAAGCGGGCCGGGCGCTCGGCGGCATAGGCCAGGAGGGCTCCCAGGAGGGGCAGCTCGGCGGCCGCGTGAGAGAGGAGCGCCGGATTGGCGTCGCGCTCGGGTGCGGGCATGGCTTCCCCGCCCGGCATCGGCATGGCACCCCCCGCCACCCCCATCACCTCCCCCGCCACCCGGGCGGAAAGCGATAGCAGTTTATCGGCGCACCGCGGAGGAGGTGACGGGACTCCACGCCACCGGCCGCCGCTGACAGACGGGCGGAGGGGCCGTTGCTGCCCTCGGGCGGCGACCCCGTCCCCGATGATGTCTGAACGGCTTCTTGACCGGGTCCCCCCTCCTGGCTAAAATCACGTCAAACCCGATGAATGCACTCGGGATTCGGGGGTGCTCGCAGCAGGCGAGCAACATTCGGTAAAATGGCCCGGGAGAAAGGGACGGTGATGGCGTGACTGTCAACGTGTACGTACCTACGCCCTTCCGGCGCCACACGGACGGTCAGGCGCGCCTGGCCGTGGAGGCGGGCACGGTGGCCGAGCTGCTGCGCCGCCTGGCCGAGAGCTACCCGCAGCTCGCTCGGCAGATCCTGGATGAGCGGGGCCAGGTGGCCGAGTACATCAATGTCTTCGTGAACCAGGAGGAGATCAGGGGCCTGCAGGGCGTGGACACGGCCCTGCGGGACGGAGACGAGGTGGCTTTCATCCCCGCCATGGCGGGCGGCGCCGGCGGGCGGCGCTAGGCCCATGGCGCCCGAGATGGCACCCCAGCCGGGGGACGGCGACCTGCCCCCTTGGCCCGGAGTGGCGCCCGACGTCCTGGCCACCATCGGTCGCACCCCCCTGGTTCGGCTCCGGCGCGTCGTTCCTCCCGGCTGCGCCCATGTGCTGGGCAAACTGGAGTCCCGCAATCCCGGCGGGAGCGTGAAAGACCGGATCGCCCTCTCCATGATCGAGGCCGCCGAGCGGGAGGGGCTACTCCGCCCGGGCGATACCGTCGTGGAGGCCACCAGCGGCAACACGGGGATAGGGCTCGCCGTGGTGGCGGCCGCCCGCGGGTACAGGCTCATCCTCACCATGCCCGAGGACATGAGCGTGGAGCGCCGCCGCCTCTTCCAGTGGCTGGGCGCGGAGCTCGTCCTGACGCCGGCCATCGAGGGCATGACGGGAGCCGTCTACGCCGCCCGGGAGCTGGCGGGCCGGCACGGCTACTTTCTGCCCCGCCAGTTCGAGAACCCCGCCAACCCGGCCGTCCACCGCGAGACGACAGCCCGCGAGATTCTGGCGGACACGGGCGGCCACCTGGATGCCTTCGTCGCCGGGGTAGGCACGGGCGGGACCCTCACGGGGGTGGGCCGGGTGCTCCGGGAGGAGGTTCCGGGGGTGCGCGTGGTGGCCGTGGAGCCGGCGCGGTCGGCGGTCCTCTCCGGCGGTCGGCCGGGCTTCACGCGCATCCAGGGCCTGGGGGCGGGCTTCGTGCCGGGCGTCCTGGACCGGTCCGTCTATGACGAGGTGGTGGCCGTGCGGGACGAGGACGCCATCGCCACGGCGCGGCGCCTGGCCCGCGAGGAGGGCATCCTGTGCGGCTTCTCCAGCGGCGCCGCCGTCTGGGCCGCCCTGCGGGTGGCGGAGCGGCTGGGCGTCGGCCGCACGGTGGTGGCCATCCTGCCCGACACGGGCGAGCGGTACCTCAGCATGATGGAGGGCGACGGGCGGTGAAGATTTCCCGGACCGTCTACGAGGCGCTGGTGGCCCATGCTCGTTCCCAGGCTCCCCGGGAGGCGTGCGGCCTCCTCCTGGGCAACGGGGGCCGGCCGGAGCGCTTCGTGCCCACCGATAACGAGGACCCCCGGCCCGAGGTGAGATACCGCATCCCGCCCGCGCAGCTTCTCCGCCACCTCAGGGCGGCCGAGGAGGCGGGAGAGGAGCTGGTGGCCGTCTTCCACTCCCATCCGCGGACCGAGGCCTATCCCTCCGCCACCGACGTGGCCCAGGCCCACTATCCCGATGCCCGCTATCTGATCCTGTCCCTGGCCGTGCCCGACCGGCCCGTCCTCCGAGCCTTTCTCATCCGCGACGGCCGGGTCGAAGAGGAACCCGTCCGCGTGGTCTGACGCGCGCCGCCGCCCCGGTGCCGCGTCGCCACGTGTCCTTTGGTTCGGTGCGGCTTTCAATTCTTATGCCCTTCTGATGCGATGTGCCGGCGCGGCTGCTACGATAAATGCGATTGTGACTGGCACTGTTCCAACCGGGAGGTCGTGCACATGAGCAGGAGCACCAAGATAACCCTGGCGACCGTGGCGGTGCTGGGCGCCATCCTGGCCCTGGCGGGGCTCAACCTGAGACCCAACGCCACCTTCTACTACACGGTGGACGAATATCTGTCCAAAAAGGGAGAGCTGGGGGACAAGTACGTGCAGGTCAAGGGCTACGTGGTCCCGGGCAGCCTCCGCTACGACCCCATGGCCCTGGACGTGCGCTTCACCCTGGAGGACGGGGGCAGGACCATCCAGGTCTTCCACCACGGGGCCAAGCCCGATACCCTGACGGACGAG
This sequence comes from uncultured Eubacteriales bacterium, assembly GCA_964467515.1. Lineage (GTDB taxonomy): Bacteria > Bacillota > Sulfobacillia > DYIH01 > JBBIPI01 > CAYXQP01. The sequence goes on along the minus strand of CAYXQP010000001.1, from coordinate 48,283 downwards.
GTGCAGCCCTCCACCGGCAGGGGCATCGAGGTGGTGGCGGGGGGCAGGGTGGATGAAAACGGCGTGTTCCAGGCCCGGCAGCTCCTCGTCAAGTGCCCGTCGCGTTACATCGAGACGCAAAAGGGCTCCGGGTCCGAGGGGAAGAGGTCGTAGCCCATGCCCAAGCTGGGACACGCGAGCCTCGTCCTCGCCTTTTTCGTTTCCCTGGTCTGCGTGGCGCTGCTGGCCCTGGGGGGCCACCGGCGCGACGCGGGTCTGGTCCGCGCCGGTAGGCGGGGGCTCCTCCTCCTGCTCGGCCTCGTCAGCCTGGCCGCCGTCGCCCTCTTCTACGCCCTGCTGACCAATGACTTCAGCGTTGCCTACGTGGAGGCCACGAGCCGTATCGACCAGCCCACCATGTACAAGATCAGTGCCTTCTGGTCGTCCCAGGAGGGATCCCTGCTCCTCTGGCTCTGGATGCTGACCATCTACACCGCCCTGGTGGCCTACCTGTGGGAGCGGGAGGCCGGTCAGCTCCTTCCCCACGCCCTGGCGGTGCTCGCCTTCATCTCCGCCTTCTTCTCCCTCATCGTCGGGTTCATAGCCGATCCCTTCCGCCAGCAGTTCCCGGCCCCGCCCGACGGCCGCGGCATGACGCCTCTGCTCCAGGACCCGGGCATGATGGGGCACCCGCTTCTCCTCTACACCGGCTTCGTGGGCATGACGGTGCCCTACGCCTTCGGCATCTCCACCCTTCTCAACCGCCACCGCGGCACCGACTGGCTCCGCATCACGCGGCGGTGGACCATGGTGGCCTGGCTCTTCCTCACGGCCGGCATCGTGGTGGGCGGCTGGTGGGCTTACCACGAGCTGGGCTGGGGCGGCTACTGGGGCTGGGACCCGGTGGAGAATTCCTCCTTCATGCCGTGGCTGGTGGCCACGGCCTTCTTCCACTCGGCCATGGTGGAGGAGCGCCGCGGCCTGTTGAAGAACTGGAACATCCTCCTCATCATCTTCACCTTCGTGCTGGTGGTCTTCGGCACCTTCGTCACCCGGAGCGGCATCCTCAACTCGGTCCACGCCTTCGCCCAGTCGCCCATCGGGCCGTGGTTCATGGGCTTCATCGGCCTCGTCATGGCCGGCTCCCTGTACCTGGTCTTCGACCGGTACGACGTGGTGGCCGAGGGCGGCTCCCTGGAGTCCACCTGGTCCAAGGAGACGAGCTTCCTCGTCAACAATCTGATCCTGGTGGGCATCACCCTGGTGGTGCTGCTGGGCACCACCTATCCGCTCATCACCAGGCTGGCGGGCCAGGACGTGACCGTGGGCGCCCCCTACTTCAACCGCGTGGGCGGACCCCTCTTCGTGGCCCTCCTCGCCCTCATGGGGGTCTGCCCCCTGCTCGGGTGGCGGCGGGCCGCGGCGGGCCGGCTGGCCCGCCTCGGCGCCGTGCCGCTGGCCTTGGGCGCAGCCATGGCGGTGACGCTGGTGCTCTTGGGGATGCGCAGGGCCGGTGCCGTGCTGGGTGACGCGGTGGCCCTGTTCGCCCTGGCGGTGGCCTTGCGGGAGTTCTGGGTGGCGGGGCGCGCCAGGGCCCGCCTCACGGGGGAATCTTTCGTGCGGGGTCTGGGACGGCTCTTCCTCAAGAACCCCCGGCGCTACGGCGGCTATTCGGTGCACGTGGGCGTGGTGGTCATGGCCTTCGGCATCGTGGCCTCCCAGTTTTTCCAGCAGGTGCTGGAGACGCCCGGACTGCGGGTGGGCCAGTCCTTCGACCTCTACGGCTATCGGGTCACCTATCAGGGATTGATGGAGGATGTCCTCCCCGGCAACGTGGGTTCCGTTTACGCTCTCATGAACGTGGAGAAGGACGGTCGCTACGTGACCACGCTCAAGCCCGAGCGCCGCTTCTATCCCGGCTACGAGCAGATGGGGCCGTCCACCGAGGCCGCCATCATGGGCACCCTGGCGGGCGACCTGTACATCATCCTGGTGGGCTGGGAGGCGGCCGGGGCCGCCGCCACCTTCAAGAGCTGGTGGAATCCCGGTGTGGCCTGGGTCTGGATCGGTTTCTACCTGATCATATTCGGCACCCTCTGGACCATCGCCTTCACCAGAGCGGTGCCGGCGGGGCGCGCGGAGGCGGCCCTGCGCCGGCTGGCGGAGCTGGAGGTGGACTACCGGTCGGGCAAATTGGACCCCGACGCGTACGCGGAGCTGCGGGGCGAGTTGGAGCGGGTCGCTGTCCAGCAGCGAAGCCCGGCGGCGCAGGCGGACGGTGGCGCAGAGGGTGGCGGACGCGGGCGAGAGGGCGGCGGCGAGGGACGGCGCAGGCGCCGGTCTCCGTCTGTCGGCGGCTGACGAGAGGCCCGGAGTGCTGGCGGCGCGAGGCGTCACCAAGAGGCACGGCCTGCGGGAGGTTCTGCGGGGGGTGGACCTGGACCTGGTGCCGGGGCGGGTTCTGGCCCTGCACGGTCCCAACGGCGCGGGCAAGAGCACCCTCCTGCGCATCCTGGCCCTCCTGCAGCGGCCGTCGTCGGGGCAACTGCTCTGGCAGGATCGTCCCCTCCGCGGCCGGGAGGCGGAGGTGAGGCGCTGCCTGGGCGTGGTGGCGCACCAGACCTTTCTCTACGACTACCTGACGGCGGCGGAGAACCTGCGTTTCTACGCCGGCCTGTACGGTGTTACCGATGCGGGCAGGCGGGTGGACGAGCTCCTGGCGGCCGTCGGCCTCGAGCCCTATGCACGTGACCCGGTGGGCACCTTCTCCCGCGGCATGCAGCAGCGGCTGGCCATCGCCCGGGCCCTGGTGCAGCGGCCGCGCGTGCTGCTGCTGGACGAGCCTTTCACGGGGCTGGACCGGGACGGGCAGGCTCTCCTGGTGGAGCTGCTGGGCCGTTTCCGGGCGGAGGGCGGGACCTGTCTCCTGGTCTCCCACGACTTCGAGGCCAGCGCTCAGGTGGCCGACGCCTTCGCCGTCCTCCACCGGGGGTCTGTCGCCTGTCATGTGCCGGTCCGGGGCAGGGGCGCCGCGGAGTTGGCCGCCCTCTACGAGGAAGCCGTGGGTGCGCCGGCCGCGGCTGCGGCGCCGTGGGAGGAAGCCTGATGGGACCCGTGCTGACCCTGGTCTGGAAGGACCTCGTCGTGGAGCTGCGCGCCCGGGAGATGCTCTTCTCGCTCCTCCTCTTCGCCTTCATGATCCTGGTCATCTTCAGCTTCGCCTTCAACCCGGCGGAGCACGACCTCGGGCCCATATTCGCCGGCATCATGTGGATCGCCTATTTTTTCGGCGGTTCCCTGGGCCTCAACCGTTCCTTCGCCATGGAGCGGTACAACGCCGCCTTCCAGGGGCTCCTCCTCACGCCGGTGGACAGGAGCACCCTCTTCCTCGGCAAGTGCCTCAGCAACGTCCTCTTCATGCTGGGGATGGAGGTGGTCCTCACGCCCCTCTTCTTCGTCTTCCTCGGCGAGCCGTGGCGGGGCAGCCTGCCCCTCCTGGCGGCGGCCTTGCTCCTCGGCACCGTGGGCTTCACGGCGGTGGGGACCTTCGTCAGCGTGCTGGCGGGCGGGACGCGGGCCAGCGAGGTGCTGCTCCCCCTCCTCCTCTTTCCCCTCCTGGCCCCCGTCATCATCGCCAGCGTGCGGGCCACGGAGGCCGCTCTGGCCGGCGACGGGGCCGGCGCCCTGGCGGGTTTCGCCTTCCTGGGGGCGTACGACCTCATCTTCGTGGCTCTGCCCTTCGTGTTGTTCGATTATCTCTTCGAAGGCTGACGGGAGGGATGGGTGCATGACGGCTCTCGGATGGCTCCTGGCGGTGATGGGTCCGGTGGCGCTGGCCATGGGCCTCCTCGTGGCTCCGGAGGAGCACACCATGGGACCACCGCAGCGGATCTTCTACTTCCACGTGGCCTCGGCCTGGAACGCCTACCTGAGCTTCCTGGTGGTGTTCGTGGCCAGCATCCTCTATCTGCGGACCAACGAGCGGCGCTACGACCGGCTGGCCTACTCCTCGGCGGAGCTGGGCGTCTTCTTCACCAGCATGGCGCTCCTCTCGGGAGCCACCTGGGCGCGGGCCGTGTGGGGCACCTGGTGGACCTGGGACCCCCGGCTGACGGCCACCCTTGTCCTCTGGCTCATCTACATCGGCTACCTGTATCTGCGGGCCACGGCCGAGGGGGACGAACGCCGGGCCCGGCTGGCCGCCGCCCTGGGCATCCTCGGTTTCTTCGACGTGCCCATCATCCACATGTCGGTGCGCTGGTGGCGGGGGCTGCACCCGGAGGTGGTCCGCATCGGCAAGATGGACATGGAGCCCCTGATGGGGGCGGCCATGGGTGTGGCGGTCCTGACCTTCACGTTACTGTATGTCTACATCCTCCGCTGGCGCCTGCGGACCGAGGACCTGCGCTGGCGGGTGGAAGCCTGGCGGGAGCATCTCAGGGAGGAGGGACGGCGGTGAAGCCGGAGGTCTGGATGTTCATCGGCTACAGCATCATCTGGGTGGGACTCATCCTCTTCGTCATGAACCTGCAGCGCCGCCAGAAGGCGGTGGAGGACAGGCTCGGCGACCTGGAGCGGGCTGCGCGCAGAGGTTGATGGCCGGGAGCCGCTCGGGTCCGGCCCTCGCCTGCGGGGGCGTGGCCGCCCCGCCGGTTTTGGTTTGCCACCGGTGGGGGACGCTCCTATAATGGTCCCATGAGTGGGTGGCCTGGCCGGCCATGGCAGCTCTACCCCTGACCGGGCAGGTCGGCCGCGCCGGGGGCCGCCCTGGGCGAGGGTGGGGTGGCGTGGGCAGGGCGGACTGGCTCAAACCCGTTCAGGCTGACTTTCCCCTCCAGGACGTGGACGAGCCCAACCTCTTGCGCGAGCAGTTCCCCTACGTGGAGCCGCCGCGCGTCCTCTTCGACGGGCTCGAGGTGCCCATGTCCCCCGCGCCGGACATATTCATCACCGACACCACCTTCCGGGACGGCCAGCAGGCCCGGCCGCCGTACACGGTGCGGCAGATCGTGGACATCTTCGACTTCCTGCACCGGTTGGGAGGCCGCGCGGGCGTCATCCGCCAGTGCGAGTTCTTCCTCTACACCGACCGGGACCGCGAGGCGGTGACCCGGTGCCTGGAGCGGGGTTACGCGTACCCCGAGGTGACGGGGTGGATCCGGGCCAATCCCAAGGACTTCAGCCTGGTCAGGTCCATGGGCCTCCGCGAGACGGGCATCCTCACTTCCTGCTCCGACTATCACATCTTCCTCAAGCTGGGCTGGACCCGCCGCGAGGCCCTGCGCCGCTACCTGGAGGTGGTGGAGGCCGCCCTGGCGGCCGGGGTGAGGCCGCGCTGCCACTTCGAGGACGTGACGCGGGCCGACGTGTACGGCTTCGTGGTCCCCTTCGCCCGGGAGCTCATGCGGCTCCAGGAGGAGTCCGGCATCCACGTGCGCATCCGGCTCTGCGACACCATGGGCTACGGGGTGCCGTACCCGGGGGCGGGCCTGCCGCGCAGCGTCCCGAGGCTGGTGCACGCCATGATCCACGATGCGGGCGTCCCCGGCGGCCAGCTGGAGTGGCACGGCCACAACGACTTCCACAAGGGGCTCGTCAACGCATCCACCGCCTGGCTGTACGGGTGCGCCGCGGCCAACGGCACCGTCTTCGGCATCGGCGAGCGCACGGGCAACCCCCCCCTGGAGGGGCTCCTCATGGAGTACATCGGTCTCACGGGGCGCATGGACGGCATCGACACCACCGTGATAACGGAGCTGGCCGAGTACTACCGGCGCGAAGTGGGGGAGGAGATACCGCCCCGCCACCCCTTCGTCGGCTCCCAGTTCAACGTCACGGCGGCGGGGATCCACGTGGACGGCCTCATCAAGAATGAAGAGGTCTACAACATCTTCGACACGGCCCGCCTCCTGCGGCGCCCCCTGGGCATCAACATCACCGACAAGTCCGGCCTGGCCGGCGTCGCCTTCTGGCTGAACCAGCAACTCCTGGCAAGGGGAGCCGACCCGCTGGACAAGAAGCACCCGGCCGTGGAGCGCATCCATTCCTGGGTCATGGAGCAGTATGAGAACGGGCGGACTACGGCCCTCTCCCAGGACGAGATGCTGGCGGCGGCCAGGCGCTTCTTGCCGGAGCACTTCGCTTGACGGGCGGCGGCACCGCCGCGCGGCCCGGGTCCCCGTGCGCCGGCCGCCGGTGGCGCCGGGAGCCGCTGAGGGCCCAAGAGGGTTCTTTCCGCGGGGTGAGGAAATGGCGCCGAGGGTGAGGGGCAAGGTTACCATCGTGGGCGCCGGGGCGACGGGCGCGGCCGCCGCCCATTTCCTTGCGCGGCGGGAGCTGGCCGACGTGGTCCTCCTGGACGTGGTGCCGGGCCTGCCCCGGGGCAAGGCCCTGGACATGCAACAGGCCGGGCCCATCGAGGGCTTCGATGTCCGCGTGTACGGGACGGACGACTACGCGGACACGGCGGGATCCGACGTCATCGTGGTGACCGCCGGGGTGGCGCGCAAGCCGGGGATGAGCAGGGACGACCTCCTGGACACCAACGCGCGCATCGTGCGCCAGGTGGTGGAGCGGGCCGTTACACTCTCGCCCGACGCCTGCCTCGTGGTCCTCACCAATCCCCTCGACGTGATGTGCTGGGTGGCGTGGCGGGCCAGCGGCCTGCCCGCCGCGCGTGTCGTCGGCCAGTCGGGCATCCTGGACAGCGCCCGGTTTCGGACCTTTCTGGCCCTCGAGCTGGGTGTGTCGGTGCGGGACGTGACGGCCCTGGTCCTGGGCGGGCACGGTGACGCCATGGTGCCGCTGGTGCGCTACGCTTTCGCTGGCGGCATACCGGTCACCGAGCTCCTCGCCCCGGAGACCCTGGAGAGGCTGGTGGAGCGGACCCGTTTCGGGGGCGGCGAGATAGTGGAGTTGATGGGGGCCAGCGCTTTCTACGCGCCCGGCGCCGCCGTGGGGGAGATGGTGGAGGCCGTCCTGCGGGACCAGCGCCGCATCCTGCCGTGCAGCGCCTACCTGGACGGCGAGTACGGTCAGAGCGGCGTCTTTGCCGGCGTGCCCGTGGTGTTGGGGCGCGGGGGAGTGGAGAGGGTGCTGGCGCTTCGCCTCACGCCGGGAGAGGAGGCCGCCTTCGCCTCCTCCTGCCGCGCGGTGGCGGAGGCCGTGGAGCGGGTGGCGGCCCTGGCCGGCCTGGCGGGGGAGTGAGGCTTGCGGCTCCTCGACGTGGGGGAGGTGCGCAGCGCCGTCGCGGGATTGCTGCGGGAGGCCGCCTTCGAGCTTCCCCCCGACGTGGTGGCGGCCCTGAGGAACGCCGTGGACCGCGAGGACTCGCCCCTGGGCCGGGAAGCCATCCAACTCATCCTGGAAAACGCGCGCGTGGCCCGCGAAGAGGGCTTGCCCCTGTGCCAGGACACGGGGTTCGCCGTCGTCTTCCTGGAGATCGGACAGGACGTGCACCTGGTGGGCGGCGACCTGACGACGGCGGTCAACGAGGGAGTGCGGCAGGCCTACGTGGAGGGTCTCCTCCGCAAATCCATCCTCGATCACCCCTGGGCGGGTCGCAACACGGGCGACAACACGCCGGCCGTCCTGCACACGGAGATCGTGCCGGGCGACAGGGTGCGGGTGCGGGTTCTGCCCAAGGGGGGCGGCAGCGAGAACAAGAGCGCCCTGGCCATGCTGCGTCCGGCCGACGGCCTGGAGGGTATCCGGGACTTCGTGGTGGAGACCGTGCGCAACGCCGGCCCCGCCGCCTGTCCTCCCTTCGTGGTGGGGGTTGGCATCGGCGGCACGTTCGATCACGTGGCTTACCTGGCCAAGAAGGCCATTCTCCGGCCCGTCGGCAGCCACCACGAGCGGCCGGAGGTGGCCGCTCTGGAGCGGGAGCTCCTGGAGGCCGTCAACGCCACGGGGCTCGGGCCGGGGGGTTTCGGCGGGCGCGTCACCGCCCTCTGGGTGGCCGTGGAGATCTTCCCCCGCCACATCGCCTCCCTCCCCGTGGCCGTCAACATCCAGTGCCACTCGGCGCGCTTCCGGGAGGCGGTTTTGTGAAGCCGGAGGTCGTGCGCCTCCGCACGCCCCTCGGCGAGGAGGAGGTGCGGCGCCTGCGGGCGGGGCAGCGGGTCTCCCTGAGCGGCCGGCTCTACACGGCCCGCGATCAGGCCCACAAGCTCCTGGCCGAGGAGGTGGCGGCGGGGCGGCGACCGCCCCTCGACCTGGCAGGCCAGGTCATCTACTACGTGGGCCCCACCCCCGCCCCGCCCGGTCGCCCGGTGGGCTCGGCCGGCCCCACCACGGCGGGCCGCATGGACCCCTACGTGGAGGTCATGCTACGGCTCGGGGTGCGCGGATTCATCGGCAAGGGGGGGCGCTCGGCCGAGGTGCGGCGGCTCCTGGCCCGGTACGGGGCCGTCTATTTCGGGGCCCTCGGCGGCGTGGGCGCGCTCCTGGCCCGGCACGTGCGCCGGGCCCGGGTCCTCCTCTTCGAAGAACTGGGAACGGAGGCCGTCCACGTCTTCGAGGTCGAGGACTTTCCTCTCTTCGTGGTGAACGACACGGTGGGCGGCGATCTCTACGAGGCGGGACTGGCCGCCTACGGGGAGGGCGGGCGGTGAAGCTCTATGAACACCAGGCCAAGGGCCTGCTGGCTGCCTACGGCCTCCCCCTGCCGCGGGGACGGCTGGCGACGCAGCCGGATGAGGCGGCGGCGGCCTGCCGGGAGCTGGGGCCGGTGGTCGTCAAGGCTCAGGTCCTGGCGGGCGGCCGGGGGCGGGCCGGAGGCGTGCGCTTCGCCGCGACGCCGGAGGAAGCCGCCGCCGCCGCGGGCGCCCTCCTCGGCGCCCAGGTCCGGGGCCTGCCCGTGGAGCGGGTGCTGGTGGAGGAACGGCTGCCCATCGAGGGGGAGCTGTACCTGGGCTTCGCCGTGGACGCGGGGCTGCGCCGCCCGGTCCTCATCGCCTCCGCCGCGGGTGGTGTCGGTATCGAGGAGGTGCCGGAGAGGCAGATCGTCCGCGAGCCTCTGGCCGTGCCGTGGGGCCTTCTCGCCCACCAGGCCCGGGAGGCGGCGCGGCGGCTGGGCCTGGGCGGGGAGACGGCCGCCTCTTTCGTTCGGATCGCCCTCCTCTGCTACCGCGCCTTTCGCGAGTTGGATGCGGAGATCCTGGAGTTGAACCCCCTGGCCGTGGTGGGGGGGAGCCTGGTGGCGGCCGACTGCCGCCTCACCGTGGACGACGACGCCCTCTTCCGCCACCCCGAGCTGCCGCGGGTCCGCGAGGGCACGGAACTGGAGGAGGAGGTCCGCCGGCTGGGTCTCTCCTACGTCGAGCTGGGCGGCGACATCGCCGTCATGGCCAACGGTGCCGGCATCACCATGGCCACCCTCGACGTCCTGGCCGACATGGGGGGGCGTCCCATGAACTTCCTGGACGTGGGGGGAGGCGCCGCGGCGGAGCCCATGGCCAAGGCCCTGGGACTGCTGGCCCGCACGCGGCCCCGGGTCATCTTCGTCAACATCTTCGGCGGCATCACCCGTTGCGACGACGTGGCGCGCGCCATCCTCCAGGCCCGCGAGGCCGTGGGGCTCGGGGTTCCCCTCGTGATAAGGCTCACCGGCACCAACGAGGGAGAGGCGGTGGCCATGCTCCGCCGGGGCGGCCTGGCGGCGTACCGTTCCATGGAGGAAGCCGCCCGCGCCGCCGTGGCGGCGGCGCGAGGGGCAGAGGAGCAGGCCGCGCCGGCGCCGCCGGGCGGGGAGGTGGGCGACGCTGCCCATCCTGGTTGACGAGCGGGCGCGCGTGCTGATCCAGGGCATCACGGGCCGGCAGGGAAGCTTTCATGCCAGGCAGATGCTGGAGTACGGCACGCCCATCGTGGCCGGTGTCACGCCCGGCCGGGGCGGCGAGACGGTGCACGGCGTCCCCGTCTACGACACGGTGGAGGAAGCCCTGGAGACCCACGCCGTCAACGCCTCCGTCATCTTCGTCCCCGCCCCGCAGGCTCGGGACGCCGCCTTCGAGGCCGTGGCCGCGGGGCTGGAGCTGGTCGTCATCGTCACCGAGCACATACCCCTCCACGATGCCCTGGCCATCATGGCCTTCGCCCAGGAGAGGGGCGCCCTGGTGGTGGGCCCCAACACCTACGGGGTTTGCACCCCCGGCAGGGCCAAGCTGGGTATCCCCCCCAACGCCATCTTCAGCCCCGGACCGGTGGGGGTGGCAGCCCGGAGCGGCACCCTGAGCTATGAGATAGTGAACAGCCTCACGGCGGCCGGCCTCGGTCAGTCCACGGTGGTGGGCATGGGGGGTGACAGGGTGGTGGGCCTCTCCTTCCTCGATCTCCTCAAGCGCTTCGAACGGGACGAGGCCACGCGGGCGGTGGTCCTGGTGGGGGAGATAGGGGGCACCGCCGAGGAGGAGGCGGCCGAGTTCATCAAGACCATGTCCAAGCCGGTGGTGGCCTTCATCGCCGGCCGGACCGCCCCGCCCGGGCGGCGCATGGGCCACGCGGGGGCCATCGTCGAGCGCGGCCGCGGCACCTACGAGAGCAAGGTTAGGGCCCTCGACGCCGCCGGCGTCCGGCTGGCTTCCTTCCCGTGGGAGGTGCCCGCCCTCGTGTCCGCCGCCCTGGCATTCTCCCGTTGAGCGGTTGCGCCCCGCCCGCGGCCGTCCCCTTGGTACGACCGCCGGGCCCCTTGGTCTCGACCGGTCCTACCCCGGCCGGGCGGCAGCCCGTAGCCGGCGGAGGACGGCGGCCGCCTGCGGCCGGTCGGCGACGCTCCTGCCCACGTAGCGCCAGGCGATCTGCCCCCGCCGGTCCACGACGAAGACGGCGGGGGCGGCCAGTTCGTCGCCCAGGAGGTTGAACACGCCGTAGGACGTGGCCACGTCCGTCGTCTCGTCCGACAGAACGGGGTACTGGAGGCCCAGGGTGGCCCGCCCTGCCCTGTTCTCGTCCAGGGGACGGACGCTGATGGCCAGCAGCTCTCCCCCGGCCCGCCTTATCTCCGGATAGACGTCCTGCAGCTCCACGAGCTGCTGCTGGCAAACCCCTCACCCGAAGGTGCGGAAGAACACCAGCACCACGGGCTTGCCCCGGAGCGACGCCAACGACACCTGCCGCCCCTCGGTGTCGGGCAGCGTGAAGGCCGGCGCCGCCGCCTCCGCCGGCTGCCGCGTGCCGGGTCGAGCCAGGTAGGCGGCGGCCGCCGCCGCCAGCACCAGCACCAGGGCGGCCGCGTACACGCCGGCCGGGCTGCGGCGCCGGCGCCGGCGTCCCGGCGTGCCTGTGCGGGTCACCATTGGAGACCCAGGGACGCCACCATGGCCACGTCCGCCTCCACCTCCCGCCCCGGCACCGTCAGGTACCCGCCCACCAGCATGGCGTTCACCCCCGCCAGGAAGCCGAGGGGTTGCAGCGGACCCAGCGCACCCTCGCGCCCCGCCGCGTACCTGATGAGCTTGTCCGGCAGCACGAACCGGAACATGGCGAAGGTCTTGAGGATCTCCTCCGGCGCCAGGGGAGGGACATGGGCCAGGGGCGTGCCCGGGCGGGGGACCAGGATGTTGATGGGCACCGAGTCCACGTCCAGCTCCCTCAGGGTGAGGGCCAGCTCCACGCGCTGCTCCCGTGTCTCCCCCAGGCCGATGATGCCGCCGCAGCAGACCTCCATGCCGGCGGACTTGACGGCTTGCACGGTGGCCACCCGCTCGTCGTAGGAGTGGGTGGTGCAGATGCGGGAGAAGAAGGAACGGGCCGTCTCCAGGTTGTGGTTGTATCGCGTCACGCCCGCCTCCACCAGGGCGCGGGCGGCGCCGGGGGTGAGGATGCCGAGACAGGCGCACAGCTCGAGCCCCGTCTCCCGCCGCAGCCGGCGGTAGATGGCCAGGATCCGCCTGAAGTCCGGGTCGTCCTCGGTGAAGCCGTACCCGGCCGTGACCAGGTCGAAGCGCCGGGCGCCCGCGGCCTCCATGGCCCTGGCCTTGGCCAGGATCGTTTCCTCGTCCAGCAGCCCGTGGACGGGGGCGTCCGCGGCGTGGCGGGAGGACTGGGCGCAGAAGGCGCAGTCCTCGCTGCAATTGCCGGAGCGGGCGTTGACGATGGAACAGAGCTCCACCCTGTCACCGGTGAAGCGCTCGCGGATCTCGTTGGCCCAGGCCAGGAGATGGTACACGTCGGGTCCCTCGAGCTGGAGGAGGTGGAGAGCCTCCTCACCCGAGACCTCGCCTCCGGCCAGCACCCTTGCCGCTGTCTCCTGCAGCCTCGGGTCCAAGGTGTCACCCCGCTGATCCTCTATTGTAAAGGGAGGAGTTCCCCACCGCGAGGCGGCTCAACGGCGGCTCCCCTCCCCGCGATACCGTATGGGGGTGCGTTGGTCCTTTCGGGGGGATAGGTACCGACACAAGGGCGAGCATAGCAGGAGTGGTCCCTCTGGAACTCGGAGTAATCGTCGGGCTCGTCGTCGCGCTAGTGGCCATTCTCGGATCCAATGCCATGGAGGGGGGCTCCGTCGGCTCGCTCATCTCTCCCTCCGCCGTGTTCCTCATCCTGGGCGGTACCATCGGCGCCACGGCCATGAGCGTGGGGTTGGGCAACTTCTTTCGCGTCCCCTCCCTCCTCGGCGAGTTGCTGCGCCGTCCCGGCGGTGACCTGCCCCAGGCCATCGACAAGCTGGTGGGGTTGGCGCAGAAGGCCCGGCGGGAGGGGCTCCTGGCCCTGGAGGAGGACATCCGCACCATCTCCGACGAACTCCTGGCTCAGGGTTTGCAGATGGTGGTGGACGGGACCGACTCCGAGGTGGTGGAGGCCGTGCTCGTCACCAAGGCGGAGCTGGCGCGCAAGCGTTTCCTGACGGGCGCCGCCATCTTCGAGACGGCGGGCGGATACGCGCCCACCATGGGCATCATCGGCACCGTCATGGGCCTCATCCACGTCCTCTCCAATCTGGAGAATCCTAACGAGCTGGGCTCCGCCATCGCCATGGCCTTCCTGGCCACCCTCTGGGGCATAGCCACGGCCAACGTCTTCTGGTTGCCCGTGGCCAACAAGCTCAAGGACAACGGCCGGCTGCTGGGCGAGTACCAGCAGATGATCATCGAGGGCGTGCTCTCCATCCAGAAGGGCGACAGCCCGGCCATGGTGCGGGAGAAGCTGCGGGCCTTTCTCCCCGGCAGCAAGAGGAAGGAGAAGAAGCGGGAGGAGGCCGAGGCCGCCCCGGGCCCTTCGCCCGCCGCCCAGCCCGGTGAGAGCGGTGCCTAGGTGCGGGAGCGCTGCGGGCCGCCCCGGTGATGGTGGTGTCTAGGAAAGGGGTCTCGCACGAAGAGGGTGGTCACGGAGGCGGGCACGACGGGGCCGGGAGCATGCGCTGGCTCCTCACCTACGCCGACCTCATCACCCTGCTCATGGTCTTCTTCATCGTGCTCTACTCCATCAGCCAGATGGACAAGGCCAAGTACCTCCAGCTCGCCCAGGCCCTCCAGTCAAGCTTCCTCCGGTCCAACGTCAGCAACTCCCTGCTGGATGTGTCTCCCACTCCCGTGGATAGCGAGGCCAGGCTGCCGCACGCCGCGGCCAACAGCCTGGAGGGAACCCGCGGTCCCGACGTCTCCCCGGCCCGCCGGGCCGAGGGACTCCGGCTCCAGGAGGTGGCTCGCGTCGTGCAGAGAGAGCTGCAGGCGGCGGGGCTGGCGGGCAAGGTGACCGTGACGGTGGAGGAACAGGGGCTGGTGGTGAGCTTTCCCGAGCTCATTTTCTTCGAGAAGGGTTACGCCGACCTCAAGCCGGCCTCCCGGGCCATCCTCCACCGGATAGCGCCCGTCCTGGCCCGCATTCCCAACGACATCTCGGTGGAGGGGCACACCGACGACCTACCCATCAACACGGCCAGGTACCCGTCCAACTGGGAGCTGTCGGTGGCCCGGGCCGTGGTGGTGGCCCGTTACCTGGCCGAGGGGGAGGGTCTTCCGCCGGCGCGGCTCTCCGCCACCGGGTACGGGGAGTGGCGGCCGCGCTTCCCCAACGACAGCGAGGAGAATAGGGCCCGCAACCGCCGCGTGGACCTGGTCATCCTCCGCACCCGTGCCTGACGGCACCGCGCGGCCGCAGCGGGCCGCCGGCCGGAGCGGCGGGCGCCCTCGTTGATGGCTGTCGCACCGCACCCCTCGGGCACCGCATAATCTGGGGGCGCCTCGCCACCCCGGCGGTTCGAGATGCGGAAGGGCGGTTTCTGTCAAAGGTGCGAGAGGAGTGGCCGCTTCTCTGTCGAAAAACGTCCCCGTTCCCTTGCGGCCGGGTGGCCGCCGTGGAGGTGGATGGCGTGGAGGTCGGTTGCAAGGTGCTCCCCCTTTCCCGTCATAGGTCCCAGCGGTTGGCCGAGCGGCTCATGGATCACCTTTTCCTCTTCGCCCGCCGCCGCGTCGGTGACGAGACGCTGGCCAGAGCCTTCGACGCCTTCTGGGGGGGAGGGGACGCTCTGCCCCTGGCCGACGACGAGGGGAGCATGGGGCGTTTCTTCGATTGGCTCGTCTTCGACTACCGCCCGGGGGGCAGGGGACGGACGGTCCTGGAGAGGTACCTGGCCCAGAGCCGGGACCTGGACGGGGAGGAACGGGCCGTCCTCGCCGCTTGGGCCTCGAGCCGCTTGGGGCTTTACGAGGTCCTGCTCCGGTCGGACGAGGGCGAGCTCTTGCTCGAGGATGTGTGCACGGGCGCCAGGCAGCGGTGCTGGGACAGGGTGGCGGCCAGGAACCTGCACCGTTTCGACCTGGTCCTGACCCGCCTGTTGCCCGTCCACGGGGAGGTGGGGCTGTCCGTCGCCGGTCTCGTCTTGCCCCGCTGGTGGAAGGCGTCCGTCGTCCGGTGCCTCACCGAGGGGCTGGCCCGCTTCCGCGGCCGGCGGCCTGCGGCCGGGTGGGAGGATTACTTCCGCGGCAGGGCCCACGAGATACACCGGCTCTTGGTGGGCGGCCTCCAGGCCCTCGGCCCCGCTCGCTTCCGCACCCTGAGCGGCGAGGCGTGCCTTCTCTCCAGGGCCTGGTACGGGGTCGGCGATCCGGAGGAGGTGGTGCGGGCGCTGGCCCTGCGATCGGACATGGAGGCGGTGGGCGAGGGTGTCTGGAGATGGTTCGCCCCCGCGGAGGAAAGCCCGCCGGGGGGCAGGCTGGTGTTGGGGACCCTGGTTCTCCGCTCACGGCGACTCCGGCTGGAGTGCCTGTCGCGGGAGCGCCTGGAGCGCGGCAAGACCCTTCTCGGGGAGGTGCTCGCCGCGACCGCCCGGCACATGGTAGACGAGTTCGAGAGCGTCTCCCTGGCGCTTCCCGCCACGGCGGGCAAAGGTGGGCTCGGTGAAGGAGAGTCCGCCCTGCCACCCTTCTCCCACGACTGGGTGGACGAGCCGGCCCCCGTGCTGGGCGGCTTGACCCCCCGCCAGGCCTGCCAGACGCGGGACGGGAGGGCCCGCCTGCGCGAGCTCCTGCGGGTCATGGAAAACATGGAGGAGAAGAAGAGGCGGGCCGGTCGTCCCTTCGTGGACGTGGAGGCCCTGCGCCGCGAGCTGGACCTGTCGGAGGAATGGTGAGCTTGGAGGCTCAGGCCCGTTCCTCGCCCTCCGGGCCGGGGGCCGATCCCGAACAGCGCTGGTTGCGCGAGAGGCAACGCAAGCTCCGGGAAGAGGTCAAGTTCCTGGGCCGGCTGCTGGGACAGGTGCTCCGCGAACAGGGGGGCGACCGGTTCTTCGAAGCCGTGGAGCGCGTCCGGCTGGCCACCCGTCGGTTGCGGGCCGGCTATGACGCCGCGGCCGAAAGGGAACTGCTCGGCTTCGTGGAGGAGCTGGACCAGGAGACGGCCCTGCAGGTGGCCAGGGCCTTCGGGCTTTACTTTCAGTTGGTCAACCTGGCCGAGCAGCACCACCGGGTCCGCCGCAAGCGCGAGTACGACCGGGAGCACCGCCAGCCCCAGCCCCTCTCCCTTCGCCACCTAGCCTCCCTCCTCCGGTCGGCGGGCCTGGGGGCCGACCGGGTCCTCGATCTCTTCGGCCGGCTCTCCGTGGAACTGGTCATGACGGCCCATCCCACCGAGGCCACGCGGAGGACGGTGCTCGCCGTGCTGCGGGCCATCTACGACGCTCTGGAACGGCGCGAGAACCCCCTGGTCACGCCGCAGGAGCTGGAGGAGATCGAGCGCGAGATCCGGGAGCTCCTGGTCCTCCTGTGGCAGACCAGCGAGGTGCGCTCCTTCCGGCTTCAGCCGGAGGACGAGGTGCGGCTGGGCCTCTTCTACCTGGACCAGACCCTGTGGGACGTGCTCCCGGACGTGCACCTGGCCATGGAGAGGGAACTGGCCCGCCACTACCCCGAGATCGAGGATCGCCTGGCGCGGCACGGCGCCGCCCTGCCCACCTTCCTCCGTTTCCGCAGCTGGGTGGGCGGTGACAGAGACGGCAATCCCCACGTGACGGCGCGGGTCACGTGGGAGGCGCTGCGTTTCCAACGGGACCTGGCCGTGAGGAAGTACCTGGCCTCGGTGAGCCACCTGATGGCCCGCTACGGCCAGTCCACACTCCTGGTGGGAGCGAGCGAGGCCCTCCTCGCCTCCCTGGCGGCCGACGAGCGGTCCCTGGGGGAGCTGCCCCCGGACTTCGTCCGGTGGGACGAGAATGAGCCGTACCGGCGCAAGCTGTCCATCATCCGCTGGCGGCTGGAGCAACTGCGGCGGCACAACCTGGAGGTGACCGCCGCCACGCCGCCGTCACCGGCCGGCGCGGAGCGCTGGCCAGGCCGCTACCGGTCCCACCGCGAGTTCCTCGACGACCTCCTGGTCATGGAGGAAAGCCTGCTGGCCAACGGTGGCCAGGCGTTGGCCCGCGGTTCCCTGGGCCGGCTCATCCGGCAGGTGCGGCTCTTCGGCTTCCACCTCGTCCCGCTGGAGGTCCGCCAGCACAGCCAGGTGCACGGCCGGGTCGTAGGCGAGATCCTGAGGCTGGCGGGCGTCTGCCCGGACTACGAGGACCTGCCCGAGTCCCGGCGGGGCCGGGTGCTGGAGGGGATCCTGGACGATCCGTCACTTTGCCGGGAAGCGGGCGAGCGGGCCCGCGCCCGGTCGGGCTTGAGCGGGGAGACCGAGGAGCTCCTGGCGGTCTTCGATCTCTTTCGCGCGGCCGGGGCCGAGCTGGGCCGGGAGGCCATGGACACGTACATAGTGAGCATGGCCCACGAGCCCAGCGACTGCCTGGAGGTGCTCTTCCTGGCCGCCGCCGTGGGTCTCGGGGGACCGGGCGAGCTGGGCTGGTTTAACCTGGTGCCGATCCTGGAGACCACGGCCGACCTCAGGCAGGGCGGGGAGATGCTGTCCGCGCTCCTCGGGTCTCCCTCCTTCCGCAGCTACCTGGCCGCCCGCGGCTCCCTGATGGAGGTCATGCTGGGTTACTCGGACACCAACAAGGACGGCGGGTACCTGACGGCCAACTGGGAGCTCTACCTGGTCCAGAAACGGCTCCTCCTGCTGGGGGAGGAGGCCGGCGTGCGCGTGCGCTTCTTCCACGGGCGGGGCGGGGCCCTGGGCAGAGGGGGCGGACCCACGGGGCGCGCCGTCATGGCCCTCCCCTCGGGTTCCACCCGGTGGGGTCTCAAGATAACGGAGCAGGGCGAGGTCCTCTCCGACCGCTACCTCATCCCCGGCATAGCCTTCCGCAGCCTGGAGCAGGTGGTCTGGGCCGCCGCCGTCAAGCTCCTGGAGGCCGACGGACCCAGGGGCCTCCCGGCCGTCGCCGGGTGGAGAGCGGGCCAGCCGGCGCCGGCCCAGTGGGAGGAGACCATGGCCGAGCTGTCCGCCCACGCCTACCGGGCCTACCGGGCCTTTCTATTCGGGCAGGACGAGGCGGGGCTGCGCTACTTCTTCGCCGTGACGCCCATCCGGCACATCGGCGAGCTCAACATCGGCTCGCGCCCCGTGGCCAGGCAGCTGGGCCACCGGTTCGAGGACCTGCGCGCCATCCCGTGGGTCTTCGCCTGGAACCAATGCCGCCACCTGCTGCCGGCCTGGTACGGCGTCGGGACGGCTCTCGACCGCTGGACCGAGGGCCGGCGGGACGGGGCGGAGCTGCTGGGGAGGATGTACCGGGAGTGGGCTTTCTTCCGGGCCGTGCTGGACAACCTCCAGATGGCCCTGGCCAAGGCCGACATGCACATAGCCGCGCGCTACGCCGGGCTGGCCGACGACCCGGGGCTGGGGGCGGCGGTGTTCGGGTCCGTGGCCGAGGAGTATGAGCGGACGGTGCGGCACGTCCTGGCGGTCACGGGGCAGAGGGCGCTCCTGGAGAACGAGCCGGCCTTGCGGCAGTCCATCACCCTGCGGAACCCGTACGTGGACCCTCTCAGCTACCTGCAGGTCCGCTTCCTCCGCCGCTACCGCGAGGCGGAGGCGAAGGCGGCCGGCACCGTCGCGGGGGCGGGGTGTCCCTCCGCCGGCGGCGAGGCCGACCTGGACCGTTTGCGCTTCGCCATCCTGGTCACGATAAACGGGATCGCGGCGGGACTGCGCAACACCGGCTAGCGGGGCCCTCCGCGACGGCGGCGGGCCGGCGCGCGCGAGCCGCCTTCGCCTGCCGCGGGGCCGGGCCGGCGGGGGTGGGTCTGGTTGTCAATCTGGCTGCATGCGCGCCGGGCCATCCTGGCGGCGGGCGAGGCGCCGGCGGTGGCGGACCTGGTGCGCCGCCACGGGTTCGCCCTGGGCGCGCGGCGCTTCGTGGCCGGGGAGACCCTAGAGGAGGGTCTCCGGGTGGTGGCCGACCTGGAGCGCCGCGGCTTCCTCGTGACCCTCGACATCCTGGGGGAGGCGGTGGGAGACGCGGCGGCCGCCCGGCAGGCCCACGCCGCCTACGTCGCCGCCCTCTCGCGCCTGGGGGAGGCCGGGCTCGCCAGCCACGTCTCGGTCAAGCCGACCCAGCTGGGCCTCGAGGTGGACGAGGGGCTCTGCCGGGACCAGGTCCTGGACCTGGCTCTCCGGGCCGAGCGCCAGGGAACCTTCGTGCGCCTCGACATGGAGGACTCCCGCTACACCGAGGGCACCCTGCGCCTCTTCGAGGCGGTGCGGCGGGAGACGCCCGCCGTGGGGGTGGTGCTCCAGGCCTACCTCTACCGCACGGAAGCCGACTTGGCGCGCCTGCACCGCTTCGCCGCCGACCTGCCCGGCGGTGGGCCGCCCGCCCCCGGCCGCGCCGCTCCGTCGGCGCCGTCGCCCGGCGGGAGTGCGGCGCCCGCCGGGCATGGCCTCCTCAACGTGAGGTTCTGCAAGGGCGCCTACAGCGAGCCGCCCGACCGGGCCTTCCCGCGCAAGGCCGACGTGGACGCCAACTTCGCGCGCCTCGTCCGGCGCCACCTGGAGGCGGGCCACTTCGCCGCTATCGCCACCCACGACGAGCGGCTCCTCGCCGGGCTGGTGGCCTGGACCCGGGAGGCGGGCATCCCGCCGGCACGCTGGGAGATCCAGATGCTCTACGGTGTCCGGCGGGACCTGCAGGAACGTCTCCGGGAGAGTGGCCATCCCGTCCGCCTCTACGTCCCCTGCGGCCGGGAGTGGTACCGGTACTTCCTGCGCCGCCTGGCCGAGCGGCCGGCCAATCTCGGCTTCGTCCTCCGGCAGCTCCTGGCCGAGGGCTTCCCTGCTCGGCGGCGCCGAAGTCCCGGGCCTGGGCCGTCAACAGGGGCGACGCCGCCGGGCGGGCCTGGCCGCTAGGAGGGGGTCACGGTCCGGGTCTCGGGAAAGACGAGGCCGAGGAGGCGCCGCGCCACCTGGACCGCCTCGGCGGCGTCGGCGCCGTGGCCGGCGGCGCCGATCTCCTCGGCGAAGGCCTTGTCGGTGGCGGCACCCCCGATGATGACGGGGATGGCCAGCCCCTCGCGCCGGAAGAGATCCACCACCTCCTTCATGCGGGGCATGGTGGTGGTCATGAGGGCGGAGAGGCCTACGATGTCCGCCCCCTCGCGGCGCGCGGCCTCCAGGATGCGCTCCGCGGGGACGTCCCGGCCCAGGTCCACCACGCGGAAGCCGTGGTTCTCCAGGAGGACGGCGCAGATGTTCTTGCCGATGTCGTGGATGTCCCCCTCCACCGTGGCTAGGACGATGGTGGCCAGCGGCTCGGCGGCCTGGCGCCGGGCCAGCTCGGGCTTGAGCCGCTCGAAGGCGGCCTTCATGGCGTTGGCCGAGAGGATGAGCTGGGGCAGGAAGTAGATGCCCTGGCCGAAGAGCCGGCCCACCTCCTCGATGGCCGGGATGAGGACGCCGTTCAGCATGGCCAGGGGGTCCCGGCCGGCGGCCAGGGCTTGTTCCACCAAGGGCACGATGCCCTGCGGGTTGCCCTCCAGGACGGCCCGGTAGAGGGCCTGGTCGAGGGGATCCCGCTCCGCCCCCGCGGGGGGCCGCTCCTCGGCCGGCTCCCCCGCGGCGGTGGTAACCGCCGGGGGCCGGTCCTCGACCGGTGCCGCGGCGGTCGGCTCCGCGGCCGCGGCCTCCACCCGAGCCGCGGCCGGGGGCGTCTCGGGGCGGGCCGCCATGACCGCCACGTACTGGCGCGCGTCGGCGTCCCGCCGCAGGAGGACCCGCGCCGCCCGCACCGTGTCCATGGCCGCCTGGTCGAGGGGGTTCATGATGACGGCGTCCAGCCCGGCGGCCAGGGCCATGGCCAGGAAGGTGGCGTTGAGGAGAGGCCGGTTGGGCATGCCGAAGGAGATGTTGCTGAGCCCGAGGACGGTGCGGACGCCCAGCCGCTCCCTCACCAGGCCGATGGTCCGCAGGGTCTCCAGGGCCGAGGCTTGGTCGGCCCCCACGGCCATGGCCAGGCAGTCCAGGAAGACGTCCTCCCGGGGGAACCCGGCCTCCTCCGCCGCCCGCACCAGGCGCTCCGCCACGGCCAGGCGCCCGGCGGCGGTGGCGGGGATGCCGTCGTCGTCCAGGGCCAGGAAGATGAGGGCGGCCCCGAAGCGACGGGCCAGGGGCAGCACCGCCTCGAGGCGGCCCGCCTCGCCCGAGGCCGAGTTGACCAGGGGTTTCCCCACGGTGGCCGCCAGTCCTGCCTCCAGGGCCGCCGGCGTCGAGGAATCCACGCACAGGGGGAGGGTGGCCGCCTCCTGCACCGCCAGGACGGCCCGGCGCATGGCGGCCGCCTCGTCCACGCCGGGCACTCCCACGTTGACGTCCAGGGCCTGGGCGCCCGCCGCCGCCTGCCGGCGGGCTTCCTCACGGACCAGGAGGAAGCGCCCCTCGGCCACGTCCTCCTGGAGCTTCTTGCGGCCCGTCGGGTTGATGCGCTCGCCGATGACGAGGGGGAGGTGTTCGTCCCGAAACCAGAAGGTGCCGGTGCGCGAGGCCAGACCCGTGAGCGCGGGGTGCCGCGCGCCCGGCCAGGGAGGCGTCAGGCCGGCGACGGCCTGCGCCAGCCGGCGGATGTGCTCGGGTCCGGTGCCGCAGCAGCCGCCCACGAGGCTGGCGCCCGCCTCCACCAGCCGCGGTCCCCAGGCGCCGAACTCCTCCGGTCCCAGGGGAAAGACCGTCTCCGTGCCGCCCACCAGCCGGGGCAGGCCGGCGTTGGGCTGGACGCTGACGGGGACCCGCCCCACCGCCGCCATGGCCCGCACCACCTGCACCAGTTCGGCCGGGCCCACGGAGCAGTTGGCCCCCACCACTTCGGCCCCGGCCGAGGAGAGGACCAGCACCGCCGTCTCGGGATCGGTGCCGGTGAAGGTGCGCCCGCCCTCGGCGAAGGTGAGCTGGGCCACCACCGGCAGTCCGGTCGCCCTAGCCGCCAGGACGGCGGCCCTGGCCTCGCCCAGGTCGGCCATGGTCTCCACGATGAAGAGATCGGCCCCGGCCGCGGCGCAGGCGGCCGCCTGTTCGGCGAAGACGTCGTAGGCCTCCTCGAAGCTCATCTCGCCCAGCGGGGCCACGAAGAGGCCGGTGGGGCCCAGGGAGGCCGCCACCAGGGCCCTGTCGCCCGCCGCCTCCCTGGCCAAGGCCACGGCGCGGCCGTTGATCTCCTGCACGCGGTGGGCCAGGCGGTAGTGAGCCAGCTTGATCCGGTTGCCGCCGAAGGTGTTGGTCTCCAGGATGAGGGCGCCGGCCTCCACGTAAGCGCGATGCACGGCCGCGACGGCGTCGGGACGTTCCAGGTTCCAGATCTCGGGGCACCCGCCGGCGGGCAGGCCGGCCGCCTGGAGCATGGTCCCCATGGCGCCGTCCCAAACCAGGACCCGCTTGCCGAGCAGGGAGCGAAAAGACGGCACGGCGGCCTCCTTCCTCCGGCGGTCCAGCCCATTTTAGCGCAGGTCGGCGGGGCCTTCCCGGCCAGGACTTGGACCGAGGACCGGTGACCCGCGGCCTGCGCGAGACAACCGCCTTCCCCCTGCGGTGAAACCGACCGGCCGGTGGGAGGAAACCGGTCCGCGGGGGGAGAATGTTTTCCCGGCGGAAAGGGTGGCGGTTCGGCAGCGTACGCTTGCGTGCCGGCGGAGGGTGGGCAGGGGGGATGGCCGTGGTGGCGGAGATGGGGGAGTTCGAGGCCCTGGAGCGGTACCGTGCCCCCGAGGGATTGCTGGTGACGAGCCTCTACCTGCCGCTGGATCGGGCCCGTGACCAGGCGCGCGGTTATCTCAACGTGTTCCGGACCCTGGGCCAGGAGGTGGCGCTGGTCGGCGGGTCGCTGCCGCGGCGGGCGCGCCAGTCCCTGCGGGAGGACGTGGAGAGGATGGGCGCTTGGCTGCGGACGCAGCGCGGTTTTGCGGCCAAGGGAGCCGCCTTCTTCTCGTGCGCGGCGGACGGGTTCTGGTCGGTCCTACCCGTGGACGGCCACGTGCGGCCCCTGGCGGTGGCCGACCGCGTCACGTACCGGCTTCCCCTCCTGGAGCGGTCCTGGTTGCTGCCGCCGGGCCTCGTGCTGGCGGTGGGTCGCCAGACGGCGCGCTTCCTCCACCTCCACGACGGCGCCCTCGTGGAGAGAGGCGGCTTCTGCAACGAGGTGCCGCAAAACGTGCGGGAAGGGGGCTGGGCCAACCTGGAGGAGCGCCGGATAGACCGCCACATCCTGGACCATCTGGGGCGCCATGTGCGCCAGGCGGTGGGGGCCCTGGCCGACGTGGCCGGCGGAGCCGCCGCCGAGTGGCTCGTCCTGGCCGGCCCGGCGGAGGTGCGGAGCCTCGCCCGCCAGGCCCTGCCCCAGGACTGGGCCAGGCGCCTTTTGGGCGAGGTGGACGCGGCCGCCGACGTGTCCGCGGCCGAGATGGAGGCCATCGTGCTGGACCTGGTGGCACGGCACCGCCAGGAGAGGGGAGCCGCGTTGATGCGGCAGGCGGCGGAGCTGGCGGCCCGCGGGCAGGCCGCCCTGGGCCCTCACGACGTGAGCGCGGCCCTCCAACGCGGCGCCGTGCGCCAGTTGATCCTGCGCACGGGCGTCAGGCTCCGCGGTTACGAGTGCGCCTGCGGCTTCGTGACGCCGGAGGGGGAGCCGTGGCGCTGCCTCAGGTGCCTGGGCGGGACGAGGGGGCAGGCCCGGGAGGCGACCCAGTACCTGGTGGACGCCGCCTGCGAGCAGGGGGCCGAGATAGCCTTCACCCGCGGGGAGGAGCAGGCGGCCGAGGTCCCCGAGGTGGCCGCTCTGTTGCGCTATTAGACCGCCATGCCGCCGTGCCGGCACCGGCGGGCGGGCAAGGGGAGCGACGGGACCGGCCCTTTTGCGGCCGCATCGTTTAGAAAGTCAGAGCTTTACTAGCCGGCCGGCGGATGCTACAATCCCGCCGACGCGAGGCGGCGGGACGGCCGCCGGGAAGAGGAGGGGGGATGGGGGTTGCCCAGGCAGGCAAGAGAGGTCAAGCCGGGAGCCATGGAGGGTTTCACCCAGAGGCAGATCGACGAGCACCACGACGTTCTGTACAAGGGTTACGTCAACAAGCTCAACGAGATCGAGAGCAAGCTGGAGACGGCCAACCCCGGGGAGGCCAACGCCACCTACAGTCTCATCCGGGAGCTCAAGCGGGAGGAGGTCTTCGCCACCAACGCCATCCGCCTGCACGAGGCCTACTTCGAAAACCTGGGCGGCGGCGGTGGCAGGCCCCAGGGCGAGATCGCCCGGCTCATCGAGGAGGACTTCGGCTCCTATGAGGCCTGGGAGCAGGAGTTCAAGGGGCTGGGCATAGCGGCGCGGGGCTGGGTGGTGCTGGCCTTCGACTGGACCGATCACAGGCTCCACAACTACCTGTCGGATATCCACTCGGACGGGGTGTGGGACGCGTCGCCGCTCCTCATCCTGGACGTCTACGAGCACGCCTACTTCCTCGACTACGGCACGGCGCGCAAGGCCTACATCGAGAGCTTCATGAAGAACGTGAACTGGGAAACGGTCAACGCCCGCGTGAAGAGGCTAAACCTGCTCGCCCACCGGGGCCAGCTGGCGGCCCGCGGCTGAGGGGGCATCTCCCTACGCTCCGCCACTGCCGGGGCGCAACCCGGGGTTGCGCCCCTGGTGTTGGCGCGCGGGAAAGCCTCTCCCGCGCCTCCCGGCGGAGCGCGTGGGAGGATGGCTACACAAGTTGTCGAGCGGGAGGGAAAGTTGGTCTTGACAGCCTGTCCGGTTTGGGGTAGGTTCGTGAACGTGGTCACAAGCTGAGTGTGACCACAAACGGCCGGCAGGCCCACCAAAAAAAGAGCCGAATCCCGTGGGCCATCACCCGCGGGTACGGGGGACCCAGGTTGTGGGGTGAATCCGCCGCCAGGCGGTAGGCTCACCTTCTCTGCCGAACCCGTCAGCTAACCCCGGAGGCTTCCAGAAGGAGTGTGGCTCCTTGCCTGGCAGGCTGAGCCCCCGCCGCTGGCTATCGTTGATCTTCATGGTATCGGTCCTGTTCCACGATGCCCCCTTTCTCCCGAAGCAACTCTCCTTCCTGGCGGAGCGGCCCCTGGCGCGCGCGTCCCTGGCTGCCCTTCCGGCCGTCCCGGCCGCGGCCGCCGAGGCTCCCGGCCTCACCGGCGAGCCAGAGGAGGAGCCTCTGCCCGACGCCGACGCCATCATCGTCCCGCCCGAGGAGACTCAGTTTCTCTCCCCGGAGGAGGTGCCGGCTCCCGAGGAGGCGAGGCCCGCCAGGCGTCAGCCGGCCGGCGGGCGTCCGCGGGCGGCGGTCGGCGTCGACGCGGCCGGTGCCCTGCCGCGGGCGGACCTGGGGGGATCCGTGCCCTGGCCGGCGCGGGGCTACATATCGTCCCGTTACGGCTGGCGGCGGGGGGAGTTCCACCGGGGGGTGGACATAGCCGGGCGCTACGGCAGCGAGGTGAGGGCCGTGGCCCCGGGTGTCGTCACCTTGGCCGCCTGGTACTACGGTTACGGGCGCGTCGTCGTCATCCGCCACGGGGACGGCAGCGAGACCCTCTACGGGCACAACTCGCGGGTCCTCGTCTCCGCCGGCCAGCGGGTGGAGCGCGGCGAGCTGATAGCCCTGATGGGTTGCTCCGGCCGCTGCACGGGACCCCACGTCCACTTCGAGGTGAGGGTGGGCGGTCGCGCCGTCAACCCCATGCGCTACCTGAGATGAGGCGGGGCGGCCGCCCGGCGGGTCCCCCTGGGCTGTGCCCCTTCCGGGCGGCGGTATATCTCAGGCAAAGAAGGTCTCGCAGCTTCCCAGCTCCACGGGGAACCGCTCCTCGATGAACCGCGCCGCGGCGTCCATGACCTGGCGCACCGTCCTCTCCTGGCTGCCGACGGCGGCCAGTCCCAGTTCGGCCACCTGCACCGCATCGAGGGACCCCACCTCGGCGACGGCGAGCCGGAAGCGGCCGTGGAGCTGGTCCAGGGCGCTCTTGACGACGGAGCGCTTATCCTTGAGGGTGCGGGCCTGGGGCAGGTGGAGCACCAGGCGGCAGGCTCCCACCACCACGGGCTTTCACTGGCCCGCGGCCGCGCCGGCCCGCGCCCGTTCCTCGCGCGCCCGGGCCGCCTCGTGCCGCCAGAGGCCGTACTCGATGCTGTCCACCAGGGCCTGCCAGCTGGCCTCAATGATGTTCTCCGAGACGCCGATGGTGCTCCAGGACCCGTCCTCGCCGGCCGTCTCGATGAGGACGCGCACCTTGCTGCCCGTGCCCTCCTTTTCATCCAGGACGCGCACCTTGTAATCGACCAGGTGCATCCGGCGGAGGGCCGGGTAGACCCCCTCCAGGGCCTTACGGAGAGCCCGGTCCAGGGCGTTGACGGGGCCGTCCCCCTCGGCCGCCGTGTGGAGGGTGCGGTCTCCCACCCGCACCTTGACCGTGGCCTCGGCGGCGGCCGGCTGGCCGGGCTGCTTGTGCACGTGGACGCGGAAGCCCTCCAGGGTGAAGAATTGGGGGAACGCGCCCCTCGCCTTGCGGAGCAGCAGCTCCAGGGAAGCCTCGGCCGCCTCGAACTGGAAGCCCTGGTACTCCAGCTCCTTGACCCGGTCCAGGATGGCCGCCGTGGCGGGGTCGTCCTTGTCCAGGTGAACCTCTCTCTCCCTGGCCAGCCACAGGAGGTTGGATCGGCCCGCCAGCTCCGAGACCACCACCCGCCGGCTGTTGCCCACCTCCTCCGGATCCACGTGCTCGTACGTGTGGCTGTCCCGGAGCACGGCGCTCACGTGGACGCCCCCCTTGTGAGCGAAGGCGTTGGCGCCCACGTAGGGATAGGAGGGGTCGTGGGTGCGGTTGGCCACCTCGCTCACGAAGTGGGAGAGAGCCGTCAGCCCCCGCAGGTCCGTGCCCGGCAGGCACTGGAGCCCCATCTTGAGCCGCAGGTTGGGGATAATGGTGCACAGGTTGGCGTTGCCGCACCGCTCCCCGTAGCCGTTGATGGTGCCCTGGACCTGGCGGGCGCCCCCGAGAACGGCCGCCAAGGCGTTGGCCACGGCCACCCCGGCGTCGTTGTGGGTGTGGATGCCCAGCCGGCAGTCCACGGCGGCGCGCACGGCGGCCACCGCCGCGGCCACCTGGTGGGGCAGGGCGCCGCCGTTGGTGTCGCAGAGCACGATCCAGTCGGCCCCGCCGCGCACCGCGGCCCGCAGGGTTTCCAGGGCGTAGCGGGGGTTGGAGCGATAGCCGTCGAAGAAGTGCTCGGCGTCGTAGATGACCTCCGCCACGTGGGCCTTGAGGTGGGAAACGGTTTCCTCGATCATGGCCAGGTTCTCCGCGGGAGTGGTCTGCAGCGCCTGCTGCACGTGCAGGTCCCAGCTCTTGCCGAACACGGTGACGGCCGGCGTGCCGGCCTCCAGCAGCGCCCGCACGAGCCGGTCGCGGCCGACGGTGGCGCCGGGGCGCCGCGTGGCGCCGAAGGCCACGAGGCGGGTGCGCAGGCGGAGCTTGCGCGCCTGGCGGAAGAATTCCAGGTCCTTGGGGTTGGAGCCGGGCCAGCCGCCCTCCACGTAGTCCAGGCCGAACTCATCCAGCCGCTCCAGGATGCGCAGCTTGTCCTTGAGCGAAAAGGCGAGGCCGGCCTGCTGCGCGCCGTCGCGCAGGGTGGTGTCGTAGAGGTAGATCCGCTCGCCGCGGGCCTGGTCCAACGGCCGCCTTCCCCCCGGAACGGCTCCAGCATAGCAGAGGCGGGGGAGCCCCTCAACGGCGACGCGTCACCGCGCGGCGGTGGGCGGCCGAGCCGGCTGCTTCCACGCCTCGCGGGCCAACGGGCCCAGCACCCGGGCCGCAGCCTCGCGCGCCTCGGCCGGCACGTACACCTGCAGCGCCGGACGGGGAAGCCTGGCCAGCCGGTCCACCAGCGGCGAGACGTCGCTCACCTCCCGGAATCCGCCGTCGGGCCCCAGGATCAGGATGGGCGACGCCGGCTCCGCCGTGCCAGCGCCGGGATCGTACACGTCGTAGGGGATCATGGCCGTGCTGTCGGCGGCCAGGTGCCACTCGGGGTCGTAGCCGGCCCTGGCCACCGTTTGCGCCACCGCCCGCAGGGCATCCTCGGGAAGCTCCGGGAGGGGCTGCGGCAGGGCCGGCTTGAGGTAGCGTCTCTCCACCACCCTGCCGGCCAGTTCCCGCAGGACGGGGTCGCCGGAGGAAGCCCAGGCTTTCAGGGCCACCACCAGGTCGCCGTCGTCCACGGCCAGGAACCGCCCGAGGGTGGCGGGTTCCCCCGCCAGGAAGGGGCGCAGGGGGGGCGGCGTCTCGGGCGGGTCTCCCTTGCGGAAGAGGTGGCGGGCGCGGCGCCAGGCCGTGGCGAGGGTGACCTCGGCGGCTCGCACCGTCTTGTGGAAGTAGACGCGCCAGTACATGAAGTAGCGGGCCAGCAGGTACTCCTCGACGTTGGCCAGCCCGCGGTGGTGAACGGCCACCCCCCCGCCGGCGGCGACCAGGGAGTGGACCAGGCGCTCCAGGTCGAAGCGGCCGTAACCGGCGCCGGTGAAGAGGGCGTCGCGGAGGAGGTAGTCCATGCGGTCCACGTCCAGCTGCCCCGCGAGGAGATCCGACAGACGAGCCTTGGGACGGCCGTCCAGCAGGCCCAGGACGCGCTCGGGCAGGTCCGCCTCGGCGCGGCGGAGAGTCCGGTTGACCTCCGTGTCCCCGGCCACCACCGCCTTCGTCCAGAACTCGTGGGGCGTGCCGGTGAGACGCTCCCACAGGTGCGAGAAGGGACCGTGCCCCACGTCGTGGAGAAGGGCGGCCAGGGTCAACGCCTCCCAGTCGGCCGCCCCGGCGTCGGTCTCCAGGCGGCGGCGCACCCGCTCCAGGACGTGCATGGCCCCCAGGGAATGGGCGAAGCGGGTGTGTTCGGCGCCGGGGTAGGTGCCGGCGGCCAGGCCCAGCTGCCTTATGCGCCGCAGACGCTGGAACTCGGGGGTGTCCACCAGGGCCAGGGCCACGCGGTTGCGGACCACCACGAAGTCGTGCACCGGGTCGCAGAAGACCTTCTCCAGGGCTGTCACCCCCCCTTGGAACCGGTTGTTCCCGCCGCGGCGGGCCGGGCCGGCCGGTCGGCCGGGGCCGGGGGACCTCCCGGCGACGGGAACCAAGTGGCGGCCAGGAACCGGTCCTGAAAGTCGGGGTGAGTGGCCAGGGGCACATGCCGGACCCGCCGCGCCCGCTCCTCCAGCTCGCTCCGGGCCAGCCCGTCCAGGAGGCAGAGCATCGCCCCCACTCCCGCCGCGTTGCCCACCGGGACGACGCGCTCGGGAGGCACCGGCGGCAGGAGCCCGATGGCGAGGGCGCTCTCCGGGCGAAGGTAGTTGCCGAAGGCGCCGGCCAGCAGGACCGCCCCCAGGTCGTCCGGCTCCAGGCCTCCCTCGGCCAGGAGCAGGTCGCAGGCCGCCCGCACGGCCGCCTTGGCCAGCTGGAGCTGGCGCAGGTCGCCCTGGGTGAGCAGCACGGGTCCGCCGGGACCGTGGGCCAGGGTCACGGCGCCGGCTCCCTCCGGCCTGATCCGCGCCGCCAGGCGGGCGGGAAGGGAGGACAGCCGGTCCACGGCGATCCGGCCGGAGGCGTCCACCAGCCCGGCCCGCAGGAGGGCGGCCGCCGCGTCCACGGCGCCCGACCCGCAGATGCCCTGCGGCGGCCCGCCGCCGACCACCTCCACCGTCAGGTCCACCTCCCCCTCCACCGTCGCCAGGTCCACGGCCGTGATGGCGCCCGGCCCGGCTCTCAGGCCGGCCGAGAGCCCGGCCCCTTCGAAGGCCGGTCCGGCCGGGGCGCTGGCGGTGAGCACTCGCCCCTCGTGGCCCAGCAGCACCTCGCCGTTGGTGCCCAGGTCCAGGACCAGGACGGGCCGCTCGGCTTCCCAGGGGCGGGTCGCCAGGAGCACGGCGGCCATGTCGCTCCCCGCGAAGCCGCCCAGGAGGGGCGGCAGGTAGACGAGACCCCGCGGGTGGCACGCCAGCCCCAGGTCGGCGGCCCTCTCCAGGCGGGGCGCCGTGGAAAGGGGCGCATAGGGGGCCGCGGCCAGGCCGTCCACCGGGAGACCCAGGAAGAGGTGGTGCATGGCGCTGTTGCCGACGGCCGTGACGGCCCACACCGCGTCGGGTTCGGACTCGGCCTGGCGGCAGAGGCTCTCCAGGAGGCGGTTGGCCCCCTCCACCAGGAGCAGGCGCAGCTCGGCCAGGCCGTTTCCCCGCAGGGCGTGGCCGAGGCGCGTCATGATGTCGGCGCCCAGAGAAGCCTGGGGATTGGGGATGGCGGCGCCCGCCAGCTGGTGCCCGGTGTCCAGGGCCAGGAGGTAGCCGGCCAGGGTCGTGGTGCCCAGGTCGAGGCAAAGACCCAGGGCCTGCCCCGCTCCGGCAGCCCCTGCGACGGCCAGGAGCTCGCCGTCGCCGAGGACGCAGCGGAGTTCGCCGCCGCGCCGCAGGTGGAGGGCGCCTTCCCTCAGGGCGGGGAGACCCGCCCGGAGGGGCCGACCCAGGGCGGCGGCCAGCCTCTCCACGTCGCCGCCCGTCTCCTCCGCCGCCGGCCGCGGCAGGACCACGGTGCGGCTCTCCACCAGGGGCGAGCGCACGGTGACGGCCCCCGCCTCCGTGGCCCCCTTGACGGCTGCCGGCAGGGTGGCCCCGCCGGGCCCGGCTGCCGCGAGGGCCGCTGGCGTCCAGGAGGGGGTCAGGGTGATCTCCGCCCCGGCGCGCGGCAGGTGGCGGCAGGACAGCCGCCAGCCGGCCTCCAGGTCGGCACCGCTCAGCAGGCGGCGGTCGGCCTCGGAGGGAGCCGGCGCTCCCGTCAGGAACAGGACGCGACAGCGCCCGCACCGGCCCAATCCGCCGCAGGGGCTTTCCACGGGCACACCGGCGGCGGCCAGGGAGCGATGGAGGGGCTCGTCGGCAGGAAGATCCAGTTCCCGCCTCGTCCAACGAACCGTCACGGTGTTGGCTTTCCTGCGGGTCTGCATGGTTTCGTTGTATCATGGTGGTTACGGTTACTCCAGAGCCGATGGCACCGCCCGGCGCGGGCGCCGGCCCCGCCGGCGGCGGAGGTGTTGGCGCTGACCCTGGCCGAGAAACTGGCAGCCGGCTCCTTCGTCCTGACGGCGGAGCTGGATCCGCCGCGGGGCACCGACGCGGGGCGCTTCCTCGAGCGAGCCCGGCAGCTCGGCGCGCTGGTGGACGCCGTCAACGTGACCGACTGCCCGCTGGCCAACGTGCGCATGGGAGCCATCGCGGCCGCCCACCTCGTGCAGAGAGAGACCGGCGTCGAGACCATAGTCCACGTCACCTGCCGTGATCGCAACCAGATCGGTCTGCGGGCCGACCTGCTGGGCGCTCACGCTCTCGGGGTCCGCCACGTCCTCGTGCTCCACGGAGACCCGCCCCAGGCGGGCAACTGCCCCGAGGCCCGAGGGGTGTACGAGCTGGACACCCCCGGGCTGGTGCGGCTCATCGCCGAGTTGAACGCCGGGCGCGCCGGCCGCGCGACCCTCGATTCGCCCACCTCCCTCCTGGTGGCCGTGGCCGCCAACCCGACGGCCGCGGACCTGGAGCGGGAGGTGGAACGGCTGGCGGCCAAGGTGGAGGCGGGAGGGGTCTTCGTCCAGACCCAGCCCGTGTTCGAGGCCGAGGACGCCGCCCGCTTCGAGGAGCGTTGCCGGGCCGCCGGGCTCGCGGTCCCCATCCTTTACGGGATCATGCCCCTGCGGGACCTGGAGTTCGCGCGGCGGGTCGCGGCCATCCCCGGGGTGCGCGTGCCCGACCGACTTTTGCGCCGGCTCCAGGCGGGAGGCGAGGCGGCCGGGCTGGAGGCGGCCTGCGAGCTGGCCCGGGCGGTGGCCTCCTTCGCCCGCGGCCTCCACGTGTTCCCCATGGGCCGGGTGGCCATGGTGACGGCTGTCGCCGGGGCGGCGGCGACCGCCCTGGAGGGGAGGATGAGGCGCGCCGGCCCGGTATAGGCGGGACGGCCGGACCGGGCGACGGTGACGGTCTTGCGCCGGGCTGAGGTGGGCGGGGAATGACCGACGCAGAGGGGCGAGCCATCGACCTCAACCTGGACGCGGGGGAGGGCGTCCTCGACCCGCGGCAGGAGGCGGAGCTCTTCACCCTGGTTTCGTCCGTCAACGTGGCGTGCGGCTTCCACGCCGGCGATCCCTACGAGATGCGGCGCGTGGTGGCGTCGGCTCGCCGCCACGGGGTGGCCGTGGGGGCCCATCCCTCCCTGCCCGACCGCTCGGGCTTTGGTCGCCGGGTCGTCGGCGTGTCCCCCGAGGAGGTAGAAGCCGACGTGGCCTACCAGGTCGGAGCCCTGGCCGCCCTGTGCGCCCTGGTGGAGGCCCGCCTCCACCACGTCAAGCCCCACGGTGCCCTGTACCACTTGGCGGCGGAGAGGGCCGAGGTGGCCCGGGCGGTGGTGGCGGCCATCGCGCGGGCGGCGCCGGCGGCCGTGGTGTACGCTCCGCCCGCCTCCGCCCTGGAGCGGGAGGCCAGGCGCGCCGGTCTGGTGGTCGCCCGGGAGGGATTCGCCGACCGCGGCTACGACGGGACCGGGCGGCTCCTGCCGCGCGGGCACCCCGCCGCCCTCCTCTCGCCTGCGGAGGCGGCGGCCCAGGCCGTCCTCCTGGCGGGGGGCCGGGTGCGGGCGGCCGACGGCTACGTGTCCGTCCCCTGCGAGACCATCTGCGTGCACGGGGACACACCGAGCGCCCTCGACGTGGCCCGGCGCGTGCGCGGTGCCCTGGAGGGAGCGGGCGTGCGGGTGACGCCTCCCCTCCGCTCCCCCCGCGGGGCCGCCCGGCCCCGGCCGGACGCCACTCCCTAGCGGGCCGCCGCCGCGGCGGGCTTTTCCTGGACCAGGAGCGTCCAGCGGTCTCCGTGGTCCTCCACCAGGACCGTGGCTCCCTCGCCGCCCGGATAGTAGAGAAAGGTGGCCAGGGCGGGCCGGCGCAGGTGGGAGCGCAGGGTGCCCCCCACGACGAGGGTCACCCGTTCGCCGCCGGCCGGGATGGTCAGGCTTCCCGAGTCGGTCAGCACCAGCGTCTCCTCGGGGAGGACCTTGACCGCCCTCACCGCCGCAAGGCGCAGCGTGTCCTGCAGCCGCGCGCAGGCAGCCGTCCCACCGCCGTTCAAAGGCAAGCCCCCTTTCCGCGATCCTTTGACAGGTTGCGACGTCTTGATACGACATTCGACGTGAAGGGCCGGCTTCCTGCCGGCTTCCGGGAAGGAGGCTCCTGATGGTTCTCTCCCGCGCGGCGCTGCCGCGGGACGTCGAGGTCGTGGTGGAGGGCGGGAGGCCGGTGGCCCGGTCCGTCAGGGTTGTCGGCGCCTTCCTGGGCCGGCTCGCAGGCGTCCTGGGCGGCTGGCCGGCCGGGAGGGACGGGATTCTCCTCACCCCCTGCCGGGCCATCCACACCTTCTTCCTGCGAGAGCCCCTGGACGTGGCCTTCCTGGCCCTCGACGGCACCGTCCTGCGCCTGGCGGAGGCAATGCCTCCCTGGCGGGTGGCCGGTTGCCCCGGGGCCTGGGCCACTCTCGAACTGCCATCTTCCTCCCTGCGCCGGGCGGGGGTCCGCCCGGGGGACCGCCTCCTCTTCCGGCGGTGCGGCGGCTAAAGGCCGATAGGGGCTTTCACGACAACGAATGCGGATCGGCTGCGGCGGGGAGGAGGACTTCCCATGTCTGAAAGCGAGGACAAGTACCTGGTCTTCAGCGTGGGCGGAGCCGAGTACGCCGCCGGCATCGCGGGCGTCCGGGAGATCAGGCTCCTCGAGGGGGTGACCTCCCTGCCCGACTGTCCGCCCCACGTCCTCGGCGTCATGGACCTGCGGGGCCGCGTGGTGCCCCTCCTGGACCTGCGCCTGCGGCTCGGCCGGGAGCCGGCCGGCGAGCGGCCGGTGGTGGTCATCGTGGACGTGGGCGGGCAGGCGGTGGGGCTGGTGGTGGACGGAGTGGTGGAGGTTCGCTCCTTCGAGAGGTCCGTGTGGCAGGGGGTCCCGGCCACGGTGCCGCCCCACGTGCGCGCCTTCGTGCGGGGCGTGGCCGATCTGGCGGGGCGGATCCTCCTCCTGCTCGACCTGGACCGGCTGCTGGCCGTGGATGCCGGCGAACTGGCGGAGACCGTGGGTTCCCTGGAGGGGGAGATGGCGGCGTGTCGGTCGTAGCGACGGCGGGCGAACGCTTCGTCGTTTGCTGCCTGGGCGAGGAGCGGGTGGGTCTGGGAGTGGGCTCCGTGCGCGAGGTGGTCCAGGCCTGCCGGCTCACGGTGGTGCCGCGGGCGCCGGCCGGCGTGCGCGGTCTCATCAACCTGCGGGGCAGCGTGGTCCCCGTGGTGAGCCTGGCCGAGAAATTGGGGATCGCCGGCGACGGGCGGGCGCAGTGCATCGTGGTTTGCGAGTGGCAGGGCGAGCCGGTGGGGCTGCTGGTGGACGACGTCCTGGCCGTGGCCCCCCTGGCGCCCGAACCCGCCGACGCCCTGGGAACGGCCGTGGCTGAGCGGTTCGTGCGGGGTCTGGGCAGGACCCAGGAGGGGGAGTTGGTCCTGCTCCTGGACGTGCCCGCCCTGCTGGAGGAGTGAGGTGATCCCGGTGTCCCTGGTGGAGCTGGGTGAAGAGGAGCGCAGGCTCTTTCTCGAGGAACTGGAGGAGCAGATCCAGGTCCTGGAGGAGGGGTTCCTGGCGCTGGAGCGGGAGGGCGCCTCGCCGGAAGGGGTGGCCGCCTGCTTTCGCGCGGCCCACACGGTGAAGGGGTCGGCGGGCGCCGTGGGCCTCTTGGACATGTCCCGCGTGGCCCACGCCCTGGAGAACGTCCTGGACAGAGTCCGGGCGGGGGAGCTCAAGCCCCGTCCCGAGGTGGTGGACGCCCTCTTCGGCGGGCTCGACTGTCTGCGGCGCCTGCGCGTCCAGTTCCTGGAGGGCGGAGAGGTCCCGGAGGTGGAGGCCGTCACGGAGACGCTGGCGGCCGTGGCGGCGGGCGGCGGCCGCCAGGAGGACCGGGCGGAGCGCCCGGCCGGTTCGCCCGAGGTGCCCCCGGCGGTGTGGGAGGCCTGGGAGGAACAGAACCGGACCGGGACACCCCTGGCGGTGCACGTGCTCCTGGCCGAAGACGGCCCCATGCCCGCGGTGCGCGCCTACCAGGCGTACCTGGTGGCCCAGGAGAGGGCCGCGGTCCTCGGCAGCCGCCCCAGCCTCGACGACATAGAGGCCGAGCGGGTGGACGGCCAGGTCACCCTGTACGTGGCCGCCGAGGGGGACCCGGAGGAGTTGCGGGCCGCCCTCCTGGCAGTGGGCGACGTCCGCGGGGTGACGGTGGAACCCCTCGCACCCCCGGACAGGCCGGCGGAACGGCCCGGCGTCCAGGCCCCGCCGTGGCGGGCCGGCGAGGGCGGGGGGCAAAAGGGCCCGGAGCGCGGCAGCCCCGGCGGCGGGGAGCGCACCGGCGACGCCTCCGGCGAGGGGCGGACGGTGCGGGTGGACGTCTCCATCCTGGACAACCTGATGAACCTGGTGGGCGAGCTGGTCATAGACCGGAACCGGCTGTCCCAGCTGGCCGCCCACCTGAGCGGCGTGGCCGGCGTGGAGGAGCTGGCCGCGGACGTGGCGCGCGTCTCCAACCACCTGACGCGCGTCACCGGCTTCCTCCAGGACGAGCTGCTGCGGGCCCGCATGCTGCCCATAGACCGGCTCTTCAAGAAGTTCCCGCGCATGGTGCGGGACCTGGCCCGGAGCATGGGCAAGGAGATCGAGTTCACGGTGCGGGGCGGCGAGACGGAGCTGGACCGCGCCCTCATCGAGGTCCTGGGAGACCCGCTGATCCACCTCCTGCGGAACGCCGTCGACCACGGCCTCGAGACGGCCGAGGAGCGGCGGCGCGCCGGCAAGGACCCGGTGGGCCGGGTCTCGCTCCTGGCCTACCAGCGGGACAACACCATCGTGGTGGAGGTGGCCGACGACGGCCGGGGCATCGACCCCGAGAGGATGCGGGCCGCCGCCGTGGCCAGGGGGCTCCTGACCCCCGAGCAGGCCCGCGAGCTGCCCGACCGGGAAGCCTGCGCCCTCATCTTCTCCCCCGGCTTCAGCACGGCGGCCGCGGTGAGCGAGGTGTCCGGCCGGGGCGTGGGCATGGACATAGTGCGGCGCAACGTGGAGCGGGTGGGGGGCCGCGTGGACCTGGAGTCCGAGGCGGGGCGCGGCACCACCTTCCGCCTGGTGCTCCCCCTGACCCTGGCCACCATCAGGGCCCTCCTCGTCCGGGCGGGCGAAGGCGTCTTCGCCCTGCCCCTGGCCTCGGTGGCCGAGACCATCCGCCTGGCGCGTCAAGACATCCGCCACCTCAAGGGTCAGAAGGTCATCACCGTCCGCGACCAGGTGATCCCCCTCCGCTGGCTCAGCGATTGCCTCGGTCTCCCCCGCGAGGAAGCCGGCGCGTCGGGGCGCTTCTACAGCGTCCTCGTCCACGGCGGCGGCCGGCTGGTGGGCCTGGTGGTGGACGCGCTCCTGGGCGAGCAGGAGATCGTCATCAAGAACCTGGGTCGTTTCATCGGCGGCGTGGAGGGGTTGGCCGGCGCCACCATCCTGGGCGACGGCAGCCTCGCCCTCATCCTCGATGCCCGCGGCCTGCTCTCGGGATGGCGGGAGCGGCCGGGAGCGGGGCAGAGCCTGGCGCTGGCGGCGGCGAGGTAAGGCGGAAGGGAGGGGTGCAACGTGGCGACCATCCTGGTGGTTGACGACTCGGAGTTCATGCGGTTGCGGTGCCGGCAGCTCCTGGCCGGCGAGGGGCACTCGGTGGTGGAGGCCGGCAACGGCCAGGAGGCGGTGGAGAGGTACAGGGAGCACAAGCCGGAACTGGTGATGATGGACATCACCATGCCCGTCATGGACGGGCTGGCGGCCGTCCGGGAGATCAAGAAGGTGGATCCCAACGCTCGCATCGTCATGTGCAGCGCCCTAGGCCAGCAGGCCATGGTCATCGAGGCGGTCAAGGCGGGGGCCCGCGACTTCATCGTGAAGCCCTTCCAGCCCGAGCGCGTCCTGGAGACCGTGCGCAAGGTGCTGGTCCAGGCCGGCTGACGAAGGAGGGTGTTCCCCGTGGGCGCCGTCCGCGTCCTGGTGGTGGACGACTCGGCCTTCATGCGCAAGGTCATCGCGGACCTGGTGAGCCGCCAGGCCGACCTGGTGGTGGTGGGCACGGCCAGGGACGGAGAGGAAGCCCTCGCCCGGGTGGAGGAGCTGGACCCGGACGTGGTGACCCTGGACGTGGAGATGCCGCGCGTGAACGGCCTGGAGGCCCTGGCCAGGATCATGGAGCGCGCGCCGCGCCCCGTGGTCATGGTGTCGAGCCTGACGCGGCCCGGGGCCGAGGCCACCGTGCGCGCCCTCTCCCTGGGAGCCGTGGATTTCGTGGCCAAGCCCTCGGGCGCCATCTCCCTGGACATGGGGCGCGTGGCCGAGGAGCTGTGGCAGAAGATCCGCGTGGCCGCCCGCGTTCCGCGGGAGCGCCTCCGCCCGGGCCCCGGCGTCGGCCGGCGGTGCGGCGGCGCCGCCGCGGAGGCGGGACCCCTGCCCGCGGCCCGGCCCCGTGCCGGCGGGCGCCTGAGCCAGGTAGTGGTCATCGGCGCCAGCACGGGCGGCCCCGCCGCCCTCATGGAGGTGGTTCCCGCCCTGCCCGAGGGGCTGGCGGCGGGGGTGCTGGTGGTCCAGCACATGCCCGCCGGCTTCACGGCGTCCCTGGCCCGGCACCTGGACGCGGCCTCCTGCCTGCCCGTCAAGGAAGCCGAGGAGGGCGACGTGCTGACGGACGGCCACGTCCTGGTGGCGCCGGGGAACCGCCACCTGCGGGTGGACGCCGCCGGCCGGGTCGAGCTGAGCCTGGACCCGCCCGAGCACGGGGTGAGGCCGGCGGTGGACGTGACCCTGGCGGCGGTGGCGCGGTCGTGGGGCGACCGGGCCGGCTGCGCCATCCTCACCGGCATGGGCATGGACGGAGCCAGGGGAGCCATGCTCCTGCGGCGGGCCGGCGGCTGGGTGCTGGCCCAGGACGAGGCCACCTGCGTCGTCTACGGGATGCCCCGCGCCGTGGCGGAGATGGGGCAGGCCGACGAGATCCTCCCCTTGGCCGGGGTCGCCGCGGCCATAGCGGGCCGGGTGGCCGGGCGCCGCGGGGCGGGCGGCCGGCCGGCCAGAGTGGCCGGCGAGGGGTGAAAGCGTTGACGGCGGGCCCACTGACGGCGGGCACCAACGAGACCGGGACGGCGCGCGCCGGCGCGGCGGCGGCGCGGGGGGCGATGCCCCCCTTGCCCGCGGCGGAGCCCGACCCCTCCTTCGCGTCCCTGCGCCGGAGTTTCCTCCACCTGACCGGCATAGACCTGGACTTCTACCGGGGAAGGCAGCTGGACCGCCGGCTGCGCTCCTTCGTGCAGCGCTGGGGGCTGGCCGACCTGGCGGAACTGGGGACGCGCATCCGGACCGAGCCGGACCTGCTCCAGGCCCTCAAGGACTTCCTCACCATCAACGTCTCGGAGTTCTTCCGGAACCCCGAGAAGTTCGAGGAATTGAAGAGCACCGTTCTGCCCGAGCTGCTGGCGGGGGGGCGGAGGCTCGAGATCTGGAGCGCCGGCTGCGCCACCGGCGCGGAGCCTTACACCCTGGCCATCATCCTGGACCAGGTGAGCCCCGGCGTGCGCCACGGCATCCTCGCCACGGACATAGACCGCCTCTCCCTGGAGCGCGCGCGGCAGGGGGTCTACGGCGAGGACGAGGTCAGGTCCGTTCCGCCGGACATCCTCGCCCGCTACTTCACGCGGCGGGGCGATGGCTGGGAGGTGAGCCCGGCCGTGCGGCGGGCGGTGCGCTTCGCCGGCCACAACCTGCTGGCCGACCCCTATCCCCAGGGCCTGGACCTGATCCTCTGCCGGAACGTGGTCATCTACTTCACGGACGAGGCCAGGGACCACGTGTACCGCCACTTCTCCCGGGCGCTGCGGCCGGGCGGGTACCTCTTCATCGGCGGCACGGAGACCATCTTCCGGTCCAGGGAGTACGGGCTGGCGTCCGTGCGGCCCGGCTTCTACAGGAAGGAAACGTGAGGGGCGCCCGGCGGCGCCCGCGCAAGGAGGGTCCGGTGTGAAGGCCGAATTCGTGGAACCGTTCGTTTCCGGGGCGGTCCACGTCCTGGGGCTGGAGATGGGGGAGCAGCCGGCCCGGGGCGAGCTGCGCCTGGAGCAGGCTCACTACACCACCAACGACGTCACCTCCATCATCGGCGTGGTGGGGGCCGTCAGCGGCACCGTCCTCTACGGCATGTCGGAGCGCACGGCCCGCATGCTGGCCTCCGTCATGCTGGGACAGACGGTGGCCGTTTTCGACGCGCTGGCCGAGAGCGCCGTCAGCGAGCTGGGCAACATGATCACCGGTCGCGCCGGCGCCCTCCTCGAGGAAGCCGGCTACCTCTGCACCATCACGCCGCCGGCCCTGGTCATCGGGCGGGGCACCGTCATAACTACCGATCCCTTTCAGCGCCTCGTGATACCCCTGACCACCAGGTTCGGCGAGCTGACCATCGCCGTGGCCCTGAAGGAGACGCCCAACCTGGCCTCCACCCTCATGCGCTTGGTGCAGAAGGAATGACGCCCCGGAGACCGCGGCGGCGTCGATTCAGGCAGCCGGTCGGCGGCGGATGACGGGGGGCTTCCGGCCCATTTCCGGCGCCGGAGGCGGTGCGGACGATAACGGGAAGG
Organism: uncultured Eubacteriales bacterium; assembly: GCA_964467515.1. Lineage (GTDB taxonomy): Bacteria > Bacillota > Sulfobacillia > DYIH01 > JBBIPI01 > CAYXQP01. Next base: position 8,692 of record CAYXQP010000001.1, on the reverse strand, counting down.
CCAGGAAGGCCGTGACGGCGGCCAGGGCGCTGCCGGCCCAGGGGACGCCGGCGGGCCATGCCCCGGCCAGATGGGCGGCGGCCGGCGGCCCGAGGGCGGCCCCCAGGAAGCGCACCGTGCCGTAGAGGGCCGTCAGGATGCCGCGGGCGCCGGCCCCGGTGACGCCCGTCACCAGCGTGTTGAGGGTGGGGAGGGCCAGGCCGACACCGGCGCCGAGCCCCGCCATGCCCAGGGTGTACCAGAGTGGCCCCGCCGCCAGGGCGGCCGCGGCCAGCCCCCCCGCCGCCAGACCGAAGCCCCCGGCCAGCAAGAGGCGGACGCGGCCCCGCTCCGACCCCTGGAGGGCCAGGCCCGCCACCAGCGTGGCCAGGGCCATGCCCAGCAGGGGGACGGCCACGACCAATCCCTTGCCGAAGCCCCGCACCCCCCACCGGTACTCCAGCACGTCCGAGTAGTGGCTGAGGACACCGAAGAGCAGGAAAAGGGCCACCATCCCGGCGAAGAACGAGTAGAGTAGCCGGACCCGGCCCTGGGACCAGGCGCAGGTGACCTGGGCCAGGTAACGGGAGAGGGGCTGGCGCTGGAGGTGGTCCTTGGGCGGCTCGCGGGCCAGGAGTCCGACGGCGGCCGCGCTGGGGAGGGCGAGGACGGGGTAGACGAAGTAGGGGGCGAACCATGCCGCCAGGGCTGCCGCCGACCCCAGCACCGGTGCCACCACCTTGCCGACGCCGTTGGCCGCCTCCAGGATCCCCAGGGCCTTGGCCCTCTCGGTGGACTGGAAGGTGTCCCCCGCCAGGGCCATGGCCACCTGGTACGTCCCTCCTCCGCCGATGCCCTGGACGGCGCGCGCCGCCAGGATGGCCCAGAAGGGATGGGCCAGGAGCAGGGGGGCCAGGCCCGCGGCGAGCCCGGCCAGACCGAAGAGGACGAGGGCCGGTACCATGACGGCCCTGCGTCCCCAGCGGTCCGAGAGGTATCCGCCCAGGGGGATGGTGAGCCCCGCCGGCAGGGAGAAGGCCGTGATGATGAGTCCGGCCTGGAAGGGCGTCAGGTCCATGCCCTTCTGCATGGCGGGCAGGACGGGGATGAGGAGCGAGTTGGAGAGGACCATGACGAAGGGCACCGACGCCAGGGCGGCCAGGCTCACGCGGTACGCGGGCTTCACGGTGGCAGAACCCCTCTTGGCCGACGCCGGCCGGTCGGCTCCAGGGACGTAACGTGCGCGCGCCGGGCGGCGCCTATGCAGAGGGCTGGCGCCCCGGACGGGGGCGGCGACCGCGCCTGGTGGTGACGGCGGCCCGGCGACGCCCGCCCTTGGCGGCGGCCCTCTGGCTGGCGGCCGTCGCGGCGGCCGTCGCCCTTCTCCTCCATTCGCCTCTCTTCCGGGTGGACGAGGTCCGGGTGCGGGGTCTGGAGCGGCTCTCGGCGGGGGAAGTGCAGCGGCAGGCGGGGCTGACGAGCCGGTTCTACCTGTGGCAGCTGCGGCCCCGGCTGGTGGAGGAGAGGCTGCGACGGCACCCGCGCGTGGCGGGAGCCCGCGTCCTGGTCCGTTGGCCCCGCACCGTCATCCTGGTGGTGGCCGAGCGGCGGCCCGCCGCCTACGTCCGCGGCACGGGGCCCCTCTGGCTCGAGGTGGACGGTACCGGCCAGGTGCTGTCGGTGGCCGGAGAGCGGGTGCCGCTCTCGCTGCCCCTCGTCACGGCGGAGACCGCCTTCAGAGCCGAGGCGGGGAAGAGGTTGCGGGCGCCCGGCCTGGCGGCGGCGCTACAGGCGGCCGTCCTCCTCGGCGGGCGCTGGGCTGGGACGGCCTCGGAAATCCACCTGCGGCGCGACGGCCAGCTGGTGCTCTACCTGCTGGACGGCATCCCCGTCTACCTGGGGTGGGGGGAGGAGACGGACACCAGGCTCCGGCTCGCCCTGAGCATGCTGGACGCCGTGGAACGCCGGGAGGCAGTCTCCTACGTGGATGTCCGCTCCCTGCGGCGGCCCGTGGTCGGGTTGCGGGAGGGGTTCATCACGCCCCCGCCGCCCGCGCCCGTCCCCGACGAACTGGCCGTCCCCTGACCCGGCGGCGTCCCCCCGTTGCAGGCAGGGAAAGGCGGGCGGCGCGGAGAAGTGAAAGCTGATCTCGGCCGGGGGGTGGGGTCTTGCTCAGGAGACGCCTGCTCTGCGGGCTGGATGTCGGGACCACCAAGGTCTTGGCCCTCATGGCCGAGATGGAGGGCAGCCGCCTCGACGTGGTGGGCGTCGGTCAGAGCCCTTCCCGCGGCCTGCGCCGCGGCGTGGTGGTGGACATCGAGGAGACGGTTCGCGCGGTGCAGGAGGCGGCCCACCGGGCCGAGCGGATGGGCGGCCACCGCTTCCAGTCCTGCTACGTGAGTGTGGGCGGACCCCACCTGGCTTCCCACAACAGCCGCGGCGTGGTGGCCGTCACGGGGCGGGACCGGGAGATCACTAGCCAGGACGTGGAGCGGGTCATGGAGGCGGCCCGCGTCGTCAGCATCCCGGCCGATCGCGAGATCGTCCACGTGCTGCCGCGGGGCTTCGTGGTGGACGGCATCGAGGGCATCCGCGACCCGGTGGGCATGGTGGGGGCACGCCTGGAGGCCGAGGCCCACATCGTCACCGGGTCCAGCAGCGCTCTCCAGAATCTGCACCGTTGCCTGGATAGGGCGGGGATCGAGGTGGAGGGGTTCGTGGCCGGCGTGGTGGCGGCCGGCGAGGCCGTCCTCCTGGACGACGAGCGGGACCTCGGGGTGGTGCTGGCGGACGTGGGCGGCGGCACCACGGAGCTGGCCGTTTACCAGGGGGGGAACGTGGTCCACTCCCAGGTCCTCCCCGTGGGGGGCGAGTACGTGACCACGGACGTGGCCGTGGTGCTGCGGACCTCCTTGGCGCAGGCGGAGGTGATCAAGATCGATTACGGTTACGCCCTGGCCGCCCTGGCGCCCCAGGACCGGGTCTTCCCCGTGCCGGCGGTGGGCGGGCAGGGAATGCGCGAGGTGACGGCGAAGGAGTTGGCCGAGATCATCGAGGCCCGGCTGCGGGAGATCCTGGGCGGCATCAGGGAGGCCATCCGCTCCTGTCCCGCCGCCCGGACCCTGCCGGCGGGCGTGGTGCTGACGGGGGGCGTGGCCGGGACGCGCGGTCTCGCGCAACTGGCGGAGGAGGAGCTGGAGCTGCCGGTCCGGGTGGGCCAGCCCGAGAACATGGGCGGCCTGGCCGACATGGCCGGGGCGCCCGGTTTCGCGGTGGGGGTGGGGCTCCTCTACGAGGCGGCCCGGCGCCACGCCGGTCAGGCGACCCGCCGGGCGGCGGCCGGCGGCTTCCTCGACAGAGTGGCGGGCTGGCTGAGGGAGGTCTTTTGAATCCCCGCGCCGGGGCGGGAGGGCGGCCGGCGGGCGGGAGAGAGGGGGTTGGCCATGGAGGGTTTCGCGACGGAGGGCGGGGACTACGCGCGGATCAAGGTGGTCGGTGTGGGGGGCGGCGGCAGCAACGCCGTCAACAGGATGATCAGGAGCGGCCTGCGGGGGGTCGAGTTCATCGCCGTCAACACCGACGCCCAGGCTCTGTCCCTGTCGGAGGCGGCGGTCCGGGTCCAGATCGGCGGCCAGCTGACGCGGGGCCTGGGCGCGGGCGCCAATCCCGACGTGGGGGAGCGGGCCGCCGAGGAGTCGCGGGAGCAGCTGGCGGAGGTCCTGAGGGAGGCCGACATGGTCTTCGTCACCTCCGGCATGGGGGGCGGCACCGGCACGGGCGCCTCGCCCCTCATCGCGCAGCTGGCCAAGGAGGCAGGCGCCCTGACGGTGGCCGTGGTCACCAAGCCCTTCCCCTTCGAGGGGAGGCGGCGGATGAGCCAGGCCGAGCGGGGCATCGCCAGCCTGCGCGAGTGCGTGGACGCCCTCATCGTGATCCCCAACGAGCGCCTGCTGCAGGTGGTGGAGCGGCGGACCTCCATGATCGAGGCCTTCCGCATCGCCGACGACATCCTGCGCCAGGGCGTCCAGGGCATCTCCGACCTCATCTCGGTGCCGGGGCTCATAAACCTTGACTTCGCCGACGTCCGCACCATCATGAGCGACACGGGCACGGCCCTCATGGGCATCGGGGTGGGCCGGGGCGAGAACCGGGCCGCCCTCGCCGCCAAGGAGGCCATCTCCAGCCCCCTCCTGGAGACCTCCATCGAGGGGGCGCGCGGCGTCCTCCTCAACATCACCGGGGACGCCAACCTGGCCCTCTACGAGGTCAACGAGGCGGCGGAGATAGTGGCCCAGGCGGCCGACCCCGAGGCCAACATCATCTTCGGGGCCGTCATCGACGACTCGCTGCAGGACGAGGTGCGGGTGACCGTCATCGCCACGGGGTTCGACCGCCGCGCGCACAAGGTGGCCTCCCTGGACGGCCTGGAGGCGCGGCCCTTCAGCGCCGAGGACCTGGAGATCCCGGCCTTCCTGCGGCGGGTGGCCGGCGGGCGGGGGCGCTGAGGGCGGGGCCCTGCCGGCGCACGGGCGGGGAGCGCCGCCTTGCCGGCCGCGGGCTCCCGGGGGCGGGGGACATAACCGGGACGGTCCGAGCATAGGCATCGGGCAGGCGAGAGGGTGTGACGACCGTCTTGGCGCCCGTTTACGGGGATGTTCTCCTCTTCATCGAATTCTGCCTGGAGCTTGTCCTGCTATGGGCCGCCGGCCGGCTGGCGGGAGCCCGGACGTCCGTTCCCCGCCTGGCCGGGGCGGCCGCGGCGGGCGCCCTGTACTCCCTCGGTTTCGTGGCCTGGGGCGGCGTCCCCCTCTACCACCCGGCCGCGCGCCTGGCCGCGGGGGCCGGCGTCGCGGCGGCGGCCTTCGCGCCCCTTCCCCTTCCTCACCTGGCGCGGGTGGTGGGCTGGTTCTACGCCCTGTCGGCCCTGGCGGCGGGGGTGGCCCTGGGCCTGGACCGGCTGTCGGGCCCTGCCGTCGGCGCGGCGGCCTGGTGGCCCCTGGGCCTGGCGGCCGGCCTCGTGCTCTGCCTGACGCCCCGGGCCGCCGGCTGGAGGAGGGCCCTGGCCCTGCCGGGAGCGGTGGTGCCCGTGACCCTCTGGTTCGCCGGGCGCTCGGGCACCGTGTGGGGCCTCGTGGACACTGGCCACCGGCTTCGCGACCCGGTGACGGGCGCGCCCGTCATCCTGGCGGAGGCGGGTTCCCTGGAGGGGCTCCTGCCGGGCGTGGTGGCCGCGGGAGGGGGCGTGGCGAGCCTGGCCGACCTGCCGTCGGGCTGGCGGCGGCGGGTGCGACTCGTGTCGTGCCGGACGGCCCTGGCGAGCGGTCTCCTGCCCGGCTTCCGGGCGGATCGGGTCGTGGTGGAGGCGGAGGGCGGCCGCCGGACGTGGCGGAGGGTGACGGTGGCCCTCACCGGGGAGAGGCTCAGCGGGTCGGGCCGCTATCAGGCCCTGGTGCCGCCCCGCCTGGTGGGGGCCATGGGGCGGGGAGGGGAGAGCCTTGACGGGGAGGGCGAGGCGGCGGCGCGGGCGGGGCGAACGGGCCCGGGCCTTTGAGGTGGCGGGGACCGGCGGGGGGTGGAGGGCGGTCCCCCGGCACCTGCGCCTGCTCTGGCTCCGGCTCCTGGTCCGGCTCGGCCTGCCGGCGGAAACCCACTACGTGGCGGGGGGAGAGGCCCTGCCGCCGCCGCTCACGGCCGACGAGGAGGAGGACTTACTGGAACGCCTGCGGGCGGGCGACGAGGCGGTGCGGACGGTCCTCATCGAGCGCAACCTGCGGCTCGTGGTCTACATAGCCCGCAAGTTCGCCAACACGGGCATCGCCACCGAGGACCTGGTCTCCATCGGCACCATCGGCCTCATCAAGGCCGTCAACAGCTTCGACCCCTGCAAGCGCATCAAGCTGGCCACCTACGCCTCCCGCTGCATCGAGAACGAGATCCTGATGCAGCTCCGGCGCCAGAGCCGCCTGCGCTGGGAGGTCTCCTTCGACCAGCTCCTGAACGTGGATCTGGACGGCAACGAGCTGTTGCTGGCCGACGTTTGCGGCACCGAGCCCGACGTGGTCTACCGGCGGATAGAGGAGGAGGCGGAGCTGAGCCTGCTGCGCCAGGCCCTGGACCGCCTCAGCGGGCGCGAGCGGCGCATCGTCGAGCTGCGCTTCGGCCTTCGCGACGGCCGCGAGCGCACGCAGAAGCAGGTGGCGGACTGCCTGGGCATCTCCCAGTCCTACATCTCCCGGCTCGAGAAGAGGATCATCCGGCGCCTGCGCCGCGAGCTGGCCAGCGGCGACTGAACCGTTCCCGCTGGAAAAGCGCGCCTGCTGACATCCACCGTATTCCGCCGTTCCCCGGAGAGGCGGCGCGTCGCACCCCTTCACCCAGGGTGTCCAAGTAAATGTAACGCATGTAACGGCTTCCCTCGGGCGCATGAAGCAGGAGCGGCCGGCCCATAACTACGGGCGAGGGGGGTCGTCCCTTGAACAAAGTGGAGATCTGCGGCGTCAACACGAGCGAGCTCCCCGTCCTCGGCAACGAGCGCATGCGCGTTCTCTTCCAACGCCTGCGCGAGGGCGACGAGGGCGCCCGGCAGGAGCTGATCCAGGGCAACCTGCGTCTGGTGCTCAGCGTCATCCAGCGGTTCCACAATCGGGGAGAACACGTGGACGACCTCTTCCAGGTGGGCTGCATGGGTCTCATGAAGGCCATAGACAACTTCGACCTGGCCCAGAACGTGCGCTTCTCCACCTACGCGGTGCCCATGATCGTGGGCGAGATCCGGCGTTACCTGCGGGACAACAACCCCATCCGGGTGAGCCGGTCGGTGCGGGACGTGGCCTACCGGGCCCTGCAGGCCAGGGACGCCCTCACCCACCGCCTCTCGCGCGAGCCCTCCGTGGAGGAGATCGCGGCCGAGCTGGGCCTGCCGCGGGAGGAGGTGATCCTGGCCCTGGACGCCATCCAGGAGCCGGTCTCCCTCTTCGAACCCATCTTCGACGACGGCGGCGACACCATCTACGTCATGGACCAGATCCACGACGAGGCGGCGGAGGACTCAGCGTGGCTGGAGAGCCTGGCCCTGCGCCAGGCCATGCGCCACCTGGACCACCGGGAGAAGCTGATCCTGGCTCTTAGGTTTTACCAGGGCAAGACGCAGATGGAGGTGGCCGAGGAGATCGGCATCTCCCAGGCCCAGGTCTCCCGCCTGGAGAAGGCGGCCCTGACCCAGCTCCGCAAGCTGGTGTGAGGGTGGGGGGAGCTTCCCTTCCGCGCCTGGGTGTGGTCGCCGTCCTGCTGGCGGCATCCCTCCTCTTCACCCAGACGCGGCTGCTGGCCGGTGCCGGGCGGCCTTACCCGCCATGCCGGCCCGGCGCCGCCTCGCCGGGCGTGGTGCGCCTGCACGTGGTGGCCGCCAGCGACTCCACCCGGGACCAGGCCGCCAAGATCCGGGTGCGGGAGGCCGTCGCCCCCGTGGCCGCCCGGCTGGCGGGTGCCGCCGCCGGGCCGGAGGAGGCCATCATGCTGCTGGGCGCCAACCGGCAGGCGCTGGGGCGCGCGGCCGCCGGCGCCCTCCTGGCGGCGGGCGCGCGGGACCGGATCGGCGTGGACGTGGGCTGGCACCGCTTTCCCGGCGGCACCCTGGCGGCCGGCTGCTATCCCTCGGTGGTGGTGACCATCGGGCGGGGGCGGGGGCACAATTGGTGGTGCGTCCTCTATCCGCCCCTCTGCCTCCCCTTGGCGGCCGCTCCCGGCGTTGCCGGGGAAGCCGCCCCGTCGCCCGGTACCCGGACCTCGGCCGCAGGCCGCCACGCGGCCGCGGCCGTCCCGCCGCTGCGCCTCCGCTGGTACGTGGCGGAGCTGGCGGGCAGGCTGGCGAGCCGGCTCGCGGCCCCCGTCCCCTTCGCTCCCGGCCGCGAGCGGGGGCGGGAGTCTGAACGGCTGGCCCGCTCTCATATGCTGGGACGGTAACAGCCCGTTCGGCGGGGGGAAGCCCCGTGCGGAAGAGCTCCGACCTCAGATCCCTGGACGTGGTGAACGTCCTGGACGGGAGAAGGCTCGGCCCCGTCACCGACCTGGAGCTGGACCTGGCGGCGGGCCGCGTCACCGCCCTCGTGGTGCCGGCGCCGGGCAGGTTCTGGTGGTTCCTGGGCGCCGAGAAGGAATACGTGATCCCCTGGGAGAAGGTAGTCAAGGTGGGTGTGGACGTGATCCTGGTGGAGTTCCAACCGGTGGCGAGCCAGAGGGGTCGCCGGCAGGGGGGTGCCGCCGAGGCGGTGCCGGGGCCGGGATCGAGAGAGAGGGTTGGCTGAACCCTTCGCGCTGGAGTGGCGGGACGGATGCCTCTTCCTGGAGGGGCGGCTCGGGGGGGACGGGCGTTGCCGGGCCGTTTTCAGCACCAGGGTCGGCGGCGTCAGCAAGGGATCCTTCGCCTCCCTCAACCTCGGCCTCGGCTCCGGCGACGCAGAGGAGAACGTCCGGGAGAACCGGGCTCGTTTCCGGGCGGCCGCCGCGCTGCCGGGGCGACAGGTGGCCGTGCAACAGCTGCACGGCGCCCACGTCCGCTGCGTGGAGGCCCCGTGCCTGGAGGGAGAGAACGGGGAGGGGCGCGCCGGCTGGTGGTTCCTGGGGCGGGGCGACGCCCTCGCGACGGCCCTGCCCGGCCATACCCTGCTGATCCAGGTGGCGGACTGCGCGCCGGTGTTTCTCTACGCGCCGCCGC